>CAZQPM010000126.1:0-10623 GCA_964595195.1 uncultured Burkholderiales bacterium | reverse complement strand
GGCTGCGATGGCTCCTGGTGGCGCTGGTGCTCCTCGGTCCCGCTGCAGCCTCTTCGGAAGAGGTCGTGCAGGGAGACGAGGATGGGGCTGCCGTCTTCGCCCGCACGCGGCAACTGGTGGCGGGCCTGGGGGTGACGGTACCTCGGGAGATCCTGCTCAAGGTGAGGCCCCAGGAAGAGGTGCAGGTGCACTATCTTTCGGGTGGAGGGCGGACCATCTCGGTCCGCGGTTACTACCGGCCCTTCGATCCCGAGACCATCTGGGTCGTCGCCGGGCAGTCTCCCTCCGCTACCATGGCCTGCATGGCCCACGAACTGACCCACGCCTGGCAGTCCACCAACAGCCCCCCGCAGGACCGCACGGTCACCGAGGGGTTCGCCCGGTGGGTGGAATACCGGCTGCTGCTGATGGTCGGTGAATCGGGCTGGGCCCGGGCCCTGGCCGCCTCACCGGATCCGGACTACGGCGAGGGCCTTCGCCTGTTCCTGGGCCTGGAGCGCAAGGGAGGGCCGGCCGCCGTGCTCAAGGCGGCGCGCACCGCACGCTACCCTGAAGACCTGAAGTAGCCCCACGGGGGCTCACGGCAGCCGGGTCGCCGCTGGCTTCTATCGCCTCACCAGCCGGATTCCGAAGTCGCGCATCTCGTAGATGGGCAGTCCGTCCACGCGGAGGAAGCCGTCGGCCTTCAACACCGGCTCGGGGCCGGCGCGGCGCTCGGTCAGGCAGGCATCCACGGTGACCTGGTGGTTCGTGGGGACCACCTGGCCCCGGTAGACCCAGGTGTGCGGCTCACCGGTCAGGATGCACTCGAAGCGATGCGTATCAGCGCACTCGGGCCAGATCTCCAGGGCGGCCACCTTCAACAACTGCAGGAAGGACTCCAAGCCCAGCGAGCCCGGGATCACGGGGTCCTGGTAGAAGTGCGCCTGGAAGAACCACTCTCCGGGGTCCACCCGGCGGGTACCGGCCAGATAGCCCAGCCCCTGCGGACCGCCGTCCGGGACCCACTCGATCCGGTCCAACATCAGCAGGGCCCGTCCGGGCAGGTCCAGGGCTCGGGCCGGGTCGGTTCGGGGATCGTCTGGAGTCACGGGGTGCTGGTCCGGCAGGTCCAGGATCCGGCCCCGGCGGTCGGGGGTCCAGGTGCGCTGGGCGGCGTCGCGGACACCCAATTGGCGAGCCAACGACTCGGGCGGGAAGAAGCCGAAGGTGGTCTGACCTTCGTAGAGGGGCTGCCCTCCAACCCCCATCCACAGGTCGAAGGACTGGACGATCAGACCGCCGGCCTCGGAGGCCTTGGTCATGCGGACCCGGATCGTCACCGTCCCGGTGGCCGATGTCAACTCGCGGTGCAGGGTGGCCGTGCCACCCAGGTTGCGGTAGTGCAGATCCAAGGGGCTGCGACTGGAGGAACCGGCGAAGGCCGACAGCCAGCCGCAGGCCTGCAGTGGGATCTCCAGCAGCACGCAGAAGGGCATCGTCGGCTGGCGGTTGGCCCGGAAGTACCAGGCGTCCGGGGGGACGTCATACTGGGCCTCGACCCAGCCCCCCGGTTCCATCCTCATGAAGGGGTGGTCCACGCGGGTCAGGCGGTCCAGGAACTGGTAGGGCGGGCCCGGCAGCCGGGCGATGAAGCGCTGGTCGAAGGCCCGGAAGTGCGGGCCGAAGGCCTGAGAGGGGAGACCCGTGGCGAACTGCAGCAGGCTCTCGCGGTCGTAGAGCGGGGGCAGGATCGCGTCGCCGCGGTGGCCGGTGGGTATCTCCGGCGGGCCCTCGGGGGCGAGGGGTACGGCTCCGGGGGCCAGCGCCTTCGGCAGGTGCACGGGCGCAACCGGCACGGTCCGCCTGGGATCGGGAGCCGGCGGGACACCTGCGGCCGGCGTCCGCTCGTCGGGGCCGGAGTTCCGGGAGGCCCACAGTTGTTCCAGTTGCCTGCCCGTGGTTCCGGTCACCTGCATCGAGATGTCCTGGAACCCCACGATGCGCTTGCCGTCGGCGAACATCAGGGCGTCGGCGATCACGTAGGGCTCGGGTCGATACCCGATCTCCTTGATCTCCACCTGGTAGCACACGACGCGGGTACTTCGGGTCACCGGTCCGCGGCACTTCAGTTGGGCGTGAACCTCGGGTACCGGCTCGTAGGCCAGGTGGTCGGCCTCACCCACCCATCCCATGCGGGTCAGCAGGAAGCGCAGGGCGTGGGCGCAGCACTCGTACATCAGGGTCCCCGGCATGACCATGTCGTCCACGAAGTGGCAGGTCAGGTACCAGTCGTCGGGATGCACGTCGGCTTCGGCCCGGACCATTCCCAAGCCCCAACGGCCCCCCTGGGGGTCGCACTCCGGGACCCGGTGGATCAGGCGCAACAGGCCTCCCGGCAGGGCCACCGGTCGGGTCAGGGCGAGCCCTGCAAAGTCCGTGCCGAAACAGGCAACCAGGTCCCCCTGGCGCAGGGCCTCGACCTGCTCCTCGCTGTAGGACTCCGCCGTCAGGGGTACCAGGTCGCGCACGTCGGCACCCCTCCGCCCCTGCTTGGGAGCCAGATCTTCTTCGGTCAGGACCAGCCCCCGGTTCTCCTGGATCTCCTGATGGGTGAAGAAACCGGCGCAGCCCTGGCGCATCGTCAGGAAGGTCTGACCGTTGATGGTTCCCTCGTATTCAAAGAAGAAGAGCCAGGTCTGGCCCTGGTGGACGAAGCGGTCGATGCGGATATCGTAGCGGACCGTCTCGCCGGGGACGGGCAACCCCCGATGGAAGGATACGGTGGCGTCCAGGAGGCGGTAGACCCTCTGGCCCCGGGTCACCAGGTCGATGCCCAGCCAGCCCGACAGGAACAGATCGGCCTGACCGGCCTCCACCGACAGGAAGACCGGGGCGCGCCCTCCGTCCAGGTACCACATGCCCGGCAGGATATCGTGCTCGGTCACCAGGCGGCCGGGGCCCAGGGAGAGGGGTTCACCCTCCACCTGGAGGATGCGGTCCACCAGCATCAGGGGCTCGTCGGGCAGACGGACCCGGGTGGGGTGGTGGTCGATCGCGGCAAAGGCCGGGCCCAGCACGTCGCCGATGCGTCCCACGGCGAACTGCAGGCACTGCTCGCGGTTCAGCCACACCGCCAGGTCGGGCGGCGCCAGGCTGGGTTTGTGTCCCCGCACGTAACCACCAGCGGCCGATGAAGGTGCGTCGGCAACCATCTGGATCGAGAAGTCGGCCCGACCGGGGACCTCCGGCTCATCGGAGCGAGCGACGCCGAGCGCGCTGGGATCGTCGACCGCGGCCAGCAACCCGGCCTGGCGGGCCAGGAGCGAGCCCAGGACCTCGACCCCTTCAGTCGAGAAGCGCAACCAGGCGTCGTGGGCCTGCCAGGTGGCGGTTGCCGAGGCGCTCAGTTGACGCGCCAGGGCGGCCACGCCACCGCTGACAGGGGAGCCCGCCGGTGCCGCCGGGGCCGGGGTCCGCGGTTGCGCAAGGACGATAGGGTCCGCCGGCGCGGGAATCGGGGCTGCCAGGCGAGCGGGAGGAGAAGCCTGGTGCGTGGCTGGGACGTTCGGCTCGTCGGCTGCAGATGTCGCCTCGTGGACGGCAGGCACCGGGAACTGCCGGGGGCCGGAGACCCGTCCCGGGTCGGCGGACCGGAGGGCGCCGTTGTCCGAGGCCCGGGAAGGGGCCGGCGGGCGGGGCTGGGGGGCTGGGCGTCCCAGAGCCACTCGGACGGTGACCCCGGGCCGGGCGGGTTCCGGGGCGGGCTCGGGGTACAGAAGGTCCAGGTCCGGCCGCAGCCCCTCGGCCAACAGCGAGGCCACCAGGCGCAACAGGGCGGCCAGTTCTCCCTGGCCCCGGGCGCTGGCGCTGCGGGCCAGGTGCGGGCGATCCCCCAGGATATTGCGAATCATGCGCGAGCACGAGCCGCGAGGGCCGACCTCCACGAAGATTCGGACTCCATCCTCGTAGGCCCGGCGGATCAAGGCCGGGAAGTCGAAACCGTGCAGGGCGTGGCTGAGGATCGAGTCGGCGGCGGATTCCGAGGACAGGTCGTAGGTGCTTCCGGCGTGGCCTCCGTAGAACTGGAGGCCGTCCGGGGGGGCGGTCGGCAGCAGGTGCAGGTCCCGGTATTCGCGGGAGATGGGCTCCAGGGCGTCGCAGTGGACGGTGTCCACCCCTTCCACCAGGATGGCCTCGCATTCCAGGCGCCGGGTCAGGTCCGTCACGGCCTCTCGGGGACCGCCGACCACGCACTCGTCGTCGGTGTTGACGATCAGGAGGCGGGCCAGGGGGACCTCGCCCAGGACCGCGCGGACCTCAGCGGCCGGCCGGGTGACCACCGCGGCCACCCATTCGAAGGGCTGGTCCTCGGGCAGGCTCCAGGCGGCCCGGGCGGCGCGGCACGGCCCGGACAGGTCCTCGCGGAAGATCGTCGAGTGGTCCAGGCGACCCAGCATCTCGTCGCGGTCCGGCCAGGCCCGCAGGGCGAAAAGGGCCGAGGACTCGCCCAGGCTGTAGCCCAGGGCGGCGGATGGCTCGATCCCCAGGCGGCGCAACAGGTCGGTCACCACGAGGCCGTAGGACACCTGGCCGAACATCATCTTGTGCGAGTCGGAGGCCAGTTCGTCGGCGGCCTGCCGCTGCCAGTGGGGTTCCCAGGAGATGCGGTAGGGTTGGCACGAGCGGACCATGAACTGGTCGGCCATGCGTCGGCTCTCCAGGTCCAGGCTGCGCATGACCTCAGGGAAGCGCACGCCCAGACTGCGGCCCATGCCCAGGAAGTGGTTGCCGGACCCGGGGTAGACGAAGGCCAGGCGGCCCGACTCGGCCAGCGGTTCCGGTGAGTAGAAGACCCCCCCCGGTCCGTCCAGGGATTGTTCGGGGTTGGCCTTCAGGTGCCGCCTGGCGTCGCCAGCGGCTCGGCGGGCCTCGGCAGGGGTCGAACAGACCAGGGCCACGGCCAGCCGTCCGTTGCGCCGGCGTTGGGACGCCCACCAGGCCCGGGCCGCATCCTGCAGCGGGACTTCCGGCAGGCTGTCCTCCAGGCGCTGGAGTTCCGCCACGAGGGCCCCGGGGTCCTGGCCGAAGACCGGGAACAGGGCCACCGGGTCCGGGCCCAGGGACTGCTGCCGCTCGGTCGCCCGCGCCTGGGCTTCATGGCCCTCCAGGACCACGTGCAGGCACTGGCCGTCGCGGGTCATGCTGCTGACCCCCGCGCGGCGCGGACCCTGCTCGCGGTTGCGCAGCCAGTAGGACGGTTCCTGGGGCGCATGGAGGCGCCCCTCCGTCCATTCGGGGCCCTCCAGCGGGCGCTGGAAGCCAGGCAGGGGAGGAAGGATCTCCTGATACAGGCACAGGGATGCCTTGACCAGCGCGGCCAGTCCTGAAGCGGCGCCGGTCATCCCGATGATCGGTGAGAGCGCGCCCAGGGCCAGGGGGGTGCGCCCCCGGGCGAAGTAATCCAGCAGGGCCCGGGCCTCCACCTGGTCCTCCCGGGGATCTCCGCTGCCGTGAGCCTCCAGGTAGGTGACCGTGGCCGCGTCCAGGCCCGCGTCGGCGTAGGCCTGTTCCAGGGCCCGGCGGTAGACGGCGGCGTCCGGGCCTTGTTCGAAGTGGCCCGCGCTGGCCGAGCCGACTCCGCGCAGGATCGAGTAGACGCGGTCGCCGTCGCGGACGGCGTCATCCAGACGCTTGAGCACCAGGGCCACGGCCCCCTCGCCGACGGCCGTTCCGGTGGAGTCCCGGTCGAAGGGGCGCGGGTCGCCCAGGGTTCGGACCGTGCTGGCTACGCTGCGAATGTCACCGCACAGGTCGACCGCACCGACCAGGGCGACCTCCAGATCCCCTCTCTGCAGGGCACGCAGGGCCGTCTCCAGGGCGCGCAGGCCGGAGGCCTCCTCGGCGGAGACCGCGTAGGAGGGCCCCCCGAACTGGAATTCCCGGGCGATCCGGCTGGCCACGATGCTGCCCAGGGCCCCCATGGTGCGGGGGGAATCCAGGGCCGGACAGGCCTGGTCCCGCAGTTCGGTCAGCCAGGCCGCGGTCTGGTCGGGACCAAGGGAGAGTTCCCTGGCCCATTCCTGGACCTTCTCGGTCAGGGCCCAGCGCAGGTGGAAGTTCGTAGCACCCAGATCCAGGCCCAGGCCGATCAGCACCCCGGCCTGCTCGCGACGCTCCCGCAGGGGCAGTCCGGCATCCTCCATGGCCTGGGCCGCCACCTGGAGCATCAGGGTCTGTTGGGGAAGAAGGGCGGGCAGGTCGGCGGGGGGGACGCGGAATCGACCCACGGGGATCTCCACGGCCTCCACCCAGGCTCCGCGGACCTCGGGCAGGTCCAAGCCCTCCTCGGCGTGGCACCAGCGGTCCGCCGGGCGCACCGTCAGGGCGCTGGACCCTTGCAGTACCATCTTCTGGAACTCCTGCAAGCCGGGCAGGCGCCCGAAGTGGCAGGCCATGCCGACCACGGCGACCGGCACCCGGTCGCTCTCGCCGGCCACGGCTTCGGGGCGGGCCCGGGGAACCCGGGCCGGAGCCCGGTCGGGGTCCCATTCCTCCACCAACAGGTGGGCATTGATGCCGCCAAAGCCGAATCCGCTGACGGCAGCGCGGCGCAGGGCGTCCTGCGAGCGGCGTTCCCAGGGTTCGGGACGGGTCGGTATCCGGAAGGGACTGCCGGCCAGGGGAATGTCGGACCCCGGGCGCCGGAAGTTGGCCTGGGGGGCTCGCTGTCCGTGGTGCAGGCTGAGCAGGACCTTGATCAGCCCCGCGGCTCCTGCTCCGGTCAGGAGGTGACCGATCATGGACTTTACCGAACCCAGGGCGCAGCCGCCGGGACGTCCGCTGCCCTCCCACAGGCGCAGCAGGCTGGCAAACTCCACGGCGTCCCCGGTGGGGGTGCCCGTGCCGTGGCACTCCACCAGTTCGACCTCCGATGGCCGCCAGCCCGCGGCCCGGTAGGCCGCTCGCATGGAGCGCAGTTGCCCGTTGGAATTGGGGGCCAGCAGGTTCCCTTCGATGTCGTTGGACAATCCTGCGCCGCGGATCACTCCGTAGATCCGGTCCTCGTCTCGCAGGGCGTCCTCCAGTCGCTTCAGCAGGACCAGTCCGCAGCCCTCACCCACCAGCAGGCCGTCGGCGGCCTCATCGAAAGGAGAACAGCGGCCGGAGGGAGACAGGGCGTGCAGAGCCGAGAAGCCCATCTGCGTATACAAGCAATCCGGTCGCGACAGGCCGCCGGCCAGCATCGCATCGGTCCGGCCAGCCAGCAACTCCTCGCAGGCCAGGTGCACGGCGTACAGGGACGACGCACAGGCCGCATCCAGGGTCCAGGCCCCCGCCTCCAGGCCCAGGGCCCGGGCCACCAGACCCGCCGACAAGCCCACCGCCCCGGTGTTCCAGGGTGAGGGCAGCCGGGCGGGGCGGACGTCGCCGCGCAGGCGCCGTTCGAAGTCCCGCCCCAGGGTCTCCCAGGTCAGCGCCGAGGTGCGCTGGGTCGGCAAGGCGATCGAGGCCATGACCAGCCCCGTGCGGCGCAGGTCGGGTTCGACGGCATCGTCCAGGGCCTGACGAGCAGCCTCCAGGGGCATCTGGAAGAGCGGGTCCAGGTCACCCAGGGCGGCCAGGTCCAGTTGCAGGCCCGTGGCCGAGAACGGCGCGCTCTCCACGAAGCAGCCTCGCAGGGAGAGGACGCGGTCGGGCCCCGGGGCGCGGCCCAGGGCGCTGGCCGGAGGCAGCGCCCAGCGGCCCGGGGGAACCTCACGGGCCAGGTCCCGGCCCGCCAGCAGGCGGTCCCAGTATTCCGCGACGGAGCGGGCTCCCGGGAGGACCAGGCCGATCCCGACGACGGCGATCGATCGGCTCATCGGGTGGCCAGGCTCCCTGCGGCGAAGGCGGCCCTCAGCGAGGGGTCCAGGGCCCATTCGATCCCCGTCCAGGCGGCCACCAGACCGTCCTTGTCCAGGACCAGCACGTCTCCGGCCAGGCGCATCGAGGAGGAGAAGCGAACCTGGAAGACCAGTCGGACCTTGGAGGGGAAGGATTCGCGGAACTGCCGGTAGGACCCCCCGAAGAGGGGAAGGGAAGGCGTCCCCTTGGCCACGCCGCTCCACAGCAGACCGGCCTGCAGGGCACAGTCCAGCACCAGCGGGTCGGTGAGCCAGCGCGTCGAGGGGGGATTCTGCATCCATCGGCTCGGCTTGGGGGCCCGGGAGGCCGTGGCCTCCAGGCCCTTCTCCGACCAGCCCTGGATGCGGCCCAGGCCTTGCAGGCCCGGGCCATGGAACAGGAACTCGCGATAGGCGGCTTCACCCTGCACGGGGAAGGGGGTGGTCGCCACCTCGCCGGCCTCCAGGTCGGGAGCCGCGGGGAAGTCCTCGGCCAGCAGGGCCTCGGCGCGGGCGTGCAGGACGTCGCCCAGGCGCAACTCCACGGGGACCGCCCACAATGAACCCTCCGGCCGCCGTGCGGCCGCCAGCAGGCGGACCACGGGGGCCGGATCGGCCACCCTCACGGGGCGGAGTACCCTCAGGCCGTCCAGGCCCACCAGGCGGTGTCGCGGATTCCCCTGGATGGCGGCCTGGCCCAGGAATTCGACCATCAGGGCCATGGGCAGAATCGGGCTGCCGGCCAGCACGTGGTCCTTCAGGATGGGATTCGCCTGCAGGTCCAGGGAGCGCTGGAAGACTTCGGCGGGCTCGGTGGCTCGGGTGGCGTCGGCAAAGCCCGTGCCCAGGAGCACCTCGACCTCGTCGGCGGCGCCCCGGCGCAACTCCTCAACCAGGCTGGCGGCTCCCGTTTCCCTGGGGATCAGGCCGACGCCGATCTTCTCGAACTCGCGGCGCAGGGAGTCGTCCACCATCCCTCCCTCCCAGGGCCCCCAGCCCAGGGCGACCACCCGGGTTCCCGGACGGCGCTGGGCTTCCAGGCGGGCCGTCTTGTTCATGACCTCGTTGGCCATGGCGTAGTCGCTCTGGCCGGGCCGGCCGAAACGTGCCGTCACCGACGAGAAGAAGGCCATGAAGTGCAGGTCGTCCTGCCTGAGGGCGGCCAGCAGGTGGCGCAGGCCCTGCACCTTGGTGTCGAAGACCGCGTCGAACTGCTCGGGAGTCTTGTCCTCGATGCGCCGGTCGGCCAGCACGCCTGCGGCGTGGATCAGGCCGCGCGGAGGGCCCAGTTCGCGCCGGGCCCGGCGGACGACGGCCTCGACCGCTGCGGCGTCGCGAACGTCGAGGGGCCAGTAGTGGACGCGGGCGCCCAGGGCCTGCAATTCGGCCAGGTTCTGACGGATCTCGCGGGCGGCCAGGATGGCTCGGGTCTCGCGTTCGAGGTCGGCCGGGCGGGGTTGGCGTCCCTGGTCCGAGGCCCGTCGGTAGAGGGCCGCCTTCAGGTCGGCGGCACTCCTGGCAGTGCGCAGGTCCTCGGGCTCCTCGGTGGGTTCCGGGGAGCGACCCAGCAGTACCAGGGTGGGTCGGCAGGCGGCCGCCAGGGCCCGGGCGCAGTCCGCCGTCACACCCCGGGCGCCACCCGTCACCAGGACCACCGCGCCCTCCTCCAGGTCCGTCCCGACGCGCCCTTCCAGGGGAGATGTCTGCAGGACCGGGGTGACCCGGCCGGTGGGGGACAGGCCGACTTCCCGGGGGCCGGGTCGGCAGAGCTCGGCGGCCAGGGCCTCGGCGGCCTCGGCGGCCGGCCAGTGAGGGGCCACGTCCAGGGCCCGGCAGGTGGCCTGCGGCCATTCCAGGGCGGCCACCTTGGGCAGCCCGGCCAGACCCGCCTGCACCGGGTTGAAGCCCGAACCCGAGAAGCCGAAGCGGCCATCCAGGCGACTGACGGTGGCCAGCAGCGCGGGTCCGGCCTTCAGCGCCGGCGCCGCCGCGGCGGCGGCTCGGAAGCACTCCTTGAGCAGGCGCTCGGTGGTGGCGTTCCAGGCTGCGGCGGGGGAACCGGGCAGCAACAGGATCAGGCCTCCCAGACCCGCCCCAGAAGACTTGGAGGCCGCTTGCGCGGCCTCGGTCAGGGGCACGATGCGGGCCGTGGCGCCCCGCTTCTCCAGGGCTTGTTGAAGCGCTGGAGCCAGGTCCCCATCATCGATCACCAGGTAGGTCCCGGAGGAGGGCAACCCGATCTCGGGCGGGGCCGGGCAGGCCTCCATCCGCAGGACCCTCCGCTCGGCCAGGGGCACGGCCTGATTGCGCGCTCCGGCGAGCGCGCCCTCCTCCGTCCTGGCGGGCCCCGCCCCCGATTCCTCGGTTCTCGGGGCGGGGCGGCCCCCTCCGCCCCTACCTCCGGGGTCCGGCGGGGTTCCCCCGGCCAGTCGGTCGACGACCTGCTGCAGGGTGTGCAGGCTGCCGATCTCGTCCGGGGTGATGGCCGACAGGCCCGGGAGGCGTTCCTCGACGGCGGCCAGGATCTCGACGCGCTTGATCGAGTCGATGCCCAGATCGGCCTCCAGGTCCATGTCCAGGCGCAGCATCTCCACCGGGTAGCCCGTCTTCTCGGCGACGATGGCCAGCACGGTCTCGGCCACCGGCGGCCTGCGGGAGGCGCCGTTGCCATTCCTGCCGGCCAGCGAAGGGGCCGGCCGGCTGGCCTGCGGGGCCAGTCGGTCGACGACCTGCTGCAGGGTGTGCAGGCTGCCGATCT
>CAZQPM010000125.1:0-10649 GCA_964595195.1 uncultured Burkholderiales bacterium | reverse complement strand
GCCTAACCCTGCCGGAGCAGACGGGGCCAGGGGGTGTGGTCGCCCTTGTTGGGGCTCCAGCGCTCGCCGTAGTCGGGAGCGAACCGGTCCACGGGAAGGCTTTCAGCCGCCTTCTCCTCGGGCTCCTCGGTCCTGTTGCAGAGCAAACGGCTGAGGTCCAGTTCGACGTTGCGAAGGGTCTCCAGGCAGAGCGGTTCCATGGTGCTGGTCAAGTTCGTCGTCCTCCCGATTCTGGCCAGAATACCTTTGCAGCCCTGAAAAAGCCATGAAATCCCGCGCGCCCCGACCCCCCAGGCGACCCGGGACGCGCGGCGGGTCGACGAGAGGCTACTTGCGCTTGGGGAAGGTGTACTTGAGCAACTCGGTGGTGGACTGCACCGAGCCGCTGTCGGTCTTGGACTTCACCAGGCCGACGTGGTTCGCGTACCAGTACTGCTTGGTCACCTTCTGGCCGCCCTGGGTCACCTCGGTGGTGACCTTCATCGCCGAGAACTTCCCGGCCGGGACCACGACGGTCTCGGGACCGGACACGGAGTTGGACTCCTCGATGTCCACATCCATCATCCCCTGGCCGCTCCAGGTCCAGGTGGCTCCGACGGTCAGGGGATTGCGGAGATACTTCTTGACCGGCTTGAACTCGCCCACCATGTCGTTCTTGGTATAGACCTGCTTGTGGTCCAGCACCCAGCCCGCTGGCTTGGTGTAGTACTCGTGGATGGTCTGCCAGGGATTCTCGATGGCCACCTGCCAGACCGAATTGGCGTCGACGGCCAGGACCCTGATCGAGAAGGTGGACTTCTTGCCGGCGTCGGTCACGGACTGGTAGTCCCAAGTGTAGCCGGTTCCCAGTGGGAAGTAGTCGGGGGGAGGCGGCGGGTTGCCGGCCCGCCCGGGGACTGCCAGGGCGACCAGGGCCAGGAGGAGGAGGACGAGTCGAAGTCGGGACATGGGCGACCTCCAGGTATGAAATGGCATGGATTTGGGCGCCAGGCCGGTCGAGACCTGCATGCCCGGGTGCAGGGACCGGGAGTTCCGGGAAGCAGGCAGCGTAGGAGAGCTTGACGGCCCGTGGAAGAGATCCCGGCGTCCGGAGGGGCCTTCCCAGGTCCCTGCCCCGACACTGCTTGGACGCGGAGGTCGACAGATGCTCGCATCCAGACGATTCTGGCTCACCCTGACTCTGGCCGTCCTCCTGGCGGCTCCCCTGCTGGCCCAGGTCTCCTGGCCGGGCAACTTCCAGAAGGCCTGGGTCTGCGGCCGCGTCACCGCGGATGGCAAGCCGCTCGCCGGCGCCCGGGTGATGGCCCTGGGTGACTCGGGGATGGCCATGACCCACAGCGCGGCCAACGGCAACTACTCGCTGGGCGTCGGTGCAGGGAAGTGGACGGTGACCGCCACCCACCAGGGATTCCGGCTGCAAACCCCGGCGGAGGTGACCTTGAAGGGCGGCGAGGCCAACGAGACGACCCACCTGGCCCTGGTCGCCTCGCCCGCCGTGATCCATGGCCGGGTGATCGACGAGAAGGGGCGCCCACTGCCCCGCTCGGCGGTGATGGCCGCCCCCTTCATGGACCTGGAGTCGGAGGAGGAGGCAGAGGGCGAGTCCGACGAGTTCCAAAGCCGGATGCCCGCCCAAGCGGTCGCCGACGCTCAGGGCCGCTTCGTGCTGAACCTGGAACAGGGGACCTGGTTGGTATCCGCCAGCCGCCTGAACTACGAGATGTCGCCCAAGAACCCGCCGCTCCGCCTTCCGGGAATGCCGGAAGGGATGCAGATGAGCCTGCCCGGCGTGGTGGCCCGGGCCACGGCCGGACCGGGTCCGGAATGCGTCGTGATCCTGAGACCGGCAGACCGTCCGGCCAAGGGGACCAGCGACGCGGACACCGAGGACAGCAAGCCCGTGGTCGCCCAGCCCCTGGTGCTGGAAGGCCGGGCCTGCCCGAGCCCGGGCAACGTCCTGCACTGGACCCGGACGCGCGAGCGCAAGTCGATGGCGGGGTGCGTGGTGAAGCGCTCGACGACGCCCTTTGACGGGAAGGCGCCGGTGGTGGAGGTCAGCCAGGTGGAGGGCCTCATGGGAGTCCTCCAGGACGGGGAGGGCTCGGTCTTCTCGTGGACCGATACCATCTCGGCGCCCGGAACCACCTACTGGTATGCCGTCCAGGAAATCGGCTCGAAGGGTGCCGGTCCCCTGTCGAAACCGGTGCGGCTGACCACCCGCTGACGCCCGGGCCGACCCGCACCGATCCTTCCGAATCCGAGGAAATCCAGATGCTCCAGAGGCCTCTTCCGTCGACACTGACCGGACTGTCCGCGGAGGAGGCCCGGAGCCGACTGGCCGCCGACGGTCCCAACGAGCTGCCCACGGCCCGACCGCGCAACCTTCTGCAGCAGGCCTGGGACGTGCTGCGCGAACCCATGTTGCTGCTGTTGCTGGGTGCCGGGACGATCAACTTCATCCTTTCCGAGCCCCTGGACGGCGTGATCCTGATGCTCTTCGTGGGGGTCGTGATCGGCATCTCGATCTACCAGGAGCACAAGACCGAGAATGCCCTGGCCGCCCTGCGCGACCTGTCCTCGCCCCGGGCCCTGGTCCTGCGCGACGGCTGCCAGATCCGGATCGCCGGACGGGACGTGGTGCGCGGCGACGTGGTCTTCCTGGTGGAGGGCGATCGCGTGCCTGCGGACTCGATCCTGCTGGACTGCGTCAACTTCTCGGTCGACGAATCCGCCTTGACCGGCGAATCGGTTCCGGTGCGCAAGACTCCTGCTGCCCCGGGATCCGAGACCCAAGCCATGGGAAGGCCCGGCGGAGACGCCACACCATGGACCTTCTCAGGCACCCTGGTCGTCAAGGGGCGCGGCATCGCCGTCGTCAGCAGGACGGGTGCGGGCACCGAACTGGGCCGGATCGGCACGGCCCTGCGCTCGATCCAGACCGAGCGCACCCCCCTGCAACGCGAAATCGACCGGATGGTGGGAGTGATCGCCGGGGTGGGCCTGGGAGCCGCCGCCGCCGTCGTCGGCCTCTATGGGTTGACCCGAGGTCACTGGTTGGAAGGCCTGCTGGCCGGCATCGCCACGGCCATGGCCATGCTTCCCGAGGAGTTCCCGGTGGTCCTGACCGTCTTCCTGGCCCTGGGCGCCCTGCGGATGTCCAAGAGGAACGTGCTGACCCGGCGTTCCGCCGTGATCGAGACGCTGGGATCGGCGACGGTGATCTGCGTGGACAAGACCGGGACGCTGACGCTCAACAGCATGACGGTGCGCGACCTGGTGGTCGAGGGGCAGACCCAGACCCTCGGTGAGCAGACCCTCCCTGAACACTTCCACACGATCGCCGAATTCGCCGTCCTGGCCTCGCCGATCGACCCCTTCGACCCGGTAGACAGAGCCTTCAAGACCCTGGGAGACCGCTATCTGGCCGACACGGAACACCTGCACGCCAACTGGGAACTGGTGCGGGAGTACCCCCTCTCGGACAGCCTCCTGGCCCTGTCGCACGTGTGGCGCTCTCCCGACGCCCGGGACTACGTGGTGGCCGCCAAGGGGGCTCCAGAGGCCATCGCCGACCTGTGCCACCTGCCTCCCGAGCGGCTGGCCCGGGTGATGGCCGCCGTGGAATCGGCCACGGCCAGCGGCCTGCGAGTCCTGGCCGTGGCCCGCGCGCAGTTCAGTTCCGAGCAGGGCCTGCCCACCGAGCAGCACGACTTCCAATTCGAGTTCCTGGGCCTGGCCGGCCTGCACGACCCGGTTCGCCCCGGAGTGGCCGAGGCCGTGGCCGAGTGCACCCGAGCTGGAGTCCGCACGGTGATGATCACGGGCGACTACCCTGGAACGGCGCTGGCCATCGCCCGCGAGGTCGGCCTGGACCACCTCGGGGGCTGCCTGACCGGCCCCGAACTGGATGGGATGCCGGACGACGAACTGGCCCGAAGAATCCGCACCGTCAGCGTGTTCGCGCGCATGGTGCCCGAGCAGAAGCTGCAGCTCATCCGAGCCCTGAAGGCCAACGGCGAGGTGGTCGGCATGACCGGTGACGGGGTGAACGATGCACCTGCCCTGCGCGCCGCCGACATCGGCATCGCCATGGGGGCCCGCGGCACCGATGTGGCCCGCGAAGCGGCGGCCCTGGTGATCACCGACGACGACTTCGCCTCGATTGCGGGCGGCGTGCGGCAGGGCCGGGGGATCTTCGACAACCTGCGCAAGGCGATGTCCTATATCATCGCTGTGCACGGGCCGATCTTCGGGATGTCGCTGGTCCCGGTCTTCGTCACCGACTGGCCTCTGGTGCT
The DNA here is from genome assembly GCA_964595195.1 of uncultured Burkholderiales bacterium. Lineage (GTDB taxonomy): Bacteria > Vulcanimicrobiota > Xenobia > Xenobiales > Xenobiaceae > CAZQPM01. The sequence continues at coordinate 6,351 of CAZQPM010000125.1, read as the reverse complement.
ACTGCCGGTGCAGATCGCCTTCCTTGAGCTGATCATCGATCCGGCCTGCTCGGTCGTGTTCGAGTCCGAGCAGGTCGATCCCCGGATCATGGAGCAGCGGCCTCGCGGTCTGGGTGAGCCCATGTTCGGCAGACGGGTGCTGACCCTGGCGGGCCTGCAGGGCTTGTCCGTGTTCCTGGCCGTGCTGGCCGTCTACGTGGGGTACGTTCTCAATCGGCCCGGGGTTGACCGCGAACTGGAAGATACCCTGGTGCGTTCCGTCACCTTCGCAACCCTGGTCGTCGGCAACCTGGCCCTGATCCTGGTGAACCGCTCGTGGCGGCTGCCGATCTGGCGCTCCTTCCGAGAGCGCCGGAACCCCACGCTGAAGTGGATCCTGGGCGGAGCCGGCGCCTTGTTGTTCCTCCTGCTGACCATCCCCTGGCTGGGCCAGGCCTTCCACATGGCCCCACTGACCCCGTCCGACTGGCTGGTGGCACTGGTCGCCGGTTCCATCGGGGTCGCCTGGTTCGAGGTCTACAAGGTGATGGCCCACCGCTGAGCGCGACGCCCGAAGGACGCCGGGCCGTCAGTCCAACACGGCCCGAATCGTGGCGTCGGCGAACCGGGCCTTGGAGGAGACCACCTCGGGCAGCAGGTTGAGAGCCTCGAGACAGCAGGCATGGCACCCCTTCAGGTCCCCCTGTTCCAGCCAGGCCTCGGCCTTCCTGAGACACTCGTGGAACCGGACCCGGTCCTTCGACTCGTCGATGCAGGACGCGAGGTAATCGAGGTATTCACGCCAGAACTCGGGCGTCCTGTACAGAAGCGGACGGCGCAGGCTGCGGACCCGTTCCAGGACGCGCTCCAGCCCCTTGCGGTCCAGGGCCCGGTTGTGACGCCAGGCATCCTCTTCCAAAGCGTCCAGATTCACCAGCGTTGCAGGCTCTCCCAAGCGTTGACACAAGGCTCGGGTCTCGTCCACCAGCTTCCGGACCTGGCCCAGGAGCACCTCGGTCTCGTGCTTCCGGGCCAGGGGGCGGAGCTGGGTGCGGACGTCCGCCAGCTTCTTCTGGACCCGGTGCCGGGCAATTGGATCGCGGGGGCGTTCGGCCAGTTCCGCCTCCAACTGTTCCATCTCCCGGGCGGCCTGCAGCAGCGAGTGCTGTTCCTCCGAACCCGCGTGGGGCTGAACGTCGTCCATCAGGTCCCGCGTCTGAGCCAGACTCTCGACAAGCGTGCGGGTGTCGACGCTGGCGATCTCCAGGTGGAACTCGGGGCTGAACGAGAGGTCCAGCAGGGGGATGTAGACCCGAGCCCTGATCAGGCGCGACTCGTCCATGATCATGCTGATCTGGATTTCGGAATCCTCGGGCAGGGGCCGGGGCAACTCCGTCCCGGCGATCCTCAATTCGCCGACAGCCGTGTTGTCCAGGGCCAGGGGACTGTTCCCTTCCAGGAAGTGGATCACCAGTTCCTCAGAGGACCGCGCCGGGATGGCCCGGGTCGACTTCACCGTCTCGGAGCCTTGGGCAGGAAGGGTCAACCCACGCCCGACGATGGGCTGGAACTCTCCCGTGACCAGCGCAACCCCGTAATCATAGGGGGTCACGGGCCGCGCAGCGGCGACCCCCAGGCGCATCGAGAAGCCGGCGGGCTGGACGGCCACCGCGGCTCCGCTTTCGTCCCGAAGCTCGACCTGGAATTCGGTGACCTCGTCGTCGGACAGCAGGACCTCGCAGAAGAAGGCGCCCTTCCGCAGGCCGATCCACCCCGACTGCCAGTCGCCGGCGGCCCTGGAGAGGCGGACCTCGCCCTGGAACCCGGCCGGCTGGAGGAGGCGCCCCGAGACCGCGCTCTTCTGCTCCTGGACGACCGGGTCGTAGTGCAGTTCCAGGACGGCACTCCTGGGACTTGCCGGCTGGCCTCCCCGGGCCCGATCGGACCTGAGGATCGTGCTGGAATGGATGGCGGCACCGCAGGCCACCACCGTCATGGGATCCTGATCGGTCCGCAGCGGAGCCCCCAGTCCCTTCAAGCAGCGTCGGATCATCGGCATCTGGGTCGGACCGCCGACCAGGAGGACCCCCTTCAGGTCGCGGGCGGCGATACCCGTTTCGCGGAGGCGCTCCTCAGCGAGCCAGAGGGTCCGCTGGACCAGGGGCTCGCACAAGGCCTCCAGGATGTCCCGGGTGAGGAGCAGCCGCGAGACCGGCAACTGCAGATCGGTCAGATCGACCACGGTGTCCTCCTGGTCGGTCAGCAGCAGGCGTGCCCGTTCCGCCTCGCGCTCGAGGATCCAGCGGCTCCGAGAGGCCTTGAGCACATCGGGTGCGACGCCCCGGCCATCGAGTTGGGCCTCCAACCAGTTGACGACCGCCCGGTCGAAGTCGCTGCCTCCCAGGAAGTTGTCGCCCCCGTGGGACAGGACGGTCATCTCGCCGCGATGCAGGCGCACGACCGAGACGTCGAAGGTTCCCCCGCCGAGGTCGTAGACCAGGTAGGGTCCCGGATCCGGACGGTCGCTGAGGTAGGCGGTGGCAGCTGCGATGGGCTCCTGGAGCAGGACCACGGCCTCCAGACCCGCCAGTTCGGCGGCCCGGCGGGTGGCCTCGCACTGGGGTTGCTGGAACATGGCGGGCACCGTGACGACCACCTGACACAGGTCCTCGTCATAGCGCCGGCGCACCGTCGCCTTCAGGTCCTTGAGCACCTCTGCGGACAGCCGTTCCGGACTCCATCGGCTGCCCCCCCTGAGCGAGAACTCAACCGGGCTGCCCATGGCGCGCTTGAAGTTCCGTGTCGCGGGAATCTCCAGGTCTCGCAGGGCATCCTCGCCGACCACCGTCTGGCCCTGGCGATTGATGGCCACCGCCGAGGGCGTGACGGGACTCTGGGTCCGGCTTCTCAGGATCTCGGGACCCTTCCGGGTCATCCGGGCCACGGCCGAGTTCGTGGTCCCCAGATCGATTCCATAGTCAACTGTCTGGCCGCTCATCGCGCATCCCCTTTCGTGACGACATCGGCGGCCTTCAGCAACCGCCCCTGGTAGTAGACTGCAGGCGAAAGGCACTCCGAGATCCTGCGGGGTTCATCCCCGGGCTCGTGCTCGACGACCCGCACCGAGAGGCCCTCATCGAAGGGCTCGCCGACCAGGTCACGGACCTGCACGCCGAGGCGTCCCAGTCCCGCGCCCAGCCTCTCGATGGCCAGGAGCACCGGCTCGGGGGTCTGGCTTCCACGGCTCCGGGCCTCCAAACGCCAGATCTCGACGGCCAGCGAGCAGAGGCTGCCCATCGGGATGGCACAGGTGCCCGGCTGGGCCTCGGTCCGGTCGCCGGGCCCGGGGGCAGCGGCCCGAGGGGCCACCTCCCCCTGGGGCGCCTGTGGCGCTTCGGCACCGCGACCACCCGGCGGCCTGGACCGACCTGGCCGGGTCGTCGATCCAGTGGCGGGGGCGGACCGCCCGGAAGCCTTGCACTTCTGGCGCTGGCGACGCTTCATCGTGTCAACAATCCCATCTCGTCCAGGGCGCTCTCGACCCTGCGCAGTCGGTTCAGCCTGTCGTTGTACCGGGAGACCCCGGCCTTGTAATCCCGCAGGTCCTGGCGGTGCCGTTCCAGCAGTTCGTTGTAGGCATCGACGTCACGATTGAAGGAGAGCATCCCCGTGGGGTCCTCAGGGTCGACAAACGGGCGCACGGACTCGATCCGGGCACTCTGGGAATCCAACTGCGACTGCTGTTCATCGATCTCTGATTCCCGGAGATCGAGTCCGGACTTCAGGGACTTGATCTCGGCCGAAATGGCGTCGTGTTCGGCCCCCAGACGCCAGGCCCGCTGGCGCTTGGACTCCCCAGCCCCGGGAACCGCCACGATCTTCGTGGGTTCCGCGCTCGGGGTCGACAACCGTCCGGTCAGCGCGACGGGCTCGAAGCCCTCGGGTGAGGGTGCAGCAGAGTTGGGGACGGCTGGCGGCGAAGTGGCTGGAAGCGCTGGCGCTCCCACTCCAAACACGAACGAACCGATGATCCGGACGAGCCCGAACAGCGCCAGGACGACCAGGGCCACGGCAAGCCCTGCCTCTCCACCCGGGTTGCCCGTGCCCCCCGTGGTCAAGGTCCTGGCCGCCTGGCCCTGCGACCCGGCCGGATGCGTCCGGACGGGTCCCCCGACAGCCACGGGCACGCGTTCCGCCTGCCTGCGCGCTGCCAGCTCCAGCTCCTGGCGCTCGGCCAGGAGGATCCTGCGCCCGTCCGCGGACAGGTCCAGCTTGAGGGCTTCCCCAAGGCACGCTGCCGCCCCGGCGAAATCTCCAATCCGCGCCAGACCGTGAGCGTGCCGCTGCATCGCCGCCCCGCGGGCCTCATTCCAGACCGCCAGGCTCTGCTCCCAGAATGGCGTCTGGCCGCAGGCCCCCCCCAACCAGCGGATCAGGGCCTTCAACTGCCGCTCTTCGAGGGCCGCCGGGTTCGCGCCGGCCAGGGTCGGCCCCAGGTCGGCGGTCGCCTTCCGGATGGCCTTCTCCAGCGCATCCCCGATCTCAACGGCGATCCAGAGGATCCGATTCCGGACGTCGGCATCCCCCTCCCAACAGGCCCACATTTCCTCCAGGATCTGGCGGCACCACTCCGGGCTGCCGTTCGAGCGCAACCGGGAGGCCCCCCGCAGCAACAGGCCGACCAGGAAGCCTTCGACGCGGGCGACGGCATCTGCCCACTCGTCCCCATCCTCCAGATCGCTCTCGACCGCTTCGTACACGTCGCCCTCGTCCAGATCGAACCAGGCTTCCATCACGCGGAGGGCGTCCACATGGTTGGGAATCCGGCTGAACCGGACCAGGTGGGCCAGAAAGGCCCTGTGTTCATCCCCGCGAGACCTCTGCCCCGCGGGGGGAAGTCGGGCCAGACAGAGCTCCGGCGTCAGGGCCTCCTCGGGCCAACCGTTCCGGGGCCAGAGCAGGCGATAACAGAACTGCAGGGTGGGATCGACAGCCAGGCTGCCGACCTGGGAGCGCAGGGCCGAGAGATCTTCCGGGACGCCCAGTTCCTCCTCGAGGGGGACGGGCACGACGATTCCGGCCCGCCGGCACAGGTCCAACTCGCCGAGCCGGGCCTTCACCTCATCCAGGCGGGCCAGCGACGACAGGTTCGCCAGGCGGAACGGATTGCGCGCCAGAAGGTCCATTCGGACAACTCCCCGGGCCAGGTCTGCACCCCCTCCTGCGGGCGGCCACGCACCCGGGAGGGGGGCGCCCTGACCCTACAGGAGAGCCCTGACACACGATGTCACCGACCGGCCTCGAACCCAAGAGGCTCCGGATCCCCGGTCTGCCGACACCCGCCCTCGGGACGCGGTCGCCACCGTGCGCCCGAGATGTCCGCCATCAGGCCGGCCCCACCAGGGCGGCGGCCACGGCCTCGACCAGGGGTGGTTCCAGAAGCGAGGTCCCGTGGAGTCCGGGAACCTCGACCACTCGGACCGCCCGGGCGTGATCCGCCCAGCCCAGGGTCCAGTCGACCCGCCACAGGGGCGTCTGATGGCGGACCCGCACCAGGAGGAGATCGCCGGCGAAGAATCCCGGTTGGTACTCGTCGCGGGCGCTGGTCGGCACTGCCGGAAGGGTGCTGGCCCCCCTCCGCGTCGTTCCGGTCCCCCTCCCCGCCGCGCCCGACCGCCGGACCAGGCGCCGCAGGTAGGGCAGGCGGTCGCCGGCCCGCTGGTGCATCAGCGTCCCCAGATGGTGGGCCAGTCGCTGGCCACCGCGCAGCAGCCCCTGCAGCCTCAGGCTGTCCCCGATCCAGGGAACCGGGCTGCCGTAGCCGGGCACCACGGTGTCGATCAGGGCCAGCCGCGCCACGGCCTTCCCCGCCGCCGCCAGGCGGCAGGCCATCTCGAAGGCCACCAGCCCCCCCAGCGACAGGCCCGCCAGGTGGTAGGGGCCGTCCGGCTGGTAGGCCAGGAGTTCCTCCAGGTAGCGCCGGGCCATCTCCTCGACGGAGGGGTGCTCGGGCTCCTGCATCGCCTGGAAGCCGAGGGCCGGGCCCGGGAGCAGCGCCGCCAGTCCCCGGTAGACCTCCGCGGATCCGCCCAGGGGATGGACGAAGGCCAGGGCCGGCCCATCCCGCAACGTGGACAGGGGCTGCAGGTGGCGATAGGTCTCCGGTCCCCCCAGCGCCTCCAGGAGGGCTCGGGGAGTGCGGGCCCGGGCCAGGGTGGGAAGGGGCACCGGCCGGCCCTGCCGGCCCCGCAGGCGCGAGCACAGGCGCAGGGCGGTCAGCGAGTCGCCACCCTGGTCGAAGTAGTCCCAGTCGGGCCCCACCTCGGGCCGACCCAGGACCTCGCGCCAGAGCGCCAGCATGGCCTGGAGGTC
>CAZQPM010000124.1:3762-10654 GCA_964595195.1 uncultured Burkholderiales bacterium | reverse complement strand
ACGGCCTGCACCAGGCCCTGGAGGCCCGTGAGGGGCTGGAGATCCAGCCCGAGCAGCGCACCCTGGCCTCGATCACCTACCCCAACCTGTTCCGGCGCTACCCGCGACTGGCGGGTATGAGCGGAACCGCGCGGACTGAGGACAAGGAGTTCCAGGCTCTGTACGGCCTGCCGGTGGTGCCCATCCCCACGAACAAGCCCGTGGTCCGGGTGGATGAGCCGGACATCGTGTTCCGCACCCGGCAGGACAAGTTCGCCGCCATCCTCGACCACATCGAGGACCTCTTCTGCGAGGGGCAGCCGGTCCTGGTGGGAACCCGCTCGATCCAGGTCAACGAGTATCTGTCCCAGCAACTGGCGGCTCGCGGGATTCCGCACCAGATCCTGAACGCCAGGAGCGTCAAGGACAACACGGCCGCCGAGAACGAAGTCCTGGCCGGGGCCGGTCGCTCGGGGATGGTGACGCTGGCCACGAACATGGCGGGTCGCGGTGTGGACATCAAGCCCGATCTGGTCAACTACAAGAAGCTGGCCATCGAGCTCTCGGAACGCACGGCCCGAGGTGAGGCCGTCGTCGTCGACCTGCTCACGCCCAGGGAAGCCGAGGAGCTGGGGCGCTGGCTGGAAATGGGCCGGATCCCCTGTACCACCGTGGGGGCTGAAGCGGCCGCCCCCCAGGCAGGTCAGGTGCAGTTGCGCGTCGGGGTCCAGGCCCCCGTGCCTCTCGACGTGCCCCATCTTCAGGGCCGCGACTTCCCGACCGGCGGCCTGTACGTGATCGGCACCGAGCGTCACGATTCGCGGCGCATCGACGACCAGTTGCGGGGCCGGGCGGGTCGACAGGGGCAGGTCGGAGGCTCGCGCTTCTACCTTTCCTTCGAAGACGATCTGATGCGCCACTTCGGCGATTCGAGCGCAGTGGGCATCATGGATCGCCTGGGGGTCCCCCGGCAGAAGGGGGTCTCGGATCCCCTGGTGGCCCGACTGGTGCGTTCGGCCCAGGAGGCCGTCGAGCAACAGCACTTCTCGACTCGCCAGGACACCACCCGATATGACCGGGTGTTGAGCAAGCACCGCGACGTCTTCTACGCCGATCGCGACCGGATCGTCGAGGGTGAGGACCTCCGCGAGCAGGTCCTGGACTGGGCCGCGGCCTGGCTGGTCGGGGAGGTCCTGGGAGACATGGACCCCTCCCACCGCCTGGAACCCGAGCAGGTGACGCGGCGATTGGCCCTGGTGGGGGAGGAATTGGGGGTCCCGGTTCCCCAGGTGGATCTGAAGGGGCCGATCCGGGGGCGGGATCTGGTCGATCTCGTCCGCCCCCAACTGGAGGCCCGCTATCGCGTCCTGGAGGAGCGCTTCGGCGCCGAGGCCCTGCGCGACCAGGAACGCTGGCTGACGCTCCAGACCATGGACCGTTGCTGGAGCACCCATCTGGATGCCCTGGCCGAGCTGCAGCAGGGGGTCGGCCAGGTGGCCTACGGGCAGGAGGACCCCTGGGTTGCCTATCAGGAGAAGGCCTTCGAGCAGTTCTCCTCGACCAAGGAGGAGATCGTCAGGACCGTGGCCCAGGACCTCTTCGGGGAGGTCCTCCGCGAGGTCCCCGACCTTCCGCCTCCCCCGGCCTGAGCCCGGGAGCCCTGGAGGAACTGGAAGCCCTGGAAGAGAGCGCCCGTTGGAACCGCCGGCGGGCTCTGGCGGTTATCCCAGGCGTACTCCCCAGGAAGGCTGGAAGCCCGATGCCCACGACCCATCGCCCCGGAATCGGTGACTCCATGCGGCCCGACAGGACCCGTTCCCCGAGAATGGAAGCGTCCGTCATGCTCGCCAACCTGCGCCTGCCCCTGGTCCTGGTGGCCATCCTTGCGGCCATCCTCCTGGTCCTGTCGACCGCGGTGGACGCCGCCGGACCGGTTCGGGACGGAAGCGTACGGGCCGAACTGGTCAGCGAGTCCGACTCGTGGAAGCCCGGGACCACCCAGTGGGTCGGTCTGCGCCTGCAGATGGACCCTCCGTGGCACACCTACTGGCAGAACCCCGGCGACTCAGGACTGCCCACCGAGGTGACCTTCACGGCTCCGCCGGGCTTCCAGGTCGGCCCCCTGAACTGGCCCTATCCCCTGCGCACCGAGCTGGCCGGCCTCGTCAGTCTGGGCTACGAGGACACGGTCCTCTTGCCGGTCCAGGTCCAGGTCCCCGCCGGGGTTGCGGTCGGCCAGCGCCTCGCCCTGAAGGCCGAGGCCCGCTGGCTGGCCTGTGCCGAGACCTGCGTCCCCGGCCAGGCCAGCCTGGAGCTGACGCTGCCCGTGGCCACCGAGGTCCGGCCCGGCCCCCTGGCTGGGGAATTCCAGGCCACCCGGGAGCGTCTGCCCCAGGTGGACCCCGGCCTTCGGGTCGAGGCTCGGGTGGAAGGCCAGAAGGTCGTTCTGGACCTCAACCTGCCATCGGGAAGGCAGGTGGGTGAGGCCCTGGAGTTCTACCCCACCCAGGGCACCTGGCTGGACCTGGCCGCCCCGCAGGTCCTGACCCGGACGCGTTCTGGTCATCGCCTGGAGTTGCGGCGCGCCGCCGTGGACCCCCGCCCGCCCGGGGCCCTCCAGGGCATCCTGGTGCGGCCGGGGTCCGGGGGGTGGGCCCTGAGCCTGGAGGTGCCGGTCGGGTCCGCAGCCGCCTCCGGTCCGCCCGCGCCCGCCGTCCCCGTGCGCTCCTCGCTGGGCGAGGTGAACAGCCTGGGCCCGGCCCTGGTCTTTGCCTTCCTCGGTGGCCTGATCCTGAACCTGATGCCCTGCGTCTTTCCGGTGGTCTCCCTGAAGGTGATGGGTTTCCTGGAGCACGGCGGCCAGGGGCGGGCCCAGGGTCTCAAGCAGGCCCTGGTCTTCGCCGCCGGAGTCCTGGGCTCATTCTGGTTGGTGGCCGGGGCCCTGCTGGCACTCCGGGCCGGTGGGCAGCACCTGGGTTGGGGTTTCCAGTTGCAGTCTCCGCTCTTCGTGGCGCTGATGGCCAGCCTGTTCTTCGGCATCGCCCTGAACCTGCTGGGGGTCTTCGAGGTGGGTCTCTCGCTGACCCGGTTGGGCCAGGTGGGGAGCACCGGCAGCGGCACGTGGAATTCCTTCCTCAGCGGCGTCCTGGCGACCCTGGTGGCGACACCCTGCACGGCCCCCTACATGGGCTCAGCCCTGGGCTTCTCGCTGACCCAGCCGGCCTGGGTCAGCCTGCTGGTCTTCACCACGCTGGCCCTGGGGATGGCCTCACCCTACGTGATCCTGGCCGCCTGGCCGGCGCTGTTGAAGCGCCTGCCCCGACCCGGAGCCTGGATGGAGACCTTCAAGCAGACCCTCGCCTTCCCGCTGTTGCTGACCGTCGTCTTCTTCGTCTGGGTCCTGGACCGCCAGGCCGGACCCCAGAGCGTGGCGGCCCTGTTGACGGGCCTGGTCCTCCTGGGTATGGCCGGCTGGCTCCACGGACGTTGGGCGCTTTCCGGGCGTTCCCTGCCTCGGGTCCTGGCCGCCCTGTGCCTGCTGGCGGGGCTGGGAGTCGCGGGATTCGGAGCGGCGAGCCTGGCCGCGACCCCCGCCGACACTCAGAACGAGGGCGCCTGGGAGGCCTGGTCTGCCCAGCGGGTGGAGTCCCTGCTGGCCCAGGGCCGCCCGGTCTTCCTGGACTTCACGGCCTCCTGGTGCCTGACCTGTCAGGCCAACAAGCAGGTGGCCCTGGGGCGGCCCGAGGTGGTTCAGGCCTTCCGCCAGAGGGGGGTGGTCACCCTGAAGGCCGACTGGACGAATCGGGACGAGGCGATCACCCGAGCCCTGACCTCCTTCGGCCGCAGCGGGGTGCCGCTCTACGTCCTGTACTCGGGTAGACCCGGGGATCCTCCCCGGATCCTGCCCGAGGTGCTCACTCCGGGAGTGGTCCTGGAGGCACTGGCCGAGTTGCCGACCTCGTCGGCGCAGCGGAGGGAGAACCCATGAACAGGAGACTTCTGGCTTGCCTGGGATTGGCCGCCCTGGTGGCGGCCCTGGCCTGGATCCTGCCCCGCTATCGGGGGGGCGAACCCCCGGTGCAGGCGCAGGCTTCCATCGGCCAACCCGCCCCGGGCTTCCGGGTTCAGGATGTCCGGGGTCAACCGGTGGACCTGGCCACCCTGAAGGGTCGATACGTGGTCCTGGAGTGGTGGAACCACGGGTGTCCCTTCGTCAAAGCCCAGTATGACCAGGGGAAGATGCAGGCGCAACAGAAAAGGTGGACGGCCGAGGGCGTCGCGTGGCTGGTCGTCTGCTCCTCGGCGCCCGGCAAGCAGGGATACGTCTCACCCGAGGAGGCCAGACGCCTCCTGGAAGGGGCCGGTTCCAGGCCGACCCACGTCCTGCTGGACCCGGCAGGAGAATTGGGGGGGCTGTACGGAGCCAGGACGACGCCCCACATGTTCGTGATTGACCCGCAGGGGGTCCTGATCTACGCTGGTGCCATCGACGACCGTGGCTCGCGGAACTATGTCCAGCAGGCCCTGACCCAGGCCCTGGCCGGGCAGGCCATATCCGACCCGGTGACGGCGCCCTACGGTTGCTCCGTGAAGTATGGAGCCGAGACGACAAGGAGGCAGTGATGAAGGTTCAGACGCACGGAGCGCTCAATCCGGACCTCTGTGGCCGGCCGCTGGAACTCAGCGTCGGCCGGGCGGTGGTCGAGATGGAGGCCTCCGTGGCCATGGCCGCCGACGAGAGGGGCCTGGTCCACGGCGGTTTCCTTTTCGGTCTGGCCGACCACGCCGCCATGCTGGCGGTCAACCATCCCAACGTGGTCCTGGCCTCCGCGGACGTGCGCTTCATGAAGGCCGTCCTGGTTGGGGACGTGCTCAGGGCCGAGGCCACCCTGAGGGCCGAAGAGCGCCTCAGCCGGATCGTCGAGGTGGTGGTTCGTCGGAACTCTGAACCGGTCCTGACCGGAATCTTCTCGTGCCGGGTCCCCGAACGGCACGTCCTGGAACCCTGACTCAAGCCGGCGTCCGGCCTGGCAGGTCGCCGACCTCGGCAGCCAGATGCTCGGCCCGCTCGACGTGCCCTCGGATCAGGTCGCAGCCTCCCTGCCAGAAGTCCGAGCGGGTGATGTCGATGCCCAGTTCGCCCAACAGGTCCTGGGGGCGGCGCGAGCCTCCGGCCGCCAGGAGATCGAAGTAGCGCTCCTGGAAGACAGCCCCTTCCCGCTGGTAGCGGGCGTACAGGGACAGGACCAGGAGTTCCCCGAAGGCGTAGGCATACACGTAGAACGGCGACTGCACGAAGTGGGGGACGTACAGCCAGGTCCAGCGGTGGTCGTCACCCAGGGTCAGGGAATCGCCGAACATCTCCTGCAGGGACTCCTGCCACGCGGAGTTCATCGTTTCCAGGTCCAGTTCGCCCTGGTCGCGGCGCTGGCGGTGGACCCGCTGCTCGAAGCGGTACATGGCGACCTGGCGGAAGACCGTGGCGAAGCTGTCCTCCAGCTTCTCGGCCAGCAGGGCCAGCCTCTGCAGGGGCGATTCCAGGCTGGCCTGCAGTTTCTCGAAGACCAGGGTCTCGGCGAAGGTGCTGGCCGTCTCCGCCAGGGGCAGGACGGGGCTGTAGTTCAGCAGGTTCTGCCGGCTGGCCAGGCAGTCGTGCAGGCCGTGCCCCAACTCGTGGGCCAGGGTCATCACGTCCCGGGGCTTGCCGGTGAAGTTCATCAGGACGTAGGGATGCTTGTCGGGGGTCACGCCGGCGCAGAAGGCTCCCCCTCTCTTGCCCGGAGCCGGTGCCGCGTCGATCCAGCGATTCTCGAAGAAGGGGGCGGCCAGACCGGCCAGGCGGGGTGAGAACTTCTCGAAGGCCTCCATGACCATGGTGCGGGCCTGCTGGAAGTCCAGGCGATCCCGATCGGGCAGCAGGGGCGCGTAGCGGTCGTAGTGCCACAGGCGGTCCAGGCCCAGCAGGCGCTGTTTCAGCCGGTAGTAGCGGGCCACCAGGTCGTAGTTGGCGACGACCACCCCGATCATGGTATCCACGGCGGCGTCCGGGATCTCGTTGTCCAGGTTGCGGGCTGACTCGGGCCTTTCGAAACCGCGCAGCCGGTCCATGACCTGCTTCTCCAGCAGCAGGGTGTTGAAGGTGAAATGTAGGGGATGGGCGGCCGCCTCCAGGGTGTGCCCCAGGACCTCGGCGGCCTTCCGGCGGACCTCGCGGTCCGGTTCGTAGAGCCTGGCCAAAAGTTCGCTCTGGGTCAGCTCGCGCACCCGGCCGTCCTCCTCGATGGCATACTTCTGCCGGGAGGTCAGTTCGGTGAACAACCGGCGGAAGGCCCGCCCCCGACAATTGGCCGTCTCCTCCAGGACCTTCTCTTCGGGTTCGCTCAGGTAGTGTCGGGCCAGCTCCCGCTCGTGTTCCAGGTAGTGACGGTATTCCGCCAGTTCCGGAGCAGCGGCCAGCGCGGCCCAACGCTCCTGGGGAATCCGCCCCACCTCCAGGTCGAAGAAGATCAGGTGCGTGGCGATCTCGCTGCCGGCTTCCCCCGTCCGCTGCACCAGGGCGCCCCGACGCGGATCGCGGGTGTCGGTCGAGTAGAGGAGGCTGGCGAAGGTCTGGGGCAGTGCAGCCAGACGCTGCAGGGCCTCATACTCGTCCAGGGCCCGCCGCAGGTCGGCGGCCGCCAGGTCGGGCGTCGCCAGGCGGCCGCGCCAGGTCTCCTCGAAGAGCAGGGCCCGGCGCCGGGCCTCGGCCAGGTCGGCTTCGATCCGGGCGTCATCCAAGCCCTGGTAGAGGTCGGAAAGGTCCCATTCCGGAAGTGGCGGCGGCTGGCTCATGGCGTGTCCCTCCTGTGGCCCCCCTCTTCGTCACCGAGCCCGGGTCCCTGCAGGAGGATCTCCCCAACGCGTGAACGTAGGT
>CAZQPM010000124.1:0-3726 GCA_964595195.1 uncultured Burkholderiales bacterium | reverse complement strand
ATCCGAGCTGCCGAGTCTTCGGAACCATGCTGGTGGGCGCCCGCCGGGAGCCCTTCCTGGCCCCCTGCCTGGCCGCCCTGGAGGCGGCGGTGGACCTCGTCGTCGTCGATCTCAACGGCCACAACGACGAGAATGTGCGTGACCTGGAAGAGTCGGCCCTGTTCCGCAGCGGTCGGCTGGTCCACGAGTTCCGGGCCTTCACCAATTTCGCCGAGGCGCGCAATCATTCGTTGCAGATGCTGCCACCGGGTGAGGGTTGGGTGTTCACGGTGGACTCCGACGAGGTCCACGACCCCGAGGGGCTGGCCCTGATCACCCGCAGGATCCTGCCTGTCCTGCCCGGATCCGTCGGGATCCTCGATGCCTACAACCTGCTCTTCATCCAATCCTTCAGATACCTGGATGGTCTGGAGCGTCGCCACAACCAGTTCGTGCGTCGGACCCCCGAGCTGACCTGGTCCCGGGCCGTCCACGAGCACCTTCATGGCACACGCGGCAAGCGCCTGACGGCTCCCTACATCTTCGGCCACTTCGGGTACGTCCGGCCGCCGGAGGAGATGCTGGACAAGTGGAAGCTGTACGCCCGTCTGGGGGACCCGACCAAGGACCCCGAGGAGCTCGCCCGTCGGGCGGCCGAGGCCTGCCTGGAGGAGTGGATGCCGCGCTGCCATCGCTACCGCGGCCGGCACCCCCAGGTCCTGGATGGATTGAGGGAGGCCCTGGAACGGGGGACATCCCATGTCGCCCGGTTCGACCGCCTGATGGAGGCCCACAGGCATATCCCGTGGCTGCCCCGCAGGCGCTCGTACCTGCGGATCCTCTGGCGGACCATGCCCTTGGGGGTGGCGCTTGGAAAGCCCGGACGCCGGGCCCTGCTCGAACTGATCGCGGGCCTGGGTCGGATCCTGTAGAGGTCTGCCCCGGCGGTCCGGCGAAAGGGGGGCGCCATGCGCGTGACCATGCTGCTGGCCGATGCCGCCCAGGCCCTGGGCGGAAAGCTGTACATCCTGGGGGGAGGTTGGACCCACATGGGGCCGGCTCCCGCTCCCTTCGCCATCGCCATGAAGTTCGAGGTCCCCTGGGATCAGGCCAACCGCCGCCACCCCTGGACCCTGCGCCTTCTGGACGAGGATGGGCGTCCGGTGTGTCTGCCCACGCGGGGGGGGGAGGAGAAGCCCGTGGAGATGGCGGGCGCCTTCGAAGTCGGCCGTCCTCCGGGGTCGGTCCCGGGCAGCCCCCTGGATTTCCCCCTGGTCATCCAGTTCGGCCCCCTTCCCTTGCCCGGTGGCCGTCGCCTGGAGTGGGTCCTGGAGATCGACGGGCGCAGCGAGGCCCACTGGCGGGTGGCCTTCGGCACCGCCCCCGCTCCGGTATCCAACTGAAGGTCCGGGCCCCGCGGGGGCCAGGAAACCCGCCTCGGGCTGCGAAACCCTGGGCCTCGGGCGGGGCAGGAAGTCCGGCAGGAGGGGCGCGATGCGTGCCGCTCCGGGCCTTGGTGAACCTTCGGGGGACATGCCCGAGAGGGGCGGTCGGTGGAACCTGCAATCCCATGAGTGACGTCGATCCGGGAAGCGCTCGACCCTTCGTCCTGGTGGCGGCCCCTGAGGGCGGTCCCGGCCAGGCCTTGGCGAAGTCCTTGGAGGAACTCGGGTTCCCCATCGTCTCCACCTTCAGCCTGGAGGCCACCCTCGAGGCCCTGGCCTCGGGCGGGTGCCAGGTCGTCCTGATGGATACCCGGTTGACCGGCCCCCCGGGGCTGGACGTCCTGGGCGAACTTCGCCGCCACCTTCCCCCGGGTGAGGTCTCACTGCTGGCCCTGGCCGACCCCCTCGAGGGCCTGGGTCTGGGGCAGGCCCTCGAGCGAGGGGCCGACGACGGCATGTCCTGGCCCGTCTCGGCGACGGTGGCGGCCGCCCGGGTGCGGGCCCACCAACGCCTGGCCGATCTGACCTGTCGTCTGCGTCACACCGAGGAGCGCTTCTCGCTGTTGCTGACCGGCAGCAACGAAGGCTTGTGGGATTGGGACCTGCGCACCGACAAGGTGTACTTCTCGCCGTTCTGGAAGCAGTTGCTGGGTTTTGCCGAGCACGAGATCGGAGAGGGCTCCCACGAATGGCTGTCGCGGGTCCATCCCGAGGATCAGCGCAGGGTCCGGGACGAACTGCAGGAGCACCTGCACGGACGTTCAGCCGCCTTCTCCAGTCAGCACCGCCTGCGCCACGCGGATGGAAGCTATCGCTGGATGGTGCTGCGCGGAGTGGCCCGTCGACAGGAGGGCACCGGCGAGGCCCTCCGCATCGCGGGGACCCTGGCCGACGTGACGGCCAGCCGCATGTACGACGCCCTGACGGGCCTTCCCAATCGGACCCTGCTGCTGGACCGCATCGAGCGCTCCTGGGCCCGGGCCCGCCGCAAGCCCGAGTTGATCTACGCCTTGCTGGTGGTCAGCCTGGACCGCTTCGAGCTGCTGCAGACCCGGTTCCCGGAGGCCGACGTGCGCACCGTGCTGGCCACCGTCGGCAAGCGCCTGCAGCAGTTGATGCGGACGGCCGACACGGTGGCCCGCCTGGAGGGGCCCGACTTCGCCATCCACCTCGACGAGATCCGCCACGTCAGCGACGCCCAGAGGGTCGCCGGCCGCGTGGCCCGGTCCCTGGAGGCTCCCCTGGATCTGGGAGACCAGGAACTGCGACTGGCCTGCAGCATCGGGATCGCCCTCAGTGTGACCGGCTACGAACATCCCGAGGACATCCTCCGCGATGGCTTCATGGCCATGAACCAGGCCCGGGCCCACGGGGGCAACCGACAGGAGATGTTCGACCGGAGGATGCAGTCCGAGGTCGATCTCCGCATGCGCCTGGAGGGCGACCTGCGCAGGGCCTTGGAACGCAGCGAGTTCCAGGTCTTCTACCAACCCATCGTGCAGTTGGACACCTGGAGGATCTCGGGATTCGAGGCGTTGATCCGCTGGCGACACCCCGAGCGCGGCCTGGTGACCCCGGCGGAATTCATCCCCGTGGCGGAGGAAACGGGGCTGATCGTCCCCATCGGTGAGTGGGTGCTGCGCGAGGCGTCCCGCCAGATGAGGCTCTGGAGGGATCTGTATCCGGACATGGACCTGTCCGTCAGCGTCAACCTCTCGGGGCGGCAGATCGCCGAGCCGAACCTGGTGGAGACCGTGGCCCGGGTGATGGCAGAGACCGGCCTGGAACCCGGGAACCTCAAGCTGGAACTGACCGAGACCTTGCTGATGCATCATTACGAGACGGCCATCCAGAAGATGCACAGCCTCCGCGAGATGGGGATCAAGCTGAGTATCGACGACTTCGGTACCGGGTATTCCTCGTTGAGCCACCTGCATCGGTTCCCGATCGACTTCCTCAAGGTCGACCGGTCCTTCGTCGGCCGGGTCGGATTGGATCCGCGCGAGTCCGAGATCGTCCGGGTCATCGTGGGCCTGGGCCGGAACCTGGGAATGCAGGTGATCGCCGAGGGTGTCGAGACCCCCGAGCAGGTCGGTTTCCTGCGTGGCCTGGAGTGCGAGTATGGCCAGGGCTTCTACTTCGCACGCCCCTTGGATGCCCAGGCCGCCGGGGCCCTGTTGCCCCACGCCGTGAAGCCCGTGGAGTCCGAGGAGGGAATCCTGCTGGTGCCTCGGAGTCCGGGGGGTCCTGCCTTCCCGCTTTCGGGCGGATCACCCTGAGGCCCGTTCGCGCCCGGTTTCCG
>CAZQPM010000123.1:0-10843 GCA_964595195.1 uncultured Burkholderiales bacterium | reverse complement strand
TCGCCCGCCTCCCCGGCTACCCGATACGCCCGGCCGCTCATGGGCCCCACGACCTGTTCCGAACGCGCCAGGGTCTGCCCTTCGAGCGAGGGCGTCAGCAGTCCATGATGGACCTTCTGGGCGGAGAATCCTCAGGAACACGAGCGCCCGTGTCGGGCGCTCCCGCCAGGCACTTGCGGCCGGCAGTGGCCGGCGGGAGGGGCCCTGCCGGCGGCGAACCATGAGGGGTGAGGCGCCACCCTGATGACCGAGCCGCCCGGGGGGTCGGGCCTGGGGAACCCCTGGCTCTGGTGCCTCCCGGCCTACATGCTGGCCACGGTCTTCCTGGTGCGGGCCACTGCGCTCTGGTTGCAGGGGGCGGGCCGTCGGCCCGGTGATCCTACGAGATTCTGGGGGGGGGCTATGCGAGATCTGGCGCGGTACCTGGTCCTGACGCTGCTGTTCCTGGCCCTGGGCGGCCCCGGCCCTGCGGCGGCTGGCGAGGGACCGTTGGCCTCGCTGGACGCGATGATGGCCGAGATCGAGCAGATCCTCAAGGACGGTCCCACCCTGCAGGCCGAGATGCTGCTGGAGACCGACCGCTCCAATCTGGCCGGCCGTCTGGGCGACACCCGGACCGCCTATGCCGTGGCCGAGCGCTTCCACGGGGACCTGATCCCCCGCGTCGAGGCCCTGGTCCGCCGGGTGACCCGCGTTCAGCAGGAGGCCAGGGCCCGGGGCCTGGACCAGGAGGGGATGGACGCCGTGCTGGACAGGTTCGCCCGGGACCAGGCCTTCCAGGCCGCGATCTGGCGGGCCGCCGAGGTGGTTCAGTTGAACAACCTCGGCCTCTACACCGAGGCCGCTCGCCGAGGCCAGGAACTGCTGGGCCAGGTCACCGACCCCGAGGTCCGCGAGTTCCTTCAGGTCGTGCTGGTCCAGGTGGGCCGGGCCGGGGGGCAGCCGGAACTCACCCGGCGCCACCTGCAGGGGCTGCAGCCCAAGGCGCCTGGAGACCGCTTCTACGTGGAGTCGGTCCGCTTTGAGGACGAGTTCCGGTGGCAACCGGACGTTGCGCCGGAGGAGTTCCTGGCACGCTATGGCCAGGCCCGGCAGATCCTCCAGACGGTCGCTGACCAGGACTTCGACCGGTTCGTGGGCTACGGCGTGGGCATCTGGGCCCTGGCTGGGGTGGACGTGGCCCGCGGGTTGGAATCCGACGACCCCCGGCGTTCCAGGATCCTGCAGACCGTGGACGGCAATCTGGCCGACTTCGCCCGCCGCGCCGAGGACCAGTGGAGGGTCCCGATCCTGTCCCCGGGCTCGCAGCGACTGAACCCCGGCTGGAATCCCCTGCTCCTCTTCGCAGTCCTGGACCTGCACCTGGACCTGGCCGCCCAGGCCCGGGAAAATGGTGAGGCCGAGCGTGCCAGCCGGGAGTTGGCCCAGGTCGAGGCCCGGCTGCCCGACCTGCAGAACGCCATCCCCGCCCTGGAGGCCGCCGGGGCTCGCCTCTTCGCCGGGGCTGCGGTGCGGGTGGACGTGCACCGCGGCAGCCTCTCGCGCCTGCCGGGTCGGGCCCGGGAGGAGCGGGGCCGCCAGCAGGGCCTGCACGAAGCGCGTACCGCCTTCGAAGAGGCCCTGGATCTCTATGAGCGTGCGGCGGCTCCACAATTGCGTCTGCAACTGCTGCCGGACTACGCCCTGGCGCTGTTGGAGTCCGGGGACCCCACCCGAGCGCTGCAGGTGGCGGAGCAGGCCCTGGCCGAGGCCCGGAAGTCAGGGCATCGGAGTGTCCTGGCGCGGGCTCTGGCGGCCCGTGGTCGCATCCGGTCGACCGGGGGCGCGACCAGCGAGGCCGTGGCTGACCTGTCCCGCGGCACGGGGCTCCTGGAGACCCTGCTGACCGAGATGGGAGGCAGGTCGCCCCAGGCCCGCCGCTGGCGGCAGGAGGCCGCGCCCGCCTACGACCTTCTGGTCCGCCTTCAGGCCGAGGCCGGACAGGGGGAGGCAGCCCTGGCCACGCTGGCCCGCGGCCAGCAGGTGCGCGGTTATGGGGCCACGGCCCCGGAGAATTCGCAATTGCATGCCATCCAGTCGGTGCGCACGCATCTGGCCGGTCTGGAACAGGAGCAGCAGGCCCTGGCCAGCCTTCCCGACTCGGCTCGGATAACGGCCCTGAAGGCCGGCAACTCCGAGTTGCTGGCCTCCACTCGCAGCGACTTCTACGCCCGGCTGGGCGAGCTGTACCGCGACGAACCGGCCTACCAGCGCCTGGCCATCCGGCCCGTGGTCTATGGCCAGTTGCAGGCCACCCTGCCGGCCGACACGGTGGTCCTGCAATACCTCCCCTCCAGGGAGCAGACGTATCTGTTCATTCTGACCCGGGAGGCCATGCGCGTCCGCAAGGTCCCCGTCACCGAAGCCGGGTTGCGCGCCGCCGTGGACGAGTTCCGGGGCCGGATGGCGGCCCGCACCAGCGCGGTCGAGAAGGGGATGGCGGTGCCGACCTGGGGCGACGACGGCAGCCAGGCCTGGATCCAGCAGGTCCTGCCCCTGAGAAACCTGCTGGTGCACCTGCACGCGGTCCTGATCGACCCGGTCGAGGAGGACCTGGCTGGCAAGTCGGTCCTGGCCGTGATTCCTACCGGCGACCTGATGTCGCTGCCCTTTGCGGCACTGGCGAGGCCTGCGGGCGAGGGCCGCGACCTGGAGTTCCTGGGGGAGCGCAAGGCCTTGGTGACCCTGGTCAAGGCCTCGGACCTGCTGGGGGTGGGATCCGAGCGCGGCGGAGGCGACGGGCCGGTGGTGGCCTTCGGCAACCCGGACGGCACCCTGCAGGCTGCCGAGCAGGAAGTCCAGGCCCTCCAGGCATTGTTCCCCGCGGCCCGAATCTTCGTGCGCGACCAGGCTTCCTACGACCACCTGCGCGGTGCGGCGGGGCAGGCCTCCTACCTCCACCTGGCCACCCACGGCGTGCTGGACGGCACCCCATCGCGCAACCACCTGGTGCTGGCCGGTCTGCCCGAGGGTCGGCTGACCATGCGGGAGATCGCCGATCTGCGCATGGGGCCCTCGGCGCGCCTGGTGACGCTTTCGGGCTGTCAGACCGCCCTGAGCACCGGTCGGCCCGAAACCGAACTCCTGCAGTCGGTGGCCGACGCCTTCGGATTTGCCGGCAGCCCCTCGGTGGTGGCCAGCCTGTGGCGGGTGGCCGACCAGTCGACCCGGGACCTGATGGTCGAGTTCTACCGTCGGTTGAAGGCTGGCCAGGGCCGGGCCCAGGCGCTGCAGGGAGCTGAGTTGTTGCTGTTGCAGGATCCTCGGCGCCGGCACCCCTTCTATTGGGCGCCTTTCGTGCTGATCGGGGACTGGCGCTGAGCCGATGCGCTCGCTGGCGCCACTCGGGGCGCGCGAGCGGCTGACAAACCTGACCTGCAGGCGGGACGTGGCCGCTCCGAATGCGGCCAGGTGCGCTACATCTGCTACCCTTCCTGCAGACCGTCCAACCCGTACACCCGGACAGCCTGTTCGCGCCCCTTCACCGGTTGAGGCGGGAACTCGGTTACCCGGACCAGGTCCTTGACCCTCTGGTAGACGTCCTCGGTGATCAGCACCAGGTGGCCCAGGCTCCTGGTCAGGTTCATGACCCGCGAGCCCAGGTTCACGGCGTCCCCCACGGCCGCGTACTCGGTCCGGCGAGGCGAGCCCACGTTGCCGGTCACCACCCGACCCCGGTGGATGCCGATCTTGGCCTGCAGTCTGGGAGTCCCGCGGGCAGCCCACTGCTGGCCCAGGCGCCCCAACTCGACCTGCATGGCCAGGGCGGTCCGCACCGCCCTCTCCTCCATGTTGGCCTGGGGGAAGGGGGCTCCGAATACCACCATGATCTCGTCCCCGACGAATTGCTTCAGGGTGCCCCCGAAGCGGTGGATCACCTCCTCCATGGCAGTGAAGTACTCGTTCAGGGTCAGGATCACCTCCTCGGGAGGAGTCTTCTCGCTCCACGTGGTGAAGTCGTTCAGGTCCGAGAACAGGACCGTGACCTCCGAGACCTTGCCCCCCAGGGCGGCCTGCCGGGGGTCGTCGACCACCAGGTCGGCCACCTGGTCGGAGACGTAGCGGCGGAACAGGTCGCGCAGGCGCCGGCGCTGGGCGTCGGTGGTGGCGTGGCGCAGGGCCAGGCCACCACCGAAGGCCAGCAGGACCGCACCAGCCGGCCAGGCCACGGGCAACTGGACTCCCCACTGGCAGAAGACCGCTAGGGGGCCGGCGTAGGTGGAGGCCAACAGGGCCAGCAAGGCAGGGAGGCGCAACCGGGTGGACTGGCCCGCCAGGGCCGCGGCCAGGGCCACCAGCAGGGTCCAGCCCAGGGCTGCGCCGGTTGGGGGCAGTCGCAGGAAGGCCCCGGTGACCATGGTGTTGGCTGCATTGGCAAGGATCTCGCAGCCGGGCATGGCCTCGACCCCCTCTTCGGGAATCAGCGGCCCCTGCAGGGACTGCAGCGGCTCCAGCGGCGTGAAGTGGAAGTCCTGGAAGTCGGGCACCGTGACGCCCAGGAAGATCAGGCGGTCCTGGAAGCGCTGGCGCAACCAGGTGAGGTCCTCGGAGTGGGCCAGGACCTCGACGTAGGAGACCCTGGGGAACGTGCCGGCTGGCCCGGCATAGTTGATCAACAGGTTCTCGGCGGGCTCCATCCAGGCGGCGCCGACCAGGGGAACCTCGCGACCCGGCAACCGGAGGGTCGAGCGTCGCTGCGTCCAGGCCTCGGCGAAGGTGGTCACCGGCAGGTTCAACTGGCGCCGGGCGCCCTGGAACCACAGGGTCAGGTAGGGCTGGGGCGATCCCTTTCCGGCCTGCAGGAAGGGCATGCGGCGGATCAGCCGGTCCGAGTCCCGGGGCATGCGCACGATGCCGACGCCCTCGGCGGCCTCGCCACCCCCCGCAGCGAAGAGCAGGCGGGGATCGTAGACGGCCAGACGCCCCGTGGCCTCGTCCATGTCGGCTCCCAGGACGACGCGGTTCTCCAGGACGGCCCGGGCCATCTCGGCCAGGCCCGGGACCGCGGCTTCGTCACGGTAGGGGATGACCAGGTCGAAGGCCACCACCGTCGCACCTCCCCGGCCCAAGGCCCGCAGGACCCGGGCGTGTTCCGGGCCCCAGTTGGCCAGGGGCTTGTGCAGGTTCTGGTTCGAGACCGTGCGGTGGTCGATCACCACCAGCGCGATCCGATCCGAGACCGGTGGGGCGCCCCAGCCCAGGCGGGCCCGGGCCACGAAGAGGCTGTCCCGGGCGCGATTGGCCACCAGGTTGCCGGGAGGAGGGCCCTCCAGGGCGAACCATCCCAACAGCGCGGCGGCCAGGGCGGTCAGGGTCAGCCTGAGAGCGGTCCTCATGGGGCGGCGGCAGGCTGCATCCGCTCGGCCAGGCGCTCCCAGGCCCCGGCCTCGGCCGGGCGCCCCAGGCGGCGGGCCAGGTCGGCCGACCAGCGCAGCATGGTCGGGGAGGGCTGGCGCAGTTGGGCCTGCCAGGAGGCTTCCAGGGCCGCCTCCAACAGGCCCTGCCGCTCCAGCAGGACCGAGACCAGGACCCAGGGGGCCGGGTCCTGCCCGTGGGTGCCCTGCTCCAACTCCACCAGCCGGGCGGCCAGCTCGGAGTCCTCGGGAAGAACCACCAGGGGCCGCAGGGATTGCAGGGCGCCGCCCTCTTCGACCAGGATCACCTGGTAGGTCCCGGGCTGCAGGGGGGTGGTGGGGATCCAGCAGCGCTCGCCGGCCAGCACCTTGCTTTCCAGCACCTTCCCGTCAAGGGTGGCGATGGCCACGGTGCGCACAGCTCCGCTACCGGAGTCCTCGGGCAGGCCGATGATCGGACGGGAGCGGGCCACCCGGGCCGCGGGGGCCAGTTGCAGGTCACGGAAGCCCGAGGGACGCTTCGCGCGGGTGGTGCTGGCCCCGCGGGCTTCGCCCAGGCTGGTCCCGGTCTGCAGGCCGGCCAGCGCTCGAGAGGCCGCCGAACGGGTGACCTTCGGGCCCTCCAGGCCCCGGGTCGTGACGCGGTAGGTGCCGGAGGCCACGGTCTCGCTGTGGCCGTCGTTGAACAGGACCACCGAGGCGTTCCCCCCGGTGGCGACCACCAGACGGTCGCCCTCCAGGAGGGTCTGGAGGAGGTCCGCCGGTCGGGGTGCCCCACCTCCCGCCGGCAGCAGTTGGACCCGGCCTGCCGTGCGGGTGACCATGCCGGCCTCGGGGGCGGCCCTGGCATCGGGCGGCAGGATCAGGGTCAGGAGCAGGACCGTCAGGGTGACCAGGGGTGCGCGGAGCGGCTGTCCGAAACGCATGGGGATCCCTCCTATGTGCTTGGGGGTTCGCCCCGACGGACGCCGGGACCCTTTCCGGGAGATTACCCGGATCCAGTTCGCGGGGGTTGTTCCTGACGCGAGGCCACCGTCGGCGGTGAGGAGGGAGACGTCGCACCTGGTATCGCCAGCCGGAGGTTCGGCCCACCCGGCTCGCGAAGTCTGCCACGAAGCCGGTTCATGATGCCGAAGGGGGGCCAGGACCATGCGGACCGCGTCGGGTCTGATCCTGTTGCTGGGAATGGCCGTCATGCTGGTGATCCCGGCTCTGGCCGCGCTGAATGCCGAGGAACAGGGGGCGGTCAACGCCGTCTGCACCTTCCTGGAATCGAGGGGTGAATCCCGGTCGGCCGCGCGCCTGCGCCAGGGCTTCGCCAGCGGGAGGTTCACCTTCGGCGACTTCAAGGCGGGGATCAACGCCGAGACCTCCCAGTCCGGGCAGACCATCGTTTTCGGACGCGACCTGGCCCGGAACATGTTCCTGGGCAGTTCCAAGGTGCCGGAGTTCGAGCAACTGGTCGACTTCGCGGTCACGGCGGTGCACGAGTTCAAGCACCTGGACCAGTCCCCCGTGGCCTGGACCGGGCAGTATTGGAAGGGGGTCTTCGGCGGTCGCAACAACTGCGAGTGGGAAGGCTGGAAGGCCGGATTCCAGGAGTACTTCAACCTGATCGAGGAGGCCCAGAGGAATCTGGCCACCGCCTCGGAGGAGGACCGGGCCGAAGCCGCCGAGCGCCTGAACTCCACGTGCAACGCCTTCATCGTCTACAGGAACGGCTACCTCGCCGCCGTGGGCGACTACGAGATGCGGATCGAACGCCAGGATGGCTCGATGGCCAGCCTGGCCGAGGCCCTGGCGGAGGCGCAGGGGTCCTACAGGCTCACCTCCGACATGCTCAAGAGCCTGCGCTTCACCGTCTCCATCCGCCCGTCCTCGATCGAGGTCCGCCCGGGGGAGACCTTCTCTTTGCAGGCCCGGGCCCGGAAGGCCGAGGAGCCGCGCTATCTGTGGTTCTCGAACGGCAGGTCCCTGCATGAGTATGGGCCCACGCTCAGGCGAGCGGCCGACCTTCCCGAGACCCTCTCGGTCGAGGTCGAGAACGCCCGGCACGAGAAGGTTCGAGCCGCCTGCAAGGTCAGCGTCAAGGTCGACGACTTGAGGGCCGAACTCCAGCCCTCGTCGATCCGGGCTACCCCCGGCCAGCAGATCTCCATCCACGCCGTGGTGGAGGGGGGATTTCCCAAGTATCGCTACGCCTGGATGGTGGGCCACGCGACGGGCCCCAGCACGACCGACACCCTGCCGATCACGGCGAAGGACCCGGTCACCGTCTCGGTCCTGGTGACCGACCGGGCCGGCACCAAGGTCCGCGCCCGGTGCGAGGTGACCATCGACGACTCCCTGGCACTCCGGCTTCAGCCAACGGCGAAGCAGGTGCCCTCAGGGGGGCAGGTGAGCGTCAAGGCGTTCCCGACCGGAGGGACTCCGCCCTACACCTGGCAGTGGAGTCGGGGGCAGGGGCCTCTACCGGGTGAGAAGGGCGATTCCCTGCGGGCCACCGTGACCTCCGACGAGACCTGGACCGCCACGGTGACGGATGCGGCCGGCAAGGTGACCCGGGCCACCGCCGAGGTGACGGTCACCGAGGCCCAGGTGGATCTTTCCGGGACCTGGGATGTCGACTTCAGGCCCACGGTCGGGTCCTACCGGGTCTCCGAGGGCCGCAGTCGGGTCTGGATGCACACCAGGCACACCTGGGTCCTGCGCCAGGAGGGGTCCTCCGTGACGGGGTGGGTATCCGGTGTTTCCAGGCCCACCCATCGTCGGTTTGCGGACCACTTCGCTTTCGACCGGGGGCAGAACCCCATCCGGGGGACGGTGAGCGGGCGGACGGTCCGACTTGAGGCCACGATGAAGGAGCCGGATTCCAGCATCCCCATGGTCTTCGAAGGAGAGCTGGGCCAGGATGGCCAGAGCTTCGGCGGGCCGGACTTCGAGGAGCGCTGGCCCCTGGGGCACGGGGTCACCGGCAAGCCGGTCCCCTGGAAGGCGGTGAAGCGGCCATGAGAGGTCGACGGCTATGGTTGTTGTTGGTGGCCCTCCTGTGGTCGACCGCGGCCTGTGGCTCGGACCAGCAGGGAGGCCCGCAGCACCTGGAGACACCGACCCGACCGAGCCCGAGTGATTCCGCGCCGTCCGAGGCGGCGGAACCGGCGGTCCCTCGCAGGGACGAGTTGAGTTTCTCGGCCTCGGTGATCCCCGGCCGGGGACCGGTCACGGTGCGGATGGCGATGCGCAATCACGGCCGGCGCACGGTCGGTCTGGAGTTTCCTGCCGGCACCCCCCTGACCGCCGACTCGGGCGCTCCCGTCATCCTGGCTGAAGAGGTGGCGGTCCACCTGGCGGCAGGGGAGGACCGGATGCTGGAGGTGCCGGCGTTGCCCGTTCCGGGAAGGGGCCCGGTGGCGGGCGGAACCGTCGTGCCCAGCGCCGACCCCGCCTTCACGGGGGCCGCGACGGTGGTCCACGCGGCCTGGAAGCTGGGCCGGGAGGGCCAGTTGCGCGGGGCCCCGACTTCGCTGACCGCGGCCGCGGCCGCCCTGCAGGTGGTCACCACCGACGCCAGAGCGGACCGGGCGGTCCGGGAAGTCATGGAAGCCTTCGGCGAGGAGGCTGCCGCCGTCGAAGCCCTGGGAGTCGACGTCCAGCGGATCCTGGAGGCGTCCGGGAAAGCCGGCGCTCGCGGGTCTGGGACCCGGCCGGTGGACGGGGGCAGCCGGGCGCACCCTGTCGGGACATCGAGGGGAAGCGCCGCCGAGCACTATCGGCGGGGCCAGGAACTGGCCCGAGGCGGCGACCCCGCGGGCGCCGCGAAAGCCTTCACCGAAGTCATCCGCCTGGTCCCGGGGAAGGCTCCTGCCTGGTGCGACCGCGGGGTGGTCCGCATGCAGCAGGGCGACCTGGACGGGGCCCTGGAGGACCTGGACCGGGCCGTCCGTCTCGAACCGGACTACGCCCGGGGATACCTCAATCGCGGCGTGGTGCGCAAGAAGCGCGGTGAACTGGACGGAGCGCTGGCTGACTTCGACCAGGCCTTGCGCCTGAAGCCGGGCTACGCCGCTGCCTACAGCGGTCGCGGCACCGTGTGGCTCCAACGGGGCGAGGCGGCTCGGGCCCGCCAGGACTTCCGGAGGGCCCTGGAGTCGGATCCCGCCGACGCCGTGGCCCGACGGGGCCTGGAGGCAGTGGGCGACTCCAGGAATCCGTGAGCGGCCGCGACGGCGGCGCGCTCATAGCGGCCCGGACGGCCGCGCGCTGTGGAAGGAATGTGCACACATTGGGGTGCTTTTCCACCGCAATTCACAGGGCCTCCACAGGGACCCTCCGCACGCGGCGGGGAAGAGGGCCCCCAATCCCCGTGCCCTGGAGGCCCCGTCATGGATGAGATGAACCTGGAAGAGATGCCCGGTCTGTGTCGAGACCTTCTGTTGGCCCTGCCCGGTGGGCAGCATCAGGTCGTCGACCATCCGGCAGACCCGGCGCTGCCGCGGGTCGACTCCGCTTCCCGCTCCGGGTCCCGTTCCCGATCGGTGGCCTGCGGGTTCCCCGAGCGACGCCTGCGCGTCACGGTCCGGCTGAAGACCCCGGCCGACGCCTCCTAGTCCGGGCACCTCACCCCACAGCACCGCCCGGCGCCCGCTCCTCGGTGCCGTCGCCTCTCGGAAGCTCTGTCCCCCGTCTGTCCCTCCCGGCTCCCCAGGCAATTCACAGAAGTTGGTCGGCAAGTCACAGGTCGTCCACAAGGGATCCACAGAGGAGCAGATGAAACGAAGCCCCAGTTCCAGGCGCTTTGGGCGTCTGGAACACGTTCTTGGAGAGCTCCCAGCCCTGGCCGGTCTTTCCGCTCCACAGCATCCCTGGAGGTTCCTGGCGTGAAGCGTCGTCCCGATTTTCCCCCGCTGCCCCTGCTGTCTCCTGAAGAGTCCGAGGAACGCGCGATCCTGGCCTCGATCTGGGCAACCATGAGGCCCGCGTCCAGTCCGACCGCCTCGCTGGCCGTGCGCCTGCGTTCGGCTCGGGGGGTGGAGGCCATGTCCCTGCGCCTGCGCCGGAACGCCCACGCCTACCTGCAGATGCTGCAGGACTGAGGGGGTCAGCACGATGGACACCCGGACCGAGACCGACAGCTTTGGGCCCGTGGAGGTGCCTGCCCATTGCTACTGGGGGGCCCAGACCCAGCGCTCGCTGGTGCACTTCGACATCGGTCAGGACGCCATGCCCCGCGAGTTGATTCGGGCCTTCGCCCTGCTGAAGAGGGCGGCCGCCGAGACCAACCGCGATCTGGGCTGCCTGCCGGCCGACAGGGCCTGCGCCATCGTCGAGGTGACCGAGGATATCCTGGCGGGCGCCCTGGCCGACCAGTTCCCCCTGCGGGTCTGGCAGACCGGCAGCGGGACCCAGACGAACATGAACGTCAACGAGGTCGTGGCCAACCGGGCCAACGA
>CAZQPM010000122.1:0-10916 GCA_964595195.1 uncultured Burkholderiales bacterium | reverse complement strand
TGGGAGGCATCAACGTCACCGAGAGCGCCCGCGTGGCCGGCGACGACTACAACACTCGGGACATCCTGCTCACCGAGGCGATCGCGACCCTGCTGGCCGGGGTCTGCGGCGGCGTGGCCCAGTCCACCCCCTACATCGGGCAGCCGGCCTACAAGAGCATGGGCAGCCGGGCGGGTTACACCCTGCTGACCGGCCTCTTCGTCGGCCTGGGGGGCATGCTGGGCTTCATCGGCTTCATCGTGGCCGCCATCCCCAAGGCCGTGTTGGCCCCGATCCTGATCTTCGTGGCCCTGGACATCATCGTCCAGGCCTTCCAGGCCTGTCCCGCCATCCACGGGCCGGCGGTGGCCATGGCCTTCTTCCCGAACCTGGCCCGGGTCGTGGAGATCCAGATGGGCTATGCCGCCCGATTCGAGGGCATGGTGAAGGAACTGACTGGCAAGACCGAGCAGTTCCTGAACACCGACCTGGTCACGATCGCCATGGGCAACGGCTTCATCCTGACGGCCATGCTGTGGGGAGCCTGGGTCGCCCTGCTGATCGACCGCAGACTGCGCGCGGCCGCCATCTACCTGATGATCCTGGCCGGCATGGCCTTCTTCGGCGTGATCCACTCGGTGTATCCCGATGGCAACATGTATCTGCCCTGGAACATCCCCGAGCCGTTCCTGCGGGCCATTCCCTACCAGTTCGCCTCGGGCTATCTGGCCCTGGCCCTTCTGTTCGTGGCCCTGTCCTTCACCAGGGAGAGCCGGGAGCCGATGCCGGAGAACGGGCACAGTCACCCCGGCCCCTCCTACGAGTAGGACCTGATCCCGATCCTTCCGGGCGCCCCCGGGATCGCGTATCATGGGAGGCGTCCGGAGGTGATCCGCGATGAGGACGGCGTCAAGACGCAGCTACATCCTGAATCTGTCTCGTCACCGCATCGGGTGGTTGGTGGTCCTGCTGGCAGGCCTGCTGATCTTCCTGTTCCTTCTGGCCCTGCTCACGGCCCGGACGGCGGCGTCGGTCCTGTGACGCGGGGCAACCGTTCAGGCCCCCGGTGAGGCGCCTGGTCCGGGAAGGCTTCCTCCGCCATCCCCCTCCTGGCGCAGGCGCCTCACCAGGCCCGGCCCGTGCTGGCGGGTGAACGCATCGTACAGGGGCTGCACGCGTTCCCTGAATCTCTGGCGTTCCTGGGGGCTCAGGGTGAAGATCGCAATCCGGGCCTGGGTCACCTGCCTCTTGACGCGGGCCTGTTCCTGACGCTGCCGGGTCCGGTGCTCGACCTCAGCCTGGCGGGCGGCCTGCTGAAGAGCCAGTCGGGTCGGGGCGGGCAGGCGGTCCCACCAGTCGCGGTTGACCACCAGCACCTTCGCAGAGTAGGCGTGGTTGCTCTCGGTGATGTTGCGGTGCACCTCGTAGAGTCGGAAGTCCCAGTAGGTGGGATAGGAGCGATCGGCGGCGTCGATGAAGCCCTGGCGCCCCATCTCGTGGATGCGGTCGACCGCGGAGGGGACGGGCTCAGCCCCCAGGGCCTGGACGAAGTTCACGTAGACCGGGCTCTGCATGACCCGGATCCTGCGATCCTTCAGCGAAGCCAGGTCGGGAAGTGGGATGGCCGACGACAGGATCCGGAAGCCGGTTTCCAGGTAGGCCAGGCCGACCAGGCCCGAGGGTCTGAGGTTCTCCAGCAGTTCGCGCCCCAGCGGGCCGTCCAGCACCCGGTCGGCGTGCCCGTAGGAGTCGAAGATGAAGGGCAGGTCCAGGACGGCCAGTTCCGGCGCCGCATTGGTCAGCGGCGAGACCGAGATGAAGGCCAGGCGCAGCCGGCCCTCCTGCACCAGTCGCATCAACTCCAGTTCGCCGTAGCTCTGCCCGTCGACCCGCCCCTCCGGGAGGACCTCGATCGCCAGGGCACCGCGGGTCAGGGCCCGGACCTGCTCGGAGAAGAGGCGGGCCGTCTGCTCGAAGGTCGAGTCGGGGTGGTCCACGATCGCCATTCGCACGACGCCTGAGGCCGGCTTCGGAATTGCCGCCGAGGACCGCGGCGAAGGTCCCGACAGGGGAGGTGGGGCGGGCCTGTTGGGTGCCGGCAGCATCAGGTACAGACCCGAGGCGCCCAGCAGGAAGGCCAGGATCGCCAGGGGCCACAGGCTGCCGCCGCGGGGGATCTGGGGGAAGTCCTGGGGACCCGGGCGGTCCGACTCAGGCGAGCTCGACATGGTTGCGCCCGCTCCTCTTGGCTCGATAGAGGGCCTCGTCGGCCCGGTTGATCAGGGCGTCGGTGCTGTCGGCATCCTCGGGGTAGCCGGCCACGCCCATGCTGATGGTGACCCGGCCGCCGGGTTGGTTCTGTGCCCCCTCGAAGGGTTCGGCTTCCACCCGACCGCGGATCCTCTGGGCCACCTGGAAGGCGTCCCCGCGCGCGACCCCCGAGAGCATGAGGATGAATTCCTCGCCTCCGTAGCGGGCCACCAGGTCGCCGGCCCTTCCGGGGTCCTGACGGGAGTTCTCCAGGCAGATCCGGGCGACGCCTTGCAGGACGACGTTGGCCAGTTCGTGGCCATTCCTGTCGTTGAAGTTCTTGAAGAAGTCCAGGTCGAACATCAGGAGCGACAGGGGCGCGCCGGTCTGTCTGGCCTGCTGCAGGGCGGACTCGAACTGTTCCTTGAAATACCCATAGTTGTACAGGCCGGTCAGGCGGTCGGTGATCGCATTCTGATAGGTGCGGGCGTTCTCGATCGACAGGGCCGCCAGGTCGGCCAGGGCTGAAAGCAGCTTCTGGTCGCCGCTGGTGAAGGGTTGCCCGGAGCGCTTGCTGGTCACGTTCAGGACCCCCAGGACGCGATCCTTGACCTTCAAGGGAACCGAGAGGAGCGAGCCGGGATGGTCTTCCTCGCGCGTCGCCCGCCGGGCCATCGGGTGGCCCGACAACTCCTCGATCAGCAGGGCGCGGCCCTGTTCGGCCACGTAGCCGGCAAGCCCCTCTCCGACGGCCAATCGGACCCCGCCGACCCGGTCCGAACGCGAGCCGCGGGCCGCGGTGACCGTCAGCATCTGGGAGGCCGGATCCAGGAGCATCAGCGAGGCCTGGTCGGCCCCCAGGACCTGACCGGCCTGGTCCAGGATACGCCTGGAGACCTCGTCCAGGCTGCTGATGCTGACGATGGTGGAGGCCGAGTCGTAGAGCACGTCCAGGAGATCGTAGGTCTCGACGAGTTCACCGACCGTGCTGTCCAGGTCGAAGCGCAATCGGGTGCGGTCCTCCAGAAGGATCAGGAGGGCATCGAAGAGGTCAGGATCCCGGCACAGCGGAGCTCTCTGGCCCACGAGGTGACCGGCCAGGATCGAGGCGACCCGGATCGCAGAGCGGCGGACCGCCCATCCGTGCGGACAAACGGGCTCGCTCAGGCAATCCTCCGGGGACCCTCCGCAGGGTAGGGCACCCGGTCCGATCGGGTTGCCGCCGGGATCCAGCAGCAGGAAACCGGCGTCCACCAGGGAGGCATTGAAGGGCTCCAGGATTTCGGGAGCGGGAAGCAGGGGCGTCGGGTTGTCGGGCATGGACTCCGCCATGTTCGCTCCGCAGATACCGCAACCCTGGGTTGACGAAGGCCTATTGCGCGCTGGCGGCGGCCCCGAAGGGCCGGTACAGCCCTTGCAGGTCCTCCGGGCGGGTCGGACCGTAGGTCTCCGCAGGCACCGGCGGACCCCACGCAGGGAAGGCCTGGTCGCTGGCCGGGAGCGAGGGCGCGCTCGGCGCATAGGAGTTCGGGATCCTCATGGGTAACCTGGGCCTCCGGGACTGGGGTGTGCCCAGATTCTAGCCGGCCCCGTCACCCCGGGGGTGACCCGAATTGTTGCCATCCGGACAGGGCGGGCCCCGGGGGGGACGACGCTCAGGGGCCTCCCAGGATCTCCCGGACGCGATCCACCACCTTGCGGGGAGAGTAGGGCTTGGTGACGTACTCGTCGGCCCCGGACTCCAGGCTGTGCAGGCGGTCGGCCTCCTGTCCCTTGGCGGTGATCATGAGGATCGGCATTCCCTGCGTCTCGGGATCCCGGCGCAGTTCCAGGCAGACCGTGTTGCCATCCTTGCGCGGCATCTGGATGTCCAGGAAGACCAGGTCGGGTTTCTCGGCCCGGATCTTCTCCAGGGCGTCCACCCCATCGATAGCCGTGACGACCCGGTAACCCTCCTTCTTCAGGATGAACTCCAGCGAGCGGAGCACGTAGGGTTCGTCGTCTGCCACCAGGATGGTCTTGGGCATGTCCGATTCATTCCTCCGTTCGTGCCGTTCGGTCAGCGGGCGGGCCTGGGGTGGGCCTCCGAGGGAGTACCGGCGAGGTGGCTCCGGCCGCCGCGGCCTGGGCCAGGGTCTCCCGCACCAGGTCCGCCAGTTCCTCCTGGGAGAACGGTTTGGTGATCATGGCGCTGGCCCCCATTCCCAGGGCGCGCGTGCGCTCGTCGGGGGGCAGGCCCGTCAGCACCAGGATGGGAATCCCCGACGTCCGGGGATTGGCCTTCAGCTCGCGGATGACCTCGTGTCCTGACATGCGGGGCATGGACAGATCCAGGACCAGCAGGCTGGGGGCCTTGCGAACCACCTCGCCCAGGGCCTGCTCGCCGTCCCGAGCGGTGCGCACCTGGAAACCCCGGTCCCGGAACGTGACGGTCAGGGCCTGGAGGATCGATTCGTCGTCATCGACCAGCAGGACCTCCCGTTCGCTCAGGGAGACTCCAGCCGTCAGCTCTTGGACCCGGGAGAGAAGGATGTCCCGGTCGATGGGCTTGGAAAGGAAGCCGGCAGCCCCCAGGCGGAAGACCTTCTCGCGGTCCTCGGTGATCGACAGGATCACCACGGGAACGGCTTGCAGACGGGGGCTCTCCTTCAGCGCCTGGAGGACCTCGAAACCGTCCATGTCGGGGAGGATGATGTCCAGGGTCACCAGGTCGGGATTCGCGGTGGCCGCCAGTTCCAGGGCCCGGGCGCCGGTGGCCGCCTCCAGGACCCGGTAGCCCTCGCCCTCCAGGATATGGCGCAGCAGGCGTCGGATGTTCTCCTCGTCGTCGACCACCAGGACCCGATACTCCTGGTCGGGATCGCCGACCGGTCGGGGCGGGGATGCCGCCCGCGGGCGTTCGGACGGCGGCAGGGCGGGCAGGGAGACCCGGAAGGTGCTGCCCTTGCCTTCGCGACTGTCCACGGTCAGCTCTCCGCCGTGTGCCAGCACGATGCTGTGGGCGATCGACAGGCCCAGGCCGGTGCCCTTGATCTCCCGGGTCTCGGAGGAGTCCACCCGTCCGAACTTCTCGAAGATGGTGCCCAGGAACTTCTCGGGAATCCCCAGACCCGTGTCCTCCACGGTGATCTCGTGTCGGTCCCGGGACTTCCAGGCCGACAACCGCACGCGGCCACCTTCGGGGGTGAATTTGATGGCGTTCCCCAAGAGGTTCGTGACGACCTGGACCAGCTTGTCGCGGTCTCCCCGAACCAGCATTCCGGGCTGGTGGGACACCTCGAAGGCCAGGCCCTTCTTCTCGGTGGCCACGCGCAGGGTGGCGGCGGCCGAGGCCAGGATCTCGTCCAGGTCCACCTCCTGGAAGTCCCACTGCATCTTGCCCGCCTCGATGCGGGACAAATCCAGCAGGTTGTTGATCAGGCGGGTCAACCGGTCGGCTTCCTTGTTGATGATCTCCAGGAATTCCAGTTGGGTAGCCGGGTCCTCGGTGGGGTTGGCCAGCAGGATCTCGGCGAAGGCCTTGATCGAGGTCAGGGGGGTGCGCAGTTCGTGGCTGACCGTGTTCAGGAACTCGCTCTTGAGGCGGTCCACCTCCTTGAGCTTTTCGTGGGCCTCCTCCAGGGCCTTCTTGGAGCGTTCCAGATGGTGGCGGGTGGCCCGCTCCTCCTCCAGCAGGCTGCGCAGGTGGCGGACCATCTCGTTGACGGCCATGGTCAGTTGGCCCATCTCGTCGAGGTCCTCGACCCGGGCCTGGCCGTGCAGGTTGCCGGACATCACCCCGTCGGCGAAGTCCAGGAGGTCGCGCACCCTCTCCTGGAGCTTCTCGCGGGCCAGCCGCTCGCGCTCCACCTGGGACTGCAGCCGTTGGGCCATGCGGTTCAGGCCTTCGCCCAGCAGGCCCAGCTCGTCGCTCCGGCCGGTGTCCGCCCGGGTCTCCAGGTTCCCTTGGGCCAGTTCCCTGGAGACTTCCGCCAGGTCCAGCAAGGGCTCGGTGAACCAGCGGGCCAGCAGGGTCGTGAAGAGCAGGGCGCCGGAGATCAGGACCAGGGTCAGGCCCACCAGGTAGCGGCGTGACTGGGCCAGGGCCAGGTTCAATCCTTCCAGGGACAGACCGATTCGCACCGTCCCCAGGCGCCGGTCGTCGGCCCGGATCGGCGTGGCCACGTCCAGGATCCGGTGCCCGTTCCAGGTGGTGTATTCGATGCGCTCCACCATGGAGGCCAGGGCCGCCGCCGTCACGGGATCCTCATACCTCTGGCCGACCTGCTGGACCTCGGAGTGGGCGCGGACCACTCCGTCCTGCCCCAGGACCATCGCGTAGGCCACATCCGGCAGTCCCGCAAATCGCGAGGTATTCTGGTCCAGCAGGTAGTTCGAGAAGGTCAGGATGGCCTCGGCGGACAGGATCGACAGGCCGGCCGCCAGCGAGCAGGCGCGCTTCTCGGTTTCGCGCGCGAGGTTCCGCGACTCGTGCAGCAGGGTCACCGCAAAATTGAAGGCCATGAACAGGAGCAGCAGCGGCAGGACGGACAGGATCAGTCGGGTGCGCATGGAGAGGAAGCGTCTGGTGTGCATGGCTTGGCCCCGGGTATTCGCAGGAATCGGCGGAAAGCCTACAACGCAGGAGCCTTGTTCTTTGTTGCGAACGCTGCCGGGCGATGGACCCCCACTCCCGACGCGTCCTGGAATACGACAAGGTGCTGGCCCTGGTGGCCCGTGGCGCCCATTGGGACCCGGGTGCCGAGCGGATCCTGAACCTGGAGCCGGCGCCGACCCTGGAAGACGTCCTGTGCCGCCAGGCCGAGCTGCGCGA
Organism: uncultured Burkholderiales bacterium; assembly: GCA_964595195.1. Classification (GTDB taxonomy): domain Bacteria; phylum Vulcanimicrobiota; class Xenobia; order Xenobiales; family Xenobiaceae; genus CAZQPM01. The sequence continues at coordinate 3,874 of CAZQPM010000122.1, read as the reverse complement.
GGCCTCGCGCCTGTTCGACCAGGCGGTGGGCATCGGCGCGGGGGGCCTGGAGGACGTGCGCGATCCCGTCCAGGCCGCGGCCCGGGGGCGCAGCCTGCAGCCGGGAGAGCTGCTGCGCATCGCCGACCTGGCCTCGGCCTCGCGCAAGACCGGTCGTTACCTGCGAGAGCACCTGGAGGACTACCCGCGCCTGGCGGATCGGGCCCTGAACCTGGTTCCCTTCCCGCGCCTGGAGCAGGAAATCGAGCGGGCCCTCTCGGTGGAGGGGCGGGTCCTGGACTCGGCCTCCCCCCGGCTGCGGCAGTTGCGCAGCGAACTGGCCACCCTGCAGTCCCGGGTCCAGGACCACCTCAGCCGCCTGATCCGGGGGGGATCCTACTCGCGGATGCTTCAGGAACCCCTGGTGACCGTGCGGGATGGTCGCTTCGTGGTGCCGGTCAAGCAGGAATACCGCTCGCAGTTCCCGGGGCTGGTGATCGACCAGTCGTCCAGCGGAGCCACTCTGTTCATGGAACCCTGGGCCGTGGTGGAGATGGGCAATCGGGTTCGGGCGGCGGCCCTGGCCGAACACAAGGAGGTGGAGGCCATCCTGGCCCGCCTGTCGGGCCTGGTCGGCCAGCACGCCGAGGAGTTGCTGGTGGCGGGCGAGGAACTGGCCCACCATGACGCGCTGATGGCCCTGGCGGCCTGGTGGCGTTCGGCTGGATGCGTCCTCCCCGAGGTTCGGGAGGGTGGCGAGTTGCGCCTGGTGGAGGCCCGCCATCCCCTCCTGATCGAGCGCCTGGGATCCCAGGTGGTGCCCACCAGTCTGGACCTGTCCCAGGATATCCGCACCCTGATCGTGACCGGGCCCAACACCGGAGGCAAGACGGTCTCCCTGAAGACCACCGGACTGATGACCCTGATGGCCCTGGCGGGCATGCCCCTGCCGGCCCGAACCGGGACCGCGATCCCCTTCCTCTCCGAGGTCTGGGCGGATATCGGGGACGAGCAGAGCATCGCCCAGAACCTGTCGACCTTCTCCTCGCACCTGACCCAGATCCTGCGGATCCTGCCCTCGGCGGGCCCGCAGACCATGGTGCTCCTGGATGAGTTGGGAGCCGGGACCGATCCCTCCGAGGGCAGCGCCCTGGGCATGGCCCTGCTGGAATATCTGCACGAGCGGGGCTGCCGCACGGTGGTGACCACCCACCTGTCCGAGCTGAAGGTCTTCGCTTCGCGGACCGGCGGCGTCAGCAATGCGGCCGTCGAGTTCGATTCCGAGACCCTGGAACCGACCTACCGGGTCATCATGGGCATCCCCGGTCGCTCGAATGCGCTGCGCATCGCGGCCCGGCTGGGGCTACCGCCCGACGTGCAGCGCCGGGCCCGCGAACACCTGGGCAAACACCACGTCCAGGTCGAGGGGCTCCTGGATGAGCTGGAGCAGGAGCGCGACGCGGCCGAGCGCCTGGGACAGCGCCTGGAGGGCGAGCGCAGCCAGGCCGAGCGCCTGCGCCAGGATTACGAGACGCGTCTGGCCGGGATCCAGACGGAGCGCGAGCGCATCCTGGGCGAGGCCGCCCAGGAAGCCCGCGAGCTGCTGGACGGTGCTCGCAACCGGGTCCACGGGATGCTGCGCAGCTTCCGCGAGCGCCTGGCTTCCCTGGCCCGCGTGCGCCGGGACTGCCTGCAGGAGGGCCGACGTCTGGCCGCCGAGCTGGCCGCCGCTCTGGCCCGTTCCGAGGACCTCGAGCTGGTCGCCGAACTGTCGCCCACGGCCTCCGCCGAACTGGCCGCGGCCCTGCGGGAGGCGGTGCGGCGTTTCCGGCCCGGCGAAACCGTCGAGGTCCCCTGGCCAGCCCCCGACGCGGAACGCGTTCGCGAGGAGATCCCCCCTCAGGAGCCGGCTGGGGAGGAAGCCCGGGGAATGGGGGAAGTCTCGCTTTTCGACCCGCTCCTCGAAGCAGAGGCGCCGGCAGAGCTCGACCTGCCCGGCGACGACGTCGCCGCGGAGCCCCTGCCGACCACTTCCGAGACGGACGTCCCGCAGGCTCGCCAGGCCCAGGACGAGTTGGACCAGGAAGCCCGGGTCGAGGCCCGGACGCTGGAGGCGGAACTGGCCGAGTGGACCCAGCGGGTGGACCGCCTGGCGCCACCACCCGAGAGGCGGGAACCGCTGGCCCGAGCCCTGGAAGCGGGATCCCACGTCTACGTGCGCCGCTTCGGACAGGAGGGCGTGGTCCTGTCTGCCTCCGGGCAGCGGGTCGAGGTCCAGGTGGGCGTGATCCGGGTCACCGTGGATCGGGACGACCTGGAGGTCGTGGCGCCGCCCCCCTCCGAGACGGCTCACCTGCCGGAATCCCGGCGGATGGTGGTCTCGCCCCGGGTGGACCTGAGGGGAATGACGGTCGACGAGGCCTTGTTCGAGCTGGATCACCGCATCGACGAGGCTTCCCTGGCCAACATGGAGAAGCTTGAGATCATCCACGGCAAGGGGACCGGAGCCCTGCGCAGTGCAGTAACCCAGTACCTGAAGAAGCACCCGATGGTGGCCGAACACCGTCTGGGCGAGATCTACGAGGGAGGCTTGGGAGTGACGGTGGTGAGGCTGATATGAACCAGACGATGTCGACGTGCCAGCCCTACGGGGACATGGCCAGGTGCGAGTCGGGGTGCCGCGTGATCGTGGCGGTCTTCGGCTACGAGAAGATGTGCATCCCCTCGCCGTCCTCCGTGCGGGTGGTGGCGGGCGACCACCAACTGCAGGTGGATGGACCCTACCGGGCCTCGCTGGTGGGGCGCGTCCATTCCCTGCTGGAGACCCGGGGCCTGGAGATCCAGCGCCTCGAGCAGAGCGCCGAACCCGACTGCTTTGCCCTGTTGATCCACGCCCGGACAACGGCCTGCAGCACGGCCAACCTGGTGGCCCTGCGCAAGGACCTGGAGGCCGCCGGCCGCGAACTGGGCGTCACCATCCGGGTCCAACGGGAAGAGCTCTTCGTCTACATGCACCGCATCTGAGGTGGGGACCTGAAAGGCCCGGTTGGAGGTCCCCCCGGGGGGCCTCCTCCTAGATCTTCCTCAGGGTCTGGAAGAGCCTCAGGGCCCAGGGAGGCAGCACCTCGTCGGGCTCGGGGGGGCCGCCTCCCAGGAAGCGGTTGCGCAGCTTGGTCAGAGCCATCCGGTCGTGGCGCGCCAGGGTGCGGAAGAGCGGACCGGGCAGGGGCAGCATCAGGGCCCCGGCCAGGTCGATCAGGTAGAGCTGCCCCCGGTCCGACCAGATCATGTTCGTGTCGCGCCCGAAATCGCCGTTGCTGTCGTGCCCCAGGTCCAGGTGCAGCACGCCGGCCCGGTGCATCCCCTCCAGCGTCCGGCGCAGTTGTCCCAGGGCCTCGGGAGGCAGGGCGTCGGCGGGCAGGTTCCGCACCTCGGTCCCCTCGATGAACTCGAGGACCAGGACGTCGGGGTGGGGGCGGCCCAGCAGGCGGGGCAGGCCGGGGACGTCCTGCAGGCGTCGATAGGCGGCCGTCTCGCGAGCGATCAGGAAGCGCCCCAACGTGCGGCGATAGAGGTTGGAGGAAGCGAAGAAGTCCTTGCTGACCGCGACCGTGGCGTCGTGCCAGTGGATCAGGCGCAACGTGGCCCCCGGGGGCCTGATCGGGCGCAGGAGGCGGATCGTCCGATCCTCGAGATCCTGCCGAGCCGACCTGTCATCACGGGCCTTGAACTGAACGCTGGACACCTGGGATTCCTCCTGGGCAGAGACGGGAACCGTGCTGGCTGTAGGCAGGAGGATCCAGTTCGGGCCGGGGACATCCCGGCGGTTCCCGGCGAACCGGATGAGGCCTCGAAAAGCGCCCTGCCGTCGCTGAACGGAATGATATGGTCGTTT
>CAZQPM010000121.1:0-11033 GCA_964595195.1 uncultured Burkholderiales bacterium | reverse complement strand
GTCGGACCCGCACCAGGAACCTGGAGACCCCCTGCCAGGTCAGGGTGGGGATTCCCGCTCCGCTCCGCGTCAGCGACCGGGTCCCGTCCCAGGTCCAAGTGACCCACATCGGTTGCGGTGGCGATGGGGAGGGGTTCGGGGCGGGCGAGGGAGGGGGGAGCCCCTGGCTGTCCAGGGCGGCCTCGGGCCGGAGCCGGCACAGGATCATCCGTCCCCCGGCCGGCGACAGGTTGGCCGAGACGCTGCCCTCCACGGCCTGCTCCAGGTCCGCGTCCAGCACCTCGCGCACGGACTTGAGGACCTGCAGCGACTCCTCGCTGCCTTCCGAGGCCACGACGTAGTCGGTGACCTGGGAGAAGTTGGAGGCCAGCAGGCCCAGGACCACCCCCAGGAGGGCCAGGGAGACCAGGGCTTCGATCAGGGTGAATCCGGCCGACCGGAGGGTTCCATTCCCTGGGTTCGTGTTGCGCATCTCAGGGGGTGCCTCCCGGGGTCGAGAAGGGCCAGGGCCTGCGCGCGGGCTTGATTCCAGCCTCCAGGCCGGCCTGCTGCAGGCGGAGGACCGTGTTGCGGTTCCACGTCTCGCGCCCGTCCTCGACACAGCGCACGTCCACGCCGCATCGCCCCCCGGTGGCGAGGCATCGGGGGCCGGGGTACAGGGGCAGCAGCACGTAGTTGGCCAGGCGGGCCGTATCGGGCCGGGCCGTCCCGTCAGGATTCGGGGGAACGTCGATCAGGGTGGCGTTGCCCGTCCTCGGGGCCGCGTAGAACAGGTAGCGCAGGTCGGGGATGTCCCCGCGGCCGTCGTAGGCCTGCGCGGTCAGGACGGCCACCCCGGTGGAGGGGGCCGCGTAGGGGGCCAGGGGTTGGGACTCTCCCGCGACGGTGACGCGGATCCCCTCGGCGTGGCGGTCCGGGGCCCGTAGGACGCCGACCAGCGAGAGGCTGGCCTCGCGAGGCCAGGCGGCCCCGCTGGAGGAGCCCCCCCAACGGACGGTGACCTTGACCAGGCACTCGGATTCCAGCATCCGGTAGGTGCCGGCCACGCCGCGGGCAGGGGAGTGGACGACGTTCTTCCAGGCGGCGACCCGGATCCGGGCCCCGGGGTGTTCGGGGTCCTCGACCTCATCGTCTCGCCAGGGGACCACCGCAGCCTCGGCCGGATAGGGTGCCGGGCCGTCCAGGGTGCAGCCCGCAGGGGGGGTGGGCACTTCCCACCAGGCCGGGTCTCGGGATTCCACCTCCACCTGCTGGAAGATGGTCTCGGCCAGCATCACCGCCTGGCTGTGGGCCCTGGCGACGACCTGGGCCCGGGCAGCCAGTTGGAACAACTGGGCACAGAGGATGGACCCCAGAAGGGCGACGAACAGGGCCAGGAGCGTCTCGACCAGGGAGAACCCGGCAGGGCGCGCCGACGGGCCTGGGCCCGTGCGGCCCCAGGCCCCCATGGACCCAAAGCTGGCCAGGGCAGCCGCGGCCCTGCGGCGTCCTCCGAGCCACGGTTCAGGCTCTTCGACTCCCATCACCCCCCCAGCCGGGACAGGCCCCAGGCCGCGTCGGAACTGGGGCTCTGATTTGCTTCTACGACTCTGCGGCGGGTCCTGTAAGGGCCCCCGCGTCGCCGCGCCAGTCCCCCCGGCGCGCTGCGATCAGGGGAACTGCAGGTTCTGCTGCAGCGCCCCGAAGACCCCGACCAGGACGAGGACCGTGACCAGCCCGGCAGCGGCGATCAGGGCCGGCTCCAGCAGGTGGACCAGGGTCTCCAGCAGCGTTTCGACGTCCGACTCCAGCATGTTGGCCGCGCGCTCCAGCATGCCGTCCAGGTCGCCCGATTCCTCGCCGGCCCTCACCAGGTTCAGGAGGATGCGCGAATGGGGAGCCTGCTGGGCCTGGAGCGAGACGGCCAGAGGGGCCCCGTTCTTCAGGTGGTCGACCACGGACCCGAGGATGCGCTTCCAGGTCGCGCTTCCGCACATCTCCGAGGTCAGCCGGAGCGCCGGCAGGATCATGACCCCGGCCCGAAGCTGCGCGGCCAGGCAGCGTGCCAGGCGCACCTGGGCCACCTCGGAGGTCAGCCTGGCGGTGAGCGGGAACCGCAACAGGAGCTTCTCCAGGCCCTCGCGCCCCGCCTCGGTGGACAGGAACACGCGTGCCTGCCAGAATCCCAGGATGGCCGCTGCGGAGGCCAGGCCCAGGAGGATGGGTTGGTGGGCCACCTGGACACCCAGGGCCACGGCGCGGCCGATCCAGGGGGTCTGGGGCCCCGTCAGGGAACCCATGAGCCCGGGCAGGACCCAACGGAACAGGGCGAAGCCCAGGAATGCTGCCAGGCTGACCACGAAGGCCGGATACCAGACGGCCCGGTTGATCCGTTGGCGCAGGGCCGCCTCGCGCTCCAGGACGACGGTGATGTCGTGGCACGCCGCCTCCAGTCTTCCCGTCATTTCGCCATTCCGCATCATGGCCAGGGCGAAGGGGGGGAAGACCCGCGGGTGGGCGCTCAGGGCCGAGGACAGGGTCTGTCCTCGGGAGACCGCCGTCGTGACCTGTTCCAGCAGGTCGCGATAGACGGGAAGGTCCTGCTGGCGGGTGATGGCGGCCAAGGCGGGGACGACCTGGATGCCCGCGTGGATCATGACCTCCAGTTGCGAGAAGGTGGCCGCAACCCGAATACTCGAGACGTGCCCGGTCGCCAGGGCGTTCTTCATGGCTCGTCCCCACCCCGACCACGCCCGAGGCCTGCGAGGGGACCGGCCTGGTGCTTCCGGCGGGTGCCTGTGCAGGCTGCGACCGCTCTCCCTGGCCGGGGGCGACCCGGGGCTGCCCGTCGGGGCCCGTCCAGCCTGGGAGGTTCGCCCGGAAGGGTGGGAGTCGGCAGGCTTCTCCGGCGGAACTTCCTCTCGGTGAATCGGCGAGGCTTTGGTTGCGAGGCGTGGTTCTGTTCTCCCAGGGGGAGGGCTGGCCTCCGGCTTCGGGGCGTCGAGCCGGGTCCCGGGGTGGGGCACACCCCTTCCGGGACCCGGGACCAGCGTCAGGCCCAGCACCTCCAGGCCTGACGCGAGCAGGCCAGCCCGGGCGGCCTCCAGGTTCTCGGCGCGGACGACTCCGACCTGGGAGGTCCCGTCCGCCCTGCGGGCTCGATACCGGAAGACCCTCATTCCCACCGCCCCCCCTGGCCCCGCTCCAGGGCGCCCGACCTCCAGACCCGGGGAGACCGACCGGCCGGCCAGGATCGCTTCTGAGACTGGAGTCCGTTGGCCCTGACCACAATTTTCCTGGCGGCCCTTCGGGGATCCTTCCGGATTTCGTACCGGCTCTGTCCTGCTGACCGAGCCCCTTCGATTCAAAGGATCTGCGAGATTGCGGAAGGCCTCGGGCCCTTCCTGGAAGAAGGTCCCGGCCAGTTCCATTCTGGCTTTGCCTCCAGCGGGCCCCTGACGGCTTCGGGCAGACCAGGTCGAAACAGCACGAGTGGAGGACGACCGGATGAGCAGGTATCTGGCAGAGTTGTTGGGCACGGCCCTTCTGGTGGTTTTCGGCTGCGGCAGCGCGATCACCCATGGCTATGGCATGGGTTACCTGGGCATCGCCTTCGCCTTTGGCCTGATCATCGTGGCCCTGGCCTATTCCATCGGGAACATCTCGGGTTGCCACGTGAATCCGGCGGTTTCCCTGGCCATGTGGCTGCGCGGCAACCTGGAGGGCAAGGACTTCCTGGGCTACGTGGCGGCCCAATCGCTGGGCGCCACCCTGGGGGCGCTGGTCCTGGCCTTCCTCTTCGGGACCGAGGGTGGCTTCGGTACCAACGGTTTCGGGCCGGCGACGGCGACCGGTGCGGCGCTGACCACCGGACAGGCGTTCCTGGTCGAAGTCGTGCTGACGTTCACCTTCGTCCTGGCCATCGTCGGGGTGACCTCCAAGCCCGAGTATGCGCCGGTGGCCGGCCTCGTGATCGGTCTGAGCCTGGTCCTGGTGCACATCATGGGGGTGCCGCTGACCGGGACCTCCGTGAACCCGGCGCGCAGCCTGGGCCCCGCCCTCATCAAGGGGGGAGCCGCCCTGAGCCAACTGTGGGTGTTCATCGTGGCACCGCTGGTGGGAGGAGCCCTGGCCGCCTTCGCCTACAAGGGCATGGAATCCGGGCGCGGCTAGAGGAACCCCCCTCGCCCCGCGTGGGTTGACCGTGGGGCCTGGCCTTCCTATAGTCGAGGCGATGCCCGAAAGACTCCTGTACTCCGATTCTGAGGCCCGGACCGAGGAACTCGGCGAGCGTCTGGCCGTCCGCCTGCAACGGGGGGACGTCCTGGCCCTGTATGGCGATCTGGGGGCCGGCAAGACGACGCTGGTCCGGGGCCTCGCGCGGGGCCTGGGCTCGTCCGATCCGGTCTCGAGTCCGACCTTCGTGCTGCTGCACGTCTACGAGGGGCGCCTGACCCTCTACCATTTCGACGCCTGGCGCCTGGCGGGTCCCGGGGACCTGGAGGCGATCGGGGCGGAGGACTACCTGGAGGGTGACGGCGTGGCCGTCGTGGAGTGGTCCGAGCGAGCCGTGGGCCTCTTGCCTGGCGAACGCCTCGAGATCTACCTGGAGCGGGGGGGCGCTCCCGATCAGCGTCGCCTCCGTCTGGTGGGTCTGGGCCAGCGCGGGGCCGAGCTCCTGGAGGGCTTGGAGTGAGGGGTCTGGTAGCCGGTGTGGACTGCACCGGAGAGACTTACAGCGTGGCCCTGGTCCAGGGGCGGGTCCTGCTGGCCGAGAGCGGGGGCCTGAGCCCACGCAGTCACCTGCGCCTCCTGTTCCCTGCCCTGCTCGACTGCGCGGCGAGGGCGGGGGTCCGGCTGCGCGATATCCAGGCGGTGGCCGTCACGGCCGGGCCGGGCTCCTTCACCGGCCTGCGCCTGGGGATCGTCACGGCGCGCACCATGGCTCAGGCCCTGGGGTGTGCCGTGGTCCCGGTCGACACCCTGCAGGCCCTGGCCTTGAATGCCCCCGACCACGAGCGGGTCGTGGCCGGCCTGGATGCCCGTCGAGGGGAGATCTTCGCAGCTTCCTTCTGCACCCGGGGCGGGCAGGTCCAGCGTCTCACCGAGGACCGGGCCTACACCCCCGAGGAGCTGGCCCGGGCCCTGGAGTCCTGGGGGGGAGGCGTCGTCCTGGGCAGCGCCGTCGGGCGTTACGGAGACCTGCTGGGTCGGGCCCCGGGGGTGCGTCTGCTCCCGGGGGCTTTCTGGCAGGTGCGCGGGGCCATGGTGGCCCTGCTGGGCCAGGACGGGACGTCCGTGGCACCGTTTGAACTGGCCCCCGGGTACCTGCGCTCGGCCGAGGTCCAGGTGCACGGGAGGCCGGCATGAACGATCTGGAGTTCCGGCGCATGGGCCGGGAGCACATCGCGGCCGTCCAGGCCATCGAGATGGCCTGCTTCGCCAACACCTGGCCCGAAGATGCCTTCCTGAACGAGATCGAGCGCAACGGCGCCGCCAGCTACCTGGTGGCCCTCCAGGATGGCCGCGTCTGCGGCTACGCCGGGGCCTGGCTGATCCTGGAGGAGATGCACGTGACCTCCGTCGCCGTCGATCCGGAGCTGCGGGGCCTGCGCCTGGGCAAGAAGCTGTTCTGGCATCTGATGCAGGCGGCCCTGGACCACGGTTGCCGCTGGTCGACCCTGGAGGTGCGCGAGACGAACCTCCAGGCCCTGGCCATCTACCAGGACTTCGGCTTCACCCGGGTGGGGGTGCGCAAGAAGTCTTACGACGGGAAGGACGACGCCCTGGTGATGTGGGTGGGGGATCTGCAGTCGCCGGAGTATGCCCGGAGGATGGCCGGGATCAAAGCCCGCTGGGAGGCAGCCGAGGCGGCCGCATGAGCCATTATCGCGTCGAACCCTATAGCCCGCGTCTGATCCTGGGCCTGGAGTCCTCCTGCGACGAGACCTCGGTCGCCCTGCTGGAGGAGGGTTGCCGCTTGCGCGTCAACCTGGTCTCGTCCCAGGTGGCCTTGCACGAGAGGTACGGTGGGGTGGTCCCCGAGGTCGCCTGTCGCGCCCACATGGAGGTCCTCAACCCCCTGATCCAGGAGGCGATGGACCAGGCTGGAGCCGCTTTCTGCGACCTGGACGCCGTTGCGGTGACCCACGGTCCCGGTCTGGTCGGGGCCGTCCTCCTGGGGGTCGCCGCCGCCAAGACCCTGGCCGGTCTGCTGGAGATTCCGTTGATCGGGGTCAACCACCTGGAAGGGCACCTCTTCTCGACCTTCCTGGAGAACCCCGAGGTGGAGTTCCCCCTGGTTTGCCTTCTGGTCTCGGGAGGGCACACCCAGATCGTCGAGATGGCATCCCCGGGGGCCTGGCGGGTCCTGGGCTCGACGCGTGACGACGCGGCGGGGGAGGCCTTCGACAAGGTCTCCAAGGCGTTGGGCTTGGGTTATCCGGGGGGGCCTCGCATCGACGCGGCGGCCCGCCGCGGAGACCCGACTCGCGTCGCCCTTCCTCGTCCGATGCTGGACAACGGCTACGAGTTCTCGTTCTCGGGTCTGAAGACTGCCGTCCTGTTGCATCTGCAATCTTCTGATCGGGCCTCGCAGGACGATCTCTGCGCGTCCTTCCAGCAGGCGGTGGTCGACGTCCTGGTCACCAAGACCATGCGGGCGGCCCGCGCCTGCCGCGCCCGGGCCGTGGCGGTGGCGGGTGGGGTGGCTGCCAATTCCGGGCTTCGGGAGCACATGGAGAGAGCCTGTCGGCGGGTCGGCATCCCCCTGCGGTCGCCGTCGCCCGCCCTGTGCACCGACAACGCCGCCATGATCGCCCGGGCGGGTTGGGAGCTGGCTCGCCTGGGTTGGCGCTCGCCCCTGAGCCTGGATGCCCGCCCCAACCTCCCCCTGACCAGCCGGATCTAGCCAAGCTAGGTCGGGCCGGTGGCCCGGCCCATCCTCTTCAGGAGTCGCCGCAGGATCGGGTCCAGACGTCTGGCGATTTGCTGGTGTCCGGCGTCGTTGGGGTGGATGGCGTCGGCCATCAGGGCGGGGTGGGCGAAGATCCCCTCCAGCAGATCCGGGACGTAGGCCGCCTGGTTGCGCTCGGCCACCTCGCGGAAGCGATTCTGCCCGCGATTGCGCAGCAAGCCCCCGCGAACCCCCAGCACCAGCACGGCGGCCCCCGAGTCCTGGGACCTGCGGATGAGGGCCTCGAGGTTGGCGAAGGTGCGGTCGGGATCCATCCGGCGCAGGAAGTCGTTGCCTCCCAGTTCCAGGATGACCAGGGCCGGCTTGAGGGCCAGCACGTCGGCGTCCAGTCTCTTCAGGCCATCGGCGGTGCTGTCGCCGGAGACGCCCCGGTTGACGATCTCGACGCCCAGGCGCTGGCTGAGGATCGCGACGAACCCGCCCTTCTGCCCCTTCGAGCCGACCCCGGCGGCCAGGCTGTCGCCCAGCACCACGATGGGCCCCGGTCGAGGCGAAAGGTTCCGCACGGCCGGCGCGCTGGCCAGGCGCCACAGGACCAGGGTCGCCAGGGCTGCCACCAGGCCGGCCAGGACCAGGGCGCGACGTCGGCTCATACCCGATCCTGGCATGCGATCCCCACCCTTTGTCAAGGTCGGACCGGGCTTGATGATCCCTTGACGGGTCCGGGTGGGTTCTTGACGTCCTCTTGACCCCGAGAGGCCGAGGATCGGGCAACATGCAGGTATGAGCTGCGCTGCGCTTCTCGACGCCCCCCGACCTCGGGACTCGGCCCCTCCGAGTTTGTGGCCCCTGGCCCTGGGAGCCCTGGGGGTCGTGTTCGGAGACATCGGGACCAGCCCCCTGTACTCCCTGAAGGAGTCCTTCAGTCGGGCCCTGGGCCTGGAACCGACGGCAGCCAACGTCATGGGGGTCCTGTCGTTGGTGCTGTGGTCCCTGTTCCTGGTGGTCTGCGTGAAGTACCTGCTCTTCATCGTCCGCGCGGACCATCATGGCGAGGGCGGGATCCTGGCCCTGGCCTCGCTGGTTCGGGAATCCCGCGCCCGCTCGGCCAGGGGGTTCGGACTGTTGATGGTGCTGGGCCTGTTCGGCACCGCGCTGCTCTATGGGGACGGAATGATCACGCCGGCGATCTCGGTCCTCAGCGCCGTCGAGGGGCTGAACGTGGCCACCACCTTCTTCGAGCCCTACATCCTGCCGATCACCGTGGGTGTCCTGGTGGCCCTGTTCAGCGCCCAGCGCCACGGCACCGAGAAGGTCGGACGGGTCTTCGGCCCCGTCATGGTGGCATGGTTCCTGGCCCTGGCCGTGCTGGGCCTGCTGCAGATCGTCCGGGAGCCCTCGGTCCTGGCCTGTCTGGCTCCCTGGCAGGGCCTGGAGTTGTTCGCCCGCAACGGCTGGACGGGCTTCCTGGTGTTGGGGTCGGTGTTCCTGGCCGTCACCGGCGGCGAGGCCCTGTATGCCGACATGGGGCACTTCGGAGTGGCGCCCATCCGCTGGGCCTGGGCCATCTTCGTGTTCCCTTCGCTGCTGCTCAACTACCTGGGGCAGGGGGCCCTGCTGATCCGCGACCCGAGCGCGGCCGAAAACCCCTTCTTCCGTATGGTCCCCACCTGGGGCGTCTATCCGATGGTGCTGCTGGCCACCGCCGCCACCGTGATCGCTTCCCAGGCCTTGATCTCCGGGGCCTTCTCGCTGACGATGCAGGCCGTGCAGTTCGGCTTCCTGCCCCGTTTGAAGGTGGACCACACCTCGGATCGACAGGTTGGTCAGATCTACGTCCCCTTCGTGAACTGGGCCCTGATGCTGGCCTGCGTGGGCCTGGTGCTGGGCTTCGGTTCCTCCACCCACCTGGCAGCCGCCTACGGCGTGGCCGTGACCGCGACCATGCTGATCACGACGCTGCTCTTCTTCTACCTGGCCCGTTACGTCTGGGATTGGAGCCTGGTGCATACCGGGCTGGTCTGCGGGGTGTTCCTGGTCGTCGAGGCGGGCTTCCTGGGGGCCAACCTGCTGAAGGTCGCGCACGGCGGGTGGTTCCCCCTGCTGGTCGGAGTGGGCTTCTACCTGGTGATGTCGACCTGGCGCAAGGGGCGGCAGGCCCTGGGGCGTTGGATGGTCCGCCAGTCTCCTCCGTGGCCCGGTTTCCTGGACGGACTCAGGGCCCGGTCCATCGCCCGGGTCCCCGGGACCGCCGTCTTCCTCAGTGGGAATCCGGATCTGGTGCCCGTGGCCCTGGTCAGCAACCTCCGGCACAACCAGGTCATTCACGAGCGGGTGCTGCTGCTGCGGGTGGACACCGCGGATCGGCCGCACGTGCCGGCTGCGGAGCGCGCCGAAGTCTGGCCTGTCGGGGCCGGGTTCCAGCGGGTGACGCTGCGCTTCGGCTACCTGGACATCCACGACGTCCCCGGGGCCCTGCGCGCCCTGGCCCTGCCCGGTGGGCCCGTGGTGCCCTGGGAATGCACCTACTTCCTGGGCCGTGAGACGGTCCTGCCGAGCCGGGCGGGGCACAGCGGGATGGCCTGGTGGCGCGAGCGCCTCTTCGCCGTGCTCTGCAGGAACGCTCGGAACGCGACCAGCTTCTTCGGGTTGCCGCCAGAGAGGGTCTTCGAGGTCGGCAACAGGGTCGAGATCTGAACGCGGCAGGAGTCCCTGAGGATGTTGGAGGAAGTGGGGACTCCGATGGTCACGTCGAGTCGCCGGGCCCTGCCGCTGGGCATCCTGAAGGCCACCTGCCTGGTGGCCCTGGTCACGCTGGCCGGGGAGGCGGCCCTGGGCTATCTCCACCCTCACGGTCTGGTGATGCTGTACCTCCTGGTGGTCGTCGTGGCGGCCTCGGCCTGGGGGCGGTGGCCCGCGGTGGCCGCCTCGGGCCTGGCCGTGGTGGCCCTGAACTTCTTCTTCATCCCGCCCCTCTACACCCTGAGGGTCAACCAGCCCGAGTATCTCCTGACCTTCCTGGTCCTGTTGGTGGTCGGAATCCTGGTCTCGGAGTTGACGACCCGGCTGAAGGTGCAGGTGCAACTGGCCCGGGCCAGTCAGACCGAGATGGCCGCGGCCTGGGCCTTCAGCCGGGCACTATCCCAGGCGGGAGACCTGGAGGCCGTGGAGGAAGCCCTGAGACACCACATGAAGGAGGTCCACGGCGCCTCCGCTCGTCTGGTCCCGGAGGGCGAAGTGCCTCCCGCGGGGGCCTTGGTCGTGCCCCTGACCTCGACTCGCGGGGTCCTGGGGCGCATCTGCCTGGAAGGGGCCGGACCCTCGGCGGTCCAGATGCGGGCCGTGGATTCCGTGGCGGCCCAGGCCGCCCTGGCCGTCGAACGGGTGCAACTGGCCGAGGAGGCCCGTCAGGCCCAGATGCAGGCCGAGGCCGAGAGGCTCCAGGCGACCATGCTCAACGCCGTGTCCCACGATCTGCAGACGCCGCTCGCCTCGATCCGGGGAGCCCTGGACAACCTGGACGACCCCGAACTGGATCTGGACGTCGAGACCACGCGGAGCCTGGTGCAACTGGCCCGCGACCAGACCCGGCGCCTGAGCCGCCTGGTGTCCAACCTCCTGGACATGACCCGGGTCGAGGCGGGGGTCACCCGCTTGCACCTGGAGCCCGTCGAGGTCGTGGACCTGGTCGGGGCGGCCTTGCAGAACGTCGAGGACGAGAAGCGCTTCAACGTGGACCTGGAACCGGAGCTGCCCCTGGTCCGTGGCGACCTGGCACTCCTGGTCCAGGTCCTGGTGAACCTGTTGGAGAACGCCGCCCGCTACGCTGCCTCGGGAGGCTCGGTCGAGTTGACGGCCTCCCGGGTCCCCGAGGGAGTGGCGCTGCGGGTGGTGGACCACGGACCCGGCATCCCCCTCGCCGAGAGGGCCAGGGTCTTCGAGAAGTTCTACCGCCTGCGCCGCCCGGGTGATCCTCCCGGTACGGGCCTGGGCCTGGCCATCTGCAAGGGTCTGGTCGAGGCCCACGGAGGCCGCCTGGTCGCAGAGGAGACGCCGGGGGGTGGGACCACGATGGTGGTCTGCCTGCCGGGGGAGGAGGAAGCATGACCACGGCTCCCCGGATCCTGGTGGTGGATGA
>CAZQPM010000120.1:0-11088 GCA_964595195.1 uncultured Burkholderiales bacterium | reverse complement strand
GTAGATTTCGATGAAACTCGGCATCAGCAGCCACCCCCCCACGATCCCCAGGCTGGCGCCCGCGATCACCCAGCGGAAGATGGGCAGCAGGGTCTCGGGCGACGCCTGCCCGCGGACCACGCTGTCCCTTACCGAGCCCAGGATGGGGGCGTAGACCTGTTGGGCCAGGCGGGTCACCAGGAAGAAGAAGTTGTAGACGGCCAGGGCCGTGGCCACGTTCCGGGTGATCGCCGCCGAGACGCGCGAGGCCACGGTGGTCGAGGCCAGCAGGGTCACCAGGGCGTTCAGGGCGACCAGGGCCCACAGGCTGTGCACCAGCCCCTCTCCGCCCTGCCCCAGTTGCGTGGTGCCCAGGCGGATCAGGGCCACGCCCAGGGGCAGGACGGCCAGGCCCAGCAGGCTGCCCACGAAGTTGCCCAGGCCCAGGTAGAAGGTCATGGCCAGGACATCCTGCAGGGGGCGGACCTTCTTGACGGCCTGGTCGGTGATCACCGCGGCCTTGGGGTCCACGAAGAGCGTGAAGGAGATGGCCGCGAAGGCGTTGACCAGGCCAGATAGCAGGACCGCCGTGGCTTCGAAACGGGGCAGGAGGGCGCTGACGTGGAGGGCGCACAGGGCCCCGACGGTCCACACTGCGCTGGCGGCCACGTTCCACACCAGGAAGTCCCGTGGGATCGGGGTGGCGGTGAGCCTCCAGGAGGCCAGGACCCGGGGACTGCGCAGACATCCCCAGACTCCCCGGACCCCGCGCAGCGTTGGGAGGGCCAGCAGGACGCGCGGCATCGAACCCCGGGTGCGCACCGCCTGGATGCCCTTCTCGTAGATGGCCACGAAGGTGGGCAGGAGCCACCACGACAGGAAGGCTCCCGCAGCGGCCCCGACGACCACCCACTGGATCTGCCCGTACAGCACGTCCACGCGTCCGCTGCGCACCGCCGAATCGACGTAGGTCGCCAGGATCGGCAGGTAGAAGAGGTTGGCGAAGCGGGTCAGCATGAAGAAGATGGACGAGACCGCCATCGCCAGGGCCACCTGGCCGGTTCTCACGGCGGCCGGCCGGGCCGCCACGTTCAGCGTGGTCAGCATCGAGACCACGCCCGCCAGGAGGGCGATGAAGAGCAGTCGACCATCCAGGAGCAGGTAGGGGTTCATGGGGCGCCTCCTTTCCAGGCCCGGGCTTGCACCCCTGCGCGTCGGGCCCGGGAAACATGCCCCGGTCCCGCCGGCGGTGGTGCCCCTCGTCCGGTAGGGGATGCCTCGGGGCCCGCCGAAGACCGGCGCGAACCCTTTGGGGACCGTCGAGATCGAAAGGAGTGATTCCGTGAAGCGAACCCTGCTATTGCTGGTTTCCGGCCTGGTCATCCTGGGCACCCTGGTGGCTCCGGCCCAGGCTCGGGTCATGGACGACCCGGTCCGGATCGTCGTGAACGGGAAGCCCTACTTCGGGAACTGGGCCTTCGTCGGCGACCGGCCCTACGTGTGCATCGAGGCTCTGGCCCAGGCCCTGGGATGCCCGCGCAACCACCACGTGGCCGGGTGGTGCCTGGATTCCTCCAGGACCTGCACCCCGAACTGTCCCGTCGACCCCCTGGACCTGGCCGTTCACTCCCAGGGACAGACCCTCAGGACCGTCCGCTTCGGTGGCAACACCCTGGTGGACCTGCGTCAGGCCCTCGAGGCCCTGGACGTCCCCTTCCATTACAATTTCCAGGATCGCCTCTTCCGGGTCGGCACTCCCTAGGACGCAGACCCTCCGTTGGGGTGTCCGTTGGGCGGGCCCGTGAGGGTCCGCCCAACGGCTGTACGCCCGGCGCTGGCACGGCCGTGTCGGTCCGCCGGCAATCCCGGGCAGGGCGGAGGGAGGCCTTCCCTCCGCCGCGAAGGGCCCGACATGGGTGACCCGGACCGGCTCTTGCAGACCGAGACCGAAACCAAGGCCAAGACCGAGGTCGAGATCGAGATCGATGATCTGCGCCGGCGGGTCCGACATCACGACCATCGCTACTATGTCCTGGACTCCCCCGAGATCAGCGACGGGGAGTACGATGCCCTGTTCCGCCGCCTGGTGGCCCTGGAAGACGCCCATCCGGGACTGGTCTCTCCCGATTCGCCGACCCGCCGGGTCGCCGGTCGGCCTGTCGAGGAGTTCCAGGCCGTCGTGCACCCGGTCCCCATGCTCAGCCTGGGAAACGCCTTCGACCCGGGCGACCTGCGTGAGTTCGACGAGAGGGTGCGGCGGCGCCTGGCCGGGGTCCACGCGACGGCCAGGGACCAGGAGGGGATCCCCGACCGGGTGGACTACGTCGCCGAACTGAAGATCGACGGGCTGGCCGTGCGCCTCGTCTACCGACGGGGGCGCCTGGCCCTGGCGGCCACCCGGGGCGACGGGATGCGCGGGGACGACATCACCCACAACGCCGTGACCATCCGCTCGATTCCCCTGGTCCTGGAGGACCCGGACCTTCCCCAGGAGTTCGAGGTGCGCGGCGAGGTCTACATGACCTGGCCCGATTTCCGCAGGATGAACGACGAGCAGGCCGAGGCGGGTGAGAAGGTCTTCGCCAATCCGCGCAACGCGGCAGCGGGCTCGTTGCGACAAAAGGACCCTGCGGTCACGGCTCGGAGGCCATTGAGGTTCTTCGCCTACGGTCTGGAGACGCCCCTGGCCGGCGCAGACCGGCATTCCCAGGCCCTGGACCTCCTGCAGGGTCTGGGCTTCGCCGTCAGCACCGAACGCAGGGTGTTCTCAGGGATCCAGCCCGTGCTGGATTTCTGTCAGCAGTGGCACACCCGGCGTCACGAGATCGACTTCGAGATCGACGGTGTGGTGATCAAGGTCGATCGCTACGACCAACAGCGGGAACTGGGAAGCGTGTCGCGTTCGCCCCGGTGGGCCATCGCCTACAAGCTGCCTTCGACCCAGGTGGTCACCCGGGTCCGCGACATCGAGGTCTCGGTGGGGCGCACGGGCACCCTGACGCCGGTGGCCGTCCTCGATCCCCAGATCATCGACGGCAGCGAGGTCAGCCGGGCCACCCTGCACAACGAGGACGAGGTCCGGCGCAAGGATGTCCGCGTCGGCGACGCGGTCTTCGTGCACAAGGCGGGGGCGGTGATCCCCGAGGTCCTGGCGGTGGTCCTCGACCAGCGGCCGGACGGCACCCCACCCTTCCAGATGCCTTCCCGCTGCCCCGTCTGCTCGGGCGAGGTCCAGCGCGACCCCCAGCAGGCGGCCACGCGCTGCCTGAACCCGGCCTGCCCGGCCCAGGTCGAGGGCTGGCTGCGCCATTTCTGCTCGCGGCGGGCCATGGACATCGAGGGGTTCGGGGAGGTCGTGCTGCGCCAGTTGATCGGCAGGGGCCGGGTGCAGGACCCGGCGGATCTCTACCGGTTGACCCTGGAGGACCTGCTCCCCCTGGAGCGGATGGGCGCGACCCTGGCCGGCAAGCTGCTGCGGAACCTGGAGACCAGCAGGAAGCGCCCCCTGCATCGTCTGCTGGTGGGTCTGGGCCTGCGCCACGTGGGCGAGCACGTCGCCGAGGTGCTGGTCGGCCGCTACTCCAGCCTGGAGGCCCTGGCTGCGGCCGACCGGGAGGAACTGGCGCGCGTTCCCGAGGTGGGCCCCGAGATCGCCGCCAGCGTGGTCGACTTCTTCTCGGAGCCCGGGAACCTGGACCTGGTAGCCCGTCTGGAGCAGGCTGGAGTGCAGACGGCCCAGGATCCGGACGCCCGGGCGGCGGCGGTCGCCGCGCACCTGGATGGGCTGACCTTCGTGCTGACCGGAACCCTGGCCGGGCTGACCCGGGACCGGGCCAGCGCCCTTCTGAAGGCCGCCGGGGCGCGAGTGGCCTCGAGCGTCTCGAAGAAGACCTCCTACGTGGTGGCCGGCGCCGAAGCCGGTTCGAAGCTGCAGAAGGCCGAGGAGTTGGGGGTCCCGGTGATCGGCGAGCAGGAATTGCTGGCCCTGGTTCAGCCTCCCGCAGAGGCGTAGCGCGGGGCCGGGTCGGTCTGGGGGAAGACCTGGCGGGCCTCAGCCAGGTGGGCAGCGTCCTGGCCCTGGTAGCGTCGCGAGAAGTGGAAGAGGTGGAGCCGCCCGACCTGCAGCTCGGCGGCCAGTCGGCCCGCCTGGCGGGCGGTCATGTGCAGGTTCTCGCGGGCCTTGTCTCGTTGCTCGTGCAGGTAGGCCGCCTCGCACCACAACACGTCCACCCCGCTGGCCACCTGGCGCAGGGCGGCCACGCTCTTCTTGTTGAAGGCCGTGTCGGTGACGTAGGCGTACCTTCTTCCGGGGCGTATCCTCAGCAGTCTGCGGGCCAGTTCCGCCACGGGGACGGCATTCCCCTCGACCTGGAGATCTCCCGAGAAGTCGCCGCTGGCCGCCCTCTCCTTCAGCACGGCCAACCAGCGCCCCGGCGCAGTCCCCTCGGCGCGCAGGGCCTGCGGGTCCACGGCCAGGGTCTGCGGCTCCTCCAGGATCCAGGCCAGGCAGGCCACGCCGTGTTCCAGCCAGGCAAAGCGCAGTCGGACCGCCCCCGGAAGGACCAGGGCCCCGTCGTGGGGCTCCTGCCGGGTTTCCCCTTCGGCAAAGCGTTCGCTGCACGGGAAGGTGGTCCAGCGCGCCTGGGATTCCGAGATCTCGCAGACCACGATTCGCAGCGGCGAGTCCGCGACCAGGTTCCAGGCATAGCCCTGCAGTCGGCCACGGACGTGGGCGGTGATGCCGACCGGCCCATGGATCGTCAGTTCGGAGCGCCCGCCCAGGTGCAGGCGCAGCAGGTGGTCGAAGCCGATGAAGTGGTCGATGTGCGCGTGGCTGACGAAGACCCGGTCCACCCTCAGCAGATCGCGCGGGCGCACCGGCAGCAGCGTGCCGCAGTCCAGCAGCCAGGCCCGGCCCTCGCCCTCCAGTTCAACATGGACCGTCGGGTCCTCCCAGGGCGCATTGACCAACCGCAGGTCCAGGCGCATCCCTAGACCGTCCGTCCCAGGGCGGCGCTCAGCCTCTCGGTCAGGGCCCCTACCCGGAAGGGCTTGTGCAGTACGGCGAAGGCTCCCAACTCGGCGGCCTCGCGGTCCGTCTCCATCTCCGAGAAGCCCGTGGACAGCAGGATGGGCACCTCGGGGCGCAGGTCGTGCATGGCGCGACAGGCCTCCATTCCGCTCATCCCCGGCATCTTGACGTCCAGGACCACGGCCTGGAGCCGGGGCGTCTCCTGGAAGATCTCCAGGGCCCGGCGTCCATCCATGGCGGTCACGACCTCGAAGCCCCGGCGGCCCAGGGCCTCCTCCAGCAGGCGCAGCAGACTCTCCTCGTCGTCGGCCACCAGGATCAGCGGGCGGGCGGACCGGGTCGGAGCTACGGCTGCGCTGGGAGTCACCGTGGGAGGAGCCGCGGGTTCGGGCAGGGCCGGGAACAGGATCTGGAAGGTGGTCCCCTGGCCCGGGGTGCTGTCGACTCGGACGGCCCCTCCGTGGCCGCGGATCACCCCCAGGGTCGCTGCCAGACCCAGGCCGCGTCCGGCGAACTTCGTGCTGAAGAAGGGGTCGAAGATGCGCTGGCGGAGTTCCTGGGTCATCCCCTTGCCGGTGTCGCGCACGGTCAGCAAGGCTCCGGCTCCTTCCAACAGGCCTTCGGTGAATTCGAACCCCTCCGGAGCGCGGGACGAGATGTCGTAGCGGGCTGTGTGGATCCGGACCTCTCCGGGGTTTTCGCCAACGGCCTCCACGGCATTGGTGATCAGGTTCAGCAGCACCTGGCGCAACTGCAGCGGGTCGGCCTGGATGTAGGGCTGATCCGGATGATGGTCCTGGATGACCTCGACGTGGGCCGGGATCACCGGAACCATGAGGTGGACGGTCTCGATGGCCAGCTCGTCCAGGCGCATGGGCCGGGTCTGGCGGGGATTCTGGCCCGAACAGGTCATCAACTGCTGGGTCAGTTCCGAGGCCCGCCGGCCCGTGGCCGAGATCCGCTCCAACTCCAGGGTGACGGGGTGTTCGGGGTCCAGGCGTTCCAGGGCCAGCTCAGCGCTGCCCAGGATGGTCATCAGGAGATTGTTGAAGTCGTGGGCCACCCCTCCGGCCAGGACCCCCAGACTCTCCAGGCGGCGCGCCCGGTTGAACCTTTCCTCCAGGGTCCGTCTCTCGGTGACGTCCCGCATGATCGAGAAGTGCAGACCGGGAAGGATGTTCGCCCGGGCGCGGAACTCGACCGTGGGTGCCGAGCCGTCCTGGCGGAGGAAGCACATCTCTCCCTCGGCGGCGCCATCCTGCAGCAGGGTCCGGAAGACGGCGTCGCGGTCGGCCGCCTGGTATTCCACCAGCTCGCGGAAGGTCCGGCCCAGTACCTCCTGCCGGGGTCGCCCCAGCAATCGGCAACCCGCCGGGTTCAGGTCCACGATGCGCGTTTCCTGGTCGTACAGGAACATCGCATCCATCGAGTTCTCGAAGAGCGAGTGGAACTTGGTCAGGCTGGCGATCTGCTCCTCTTCGCTGCGCACCCTCTGGGTGATGTCGATGCCCAGGGCCAGGACGCGCTCGACGCGTCCCTGGTGGTCGCGGAGGGGCTCATACCACACCTGGAAGACCCGGTCGCGGATCTGGCGAAGCGTCGACAGGGCCACGCCGCTGAAGGCGCGGACGTAGTCCTCCTCGCGGTCGGGATCCGGGCCGAAGAGCTCGGTCGGGGTCTGGCCGACAGCCTGCTCGGGCGAGAGGGCCAGATCCTCCAGGGCCTTGCCTTCCTGCAGGCTGAAGCGGCCATCGCGCTCGAGGACGCCGATCATGACGGGCAGGTTGTGGATCACCGAGTGCAGGCGTCCTTCCGCCAGCTCTCGGGCCTCCTCGGCGCGGGCGGCGGCCTGGAAGGTGTTGACGAAGGCTCGGACCACCAGGGCCACGGACACCGGCAGCAGGACCAGGATCACGGCCAGGGCCACCAGCCAGGGGCGCAGGGATTCCACCAATTCGGCGCGGACCGCGCGCATCGGGAACTGGATGACCACCAGCCCCCTCAGGGTGGGGTTGTAGCTGAAGGAGGCGATGACCTCCTCGCCGTTCGGGTTGAGGAAGGGCCCGACCCACTCGGACCTGCGCTCGATCAGCCGGCCCACCGTGTCCACCCGGGGCAGGTCCGTCTTCAGCGGGCTGGCCGGGAGGTCCGCCCCCGCCAGGTTCAGGTTGGGGGACTGGGCCTCCACGGTTCCCCGCGGGCCCAGGATGAAGAAGGAGGCTTCCGGATAGGGCAGGTTCGCCTTCTGCCAATGCTCCCGGAAGCCATTGAGCACGACCTGGCGATCGGTACCGTCGGTCAGGTTGGCCTCCAGCGAGTGGGCCAGCGACTGGGCCTTGGCGGCCACGTGGCGTTGGTGGGCGTCGCGGCTGTGGATGAAGGCCAGCCCTGTCAGGATGAACCCGGCGCCGACCGCCAGGGTCGCCAGGATCAGGGCGGTGCGGACCAGGCGCCGGCCGGCCTGGGGCATGTTCCCGGTGACTCCCTGCTGGTGGGTCTGGACCAGGAAGAGCGCCACCAGGGCCAGGACCGCCACCAGCAGGCCCGCGTTCTGGGGGGGCGCCATCCACGGCGAGGAGAGCAGCCCACCCGGTCGGAAGCTCAGGGCCAGCAGCGCCATCGGCAGCAGGAGCAGGAAGGGGGTGCCGCGGTGGCCGGCCTTCCAGGCCAGCCAGGCCGCCAGGCCCAGGGCCAGCAATCCCGAGAGGCCAAGGACCGGCCCGACCTGCTCCCAGGCCGGGCTCACGGCAGTCTCACGGGGGAATTCGCTGCATCTTGGGCCACGGGCGGTAGGCTGTGGATTTCGGCGCTCCTGCCGGTTCCCCCTGTAGCCGGTCCTGGGTTTCTGGATCAGGTCATCCAGTCACAGGGAGGCTGCGCGCTCCGGCGTCGTCGTCGCGAGCCCATCGGCCGCCGTCGACCCGGATCCCCGGGACGGGGCCGGGAGGAGAGGCCGAAGGCTCGGGAGGTTGGGGACACCGCAGAATCGGGGTGGAAATTTTCGGCTCGCACGGGTATAGTCCAGAACGTGCTTCGTGCAACAAACCTTGAGACGCCTGCTTGAGCAGATCGTTCGAGCAGATTGTTCGAGAAGACTGGAAGGATGACCTGATGAACGTGGTGACGAAGAAGTGGGTCTGTGTCGTGTGCGGTTACGTCCACGAAGGGCCCGAACCTCCGGACGAGTGCCCGCTGTGCCATGCCGGGAAGGATAAGTTTCAAGAGGTCACGGTGGGTGAACGCCAGTGGGCCGATCAGCACGTGGTCGGAGTCGCCCAGGGGGTGGACCCCGAGATCCTGCAGGGTCTGCGGGACAACTTCATGGCCGAGTGCACCGAGGTCGGCATGTACCTGGCCATGTCCCGGGCGGCCGAGCGCGAGGGCTACCCCGAGATCGGCACGTTCTACAAGCTGGCCGCCTACGAGGAGGCCGACCACGCCGCCCGGTTCGCAGAACTCCTGGGTGAGGTGGTCACCGACTCCACCCGGAAGAACCTGGAACTGCGGGTCGAGGCGGAGTATGGTGCCTGCACCGGCAAGAAGATGCTGGCGACGCGCGCCAAGGAACTCAACCTGGATGCCATTCACGACACCGTCCACGAGATGTGCAAGGACGAGGCCCGGCACGGCAAGGGCTTCGAGGGCCTCCTGAAGCGTTACTTCGGGTAGGTCCGGACAGGCCAGGTTCCGAGGGTGGTGACCATCGGGTGCCCCCTCGGAACCTGGGAGCGCCCCTGTGGGGGCCGACGCGCCCGGGGGACGATCACGGGTCAGGTGTCCGGATTGTTACTTTCAGGTTTCTTCATGGGTGCCGGGCAGATGCTAGGCTGGCAGCATGGACGTCTCTCGCCTGCAAACCAGCGTGCCCCTCTTCGCCCGCAGCGGTGCCAGCGGCTTGCCGGCCCGCACCGCGGCTCCCGAGGCCCTGCCTCCCCAGTTGCAGGACGCGCTGACGCTGAGTCAGTACGTGGCCACGGGGCTGATCTACAAGGCTTCGGCCGCGCTGAGCGAGCAGAACCTGGACGCGCGGCGTCCCCTCGACAGTCAGCCGCGGGTCCGCCTGGAACGGCCTTTCGTGATGGTTCCAGGATGGACCACCCGCAGGGAGGCCTTCCAGGACCTGCGCTCCAAACTGACCGAGGGCGGCCTGAACGGTGGCCGCGTCTACTACGTCCAGGACGGCCAGTTCTTCGTCGATGATCTGGCCACGGTGAAGGCCGACCCGGGCGTGGTTCCCACCGACGCCCGGGTCTTCCAGGTGGTTCCCCGGGACGCCCACGCGTCGCCCGAGGTGGTGGCCGACGAGTTGAGCCGCAACTTCGAGGCGATCTGCCGGGCCACGGGGGCCCCCCGCCTGGATGTCGAGGGCTACAGCATGGGAGGCCTGAGCACCCGGGTCTACCTGGATCGCGGAGGCCGGGCGGTGGGTCGCCTGATGACCGTCGGCACCCCCAATCAGGGCACCCGCTTCGCCGAACTGGCCCGGCACGTAATCCACCGGGACATCCGTTGGGCCATGAGCATGGGTGGCTTGACCGTCGCCGACCTGCCCGCCCTGGACTGGATGGCCGTGGACGGGCAAGGACCGAGTTCCAACCCCCAACTGCGAGACCTGAACTCGCGCTGGCCCCAGCAGGCCAGTCGCCTGGAGGCCTTCCAGGCCGTGGCGGGTGAGGGGCAGTTGACGGCGGCCCGGCAGGGGATGGGTCTGTTCACCCCGGGGGACGGTCTGGTCGCCCGGGAAGGGGCCGCACCTCCAGGCGTCCAGGTCAAGGTCCTGGACGGACCCAAGCACCACCGCACCTTGAACCGGGAGGCCGAGACCTACCAGGAGATGGTCCGATTCTTCGGGTGGACCTCGCTTCCCCACGAGACTGGCGCCACCGCCTGAAGCCCTCCGGGGTCCGGCCGGGCTGGGGGTGGGGGGTACGTCCTGGAGCCGGCGGGCAGGCCTCGCCGGCTCGGAGGTCTCCTCCGGGACGGCGGCCAGGTGCGGGATGCCTATCTGGTGCCTCTGGTGCCCGTCTGGTATGGGACGGGGCCGGAAGCCCCGGGCCCCTGGTCCGCCAGGAAGGCCTCGTCCGTCGCCGGGGTCAGCGGGATCCCCGCACGCTCGACCAGGGCCCGATCCTCGGGCGATTCGAAGAGGTCTGCCTCGAAGCGGGTGGACCTGTCCGTCAGGAAGGCCGCCACCTCGCGCATCACGTTGGCGCTGCGCGCCAGGGAGCCGTGGCGGTAGAACCAGATGTGCCGGGAGGGGGTCTCGGGCGGGATGGCCGAGTGCCGGGAGACGACGCCGTCCCCCAGGGGGGTTGGCACGACATGCTCGCTGAGCGTGGGGATGCCGTTGCCGTCCACGGCCAGGAACTCGGCCCGCTGGCTCTGAATCTCCCAGTTCGAGTTCAGGTGTCGCAGCGTGGGGTTCTGGGGGACCCCCTTGTCGTCCAGGCGGTCGACCTTCAGTTGGCGCAGGGTGGCGGCCGCCTCGGGATCCTTGGTCGGGGGGTTGATGGGGCGCCCGAACTCCTCGCGCAGCAGCAACTCCAGATCGGCCATCATGGTGCCCCGGTTGGGGGTGCCGATCATCACCACGTGGTCGACCTTCTCTTCAGGGTTCATCAGGTAGTGGCGGGTATCCAGGCCCCCTTTGCTGTGGGCCACGATGTCCACCCCGGTGGCCCCGGTGGCCTGGCAGATGGCCTCGACGGCCTTCTGGATCTCCTGGGAGTTGGCCTCGACGGACTGCCAGCCCTTGCTGAAGCGCAGGGCGAAGGCGTTGGCCTGGGGATCGATGGGGCCGGGCCTGGCCCCGTCCAGGATCCCGCCCGAGCGGTTCTCGCCCTCGCGCTCCAGCCAGCGCATCATGTCCGAGAATTCGTCGGGCTTGCCCATGTAGCCGTGCAGGAACAGGACCGGTCGATTCAACCGGGGGGCCGACTCGGTCGGGAGCTTTGCGGGACCCCGCGTGTCGATGTCGGGCCGGGAAATCGAGCCGAAGGCCTCCGCGCAGGGATCCGGTCCCATGAGGTCCAGGCGGTCGATCGGGCCCTCGGGGCCCGGAAGGCCGGAGGGCGCCG
>CAZQPM010000119.1:0-11136 GCA_964595195.1 uncultured Burkholderiales bacterium | reverse complement strand
GCAGCAGCCAGGCCAGGCGCTGCCTCCAGGGCCTCATCGCGGGGGAGGCGGAGAGGGGCGGCCGGGGGAGGGCGACCGGGCCCCCACCTTGCGGGCCTGCGGCGGCGTCGATGAGGCCACCCGGAAGCCGAGGAAGTGGCTGAACATGCTGGGAGGGCTGGCGGCCACCCGCTCGGCGCAGTTCAGGCAGCGCTTCTCGACGCTGTACCAACTGGCCCCGCGCATGACCCGGCCCTCCTCCGAGGTGGGATCCTCGCGGCCATCGTCCGCCCGGTAGGGGTGGGGACGGTGGACCGTCGAGGTCCACTCCCAGACGTTGCCGGCCATATCCCAGCAGCCGTAGACCGAGACACTCTCGGGGAACGACCCCACGGGGGTGGTCCCGCGCTTCTTCAGGAAGTGGGCCATCAGGGGCATCTTGTCCCGGCGGCGCAGGTTCCAGTTGTTGCTGGCCTCGGGCTGCCAGTCCTCACCCCAGACGTACCTGCGGCCGTCGTTGCCCCGGGCGGCCTTCTCCCATTCGGCCTCGGTCGGCAGGCGCAGGCCGGCCCACTGGCAGTAGGCCACGGCGTCCTTCCAGGTGACGCAGACCACGGGATGGTCGTCCAGGCCGGCGTGGAAGTAGGTCCGCCACTTGCCCTGGGCCTGGTATCCGCTCTCCTGGACGAATCGGGCGAACTGGCGGTTGGTGACCTCGTACTTGCCGATCCAGAAGGGTTCCACCTGATAGACGAATTGGGGC
Source organism: uncultured Burkholderiales bacterium (assembly GCA_964595195.1). Lineage (GTDB taxonomy): Bacteria > Vulcanimicrobiota > Xenobia > Xenobiales > Xenobiaceae > CAZQPM01. Next base: position 10,394 of record CAZQPM010000119.1, on the reverse strand, counting down.
CTGCCGAAGATCACCGTGGGCTCGTCGGTGCCCATGATGAACTGTCCGCCCTCGACCGCGACCAGGGTGGAGCCGTCCCAGGCCTGGATCTCCGGCCCCCGGCGGGCCGGCGGCATGTTCCTGCGCGGGTCCAGCATCACGTGGGCGGCGATGGCACAGCCGGTCACGGCCAGGACCAGGATCGCCAGGGTGATCCAGCGTCTCATACGTTCCCTCCTCCGCCTGTTGGAGAGGAATCGGACCCCGGCCCCCCTCCGGTCCGGGCTCCTCCCGAGGTCGCGGGCGCGACCACCCGGAACCCGACGAAGAATGTGGACATGGGAGGCTTGCAGCGACTGCGGGTGTCGGTGCGGAAGAAGCCGATGTGGTCGTAGGCCCACCCGCCCCCTCGCAGCGAGACCTCGATGGGGTCGTCGTTGGCTTCCCGTCCGTCGTCCCTGCGGTAGGGATAGGGATCGAACGGAGACATCGTCCACTCGAAGGCGTTGCCGGCCATGTCCAGCAGGCCGTAGGGGGAGGCCCCCTCCGGGAAGCTGCCCACGGGCAGGGTCCCCCGGCCGTTGTGGACGGGGGCCATCCGGGCCATCAGGTCCGGTCGCTGCATCGAGCGGTTGTTGCACCTCCGGGCGTCCCAGTCGTCGCCCCAGGGGTAGAGGCGGCCGTCGGTGCCCCGCGCGGCCTTCTCCCACTCGGCTTCGGTGGGCAGTCGGACTTCCGCCCAGCGGCAGTAGGCTCGGGCATCATCCCACGAGACGCTGACCACGGGGTGCTTGTCCAGGCCGGGCTTGAAGTGCTCGCGCCAGTTGCCCTCGGCCTGGTAGCCGGTGGCCCGGGCGAAGGCGGCGAACTGCTGGTTGGTGACCTCGTACCGGCCGATCCAGTAGGTGTCCAGGTCCAGCGAGAACTGGGGCTTGGCGTCGCGATACTCGGTGGAGCCCATCAGGAATTCGCCCGCAGGGATCTCCACCAGGACCGAGCCGTCCTTGGCGTTCACCCTCTCGCGCGGCGTGACGGGGGCCATGGGCGTCCGGCCGCAGCCTGCCAGGAGCAGGCCGAGAAGTGCCGCCGCCAGGTATCCGGGAAGCGTCCTTGTCATTCCGACAGGGCCACGCGGAAGCCCCAGGCGTAGGTCCCGCCGTGATCCGGGCCCTTGGCCGAGATCGGGGGCGACAGGGTGCAGCGGTCCGGGAAGTTGTCCCAGGAGCCTCCGCACAGCATGCGCCAGCGCCAGTCCGCGTTCCCGAAGGGATCGGAACGGGCGTCTCCGGATCCGCCATCGTCCGCGCACCACTCCGCCACGTTGCCGACCATGTCCAGGGCGCCGCAGGGACTGGCGCCGCCGGGAAAGGTGCCCGTCGGCAGGGGGCCTCTCCCTGCGGAGAAGTCCGCCTGGCGGGACTTGAGGGCCGCGTCGGCAAGTGTGAAGCTGTTGCAGAGGTTCGGATTCCATTCCTGGCCCCAGGGGTAGGGCCGTCCGTCGGTTCCGCGGGCGGCGCGCTCCCACTCGGCGACGGTGGGCAGGCGCAGGCCGGCCCAAGCGCAGTAGAACCGGGCGGCCCGGCAGGAGGCGTAGACGACGGGATGCTCCGGTCCCGCCCTCTGGCCCAAGGCCAGCCAGTTGAAGTCGACTGCGGCGAACCCCACATCGTCGGCGAAACGCTGGAACTGGGCGTTGGTGACCTCGAACTTGCCGATATAGAAGCCCGGGAGGTTCCTCTTGCCGCTCTTGACCGTGGCGGGATCGGTCGAGTAGGGAGGGAGCGTACCGAGATAGGATCCGGCTGGGATGTGGATGAGGACGGACCCGTCGGCGGCGAGGTATTCCTTGTGCCCCTGCCGGTTCATCCCTCGATATCGCAGGGAAGGTCGGAGTCTTCGCTGGGGACGGGCCATCCGGTCGGCTGGAGGTGGCCCGGGCCTCTCGTGTGACGTCGAAACCGACTCCGCATGCTTGTTCGGGCCGCGCTGTGAGTCGGTGACCTTCCCCACCACCATCCCCACCAGATTGAGCAGACCCAGGACCGCGGCGCCCAGGCAGGCGATGCGCACCCAGGTCTTCCGGCGTCCCGCTCCAAGAGACATCGCCAAACCCTGTCCCTCATACTTTTATCGGCGGGCTTTCGCCCGCGCGCTCGTGGTCGGCGGGCTCTCGCCCGCGCGCCAGGGTAATGCCCATTATGCCCAGGAAGGCGCGGCCCTGGCAAGGTTGGAGGCGGGGCGGGGTGCTGATCCTCAGCGCCGATCCATCCTATTCGGAGAAGGCCACGCGGAAGCCCCAGGCGTAGGTCCCCCCATACTCGGGGCTCTTGACCGAGACCGGGGGGAACAGGCTGCAGCGATCGGGGAAGTTGTCCCACGAGCCTCCGCACAGCATGCGCCAGCGCCAGCTTCCGAAGCCGTGGGGATCGTAGTTGGAGCTGCCGCGGTCGCCCTCGTCGGCGCACCATTCCGCCACGTTGCCGACCATGTCCTGGGCTCCGCAAGGGCTGGCTCCGCCGGGAATCGTCCCGACGGGGAGGGTGCCCTTCCCCGCCGAGAAGTCGGCACGACGAGACTTGATGGCCGGGTCTGAAAGCTGGAAGTTGTTGCTGAGGTCCTGGTTCCATTCCTGGCCCCAGGGGTAGATCTGCCCATCCGTGCCGCGGGCAGCGCGTTCCCACTCCTTGACCGTGGGCAGTCGCAGGCCCGCCCAGTTGCAGTAGGCCGTGGCGGCCCGCCAGGAGGCGTAGACCACGGGATGGCGGGGGCTGGCCTTGTCCCGGTAGATCTGCCAGTTGGGTACGGCCGGGGCGAACCCCACGTCCTCGGCGAACCGCGTGAACTGCGCGTTGGTCACCTCGAACTTGCCGATGTAGTAGCCTTCCAGCGCGATCCTGCCGGCCTTCGACCCCTGGCGGGTGGTGGGGTAGGGAGGCAGCGTGCCGACGAAGGAGCCGGCCGGGATGTGGATCAGGACGGATCCGTCGGCGGCCAGGTATTCCTTGTGCCCCTGCTTGTTGACCCCTTGATAGCGAAGCGAGGGCTTGATCTTCCGCTGGGGACGGGCAATGTGGTCCGAGGCGGGTCGTCGGGTCGGACCGGCTGTCGGAGCGCCTTGGGGGGCACGTCCGCTCGGCGCGCGCTGCGAGTCGGCGACCATTCCCATCAGGTTCAGCAGACCCAGGACCACGGCACCCAGGCAGGCGATGCGCACCCAGGTCTTCCGGCGTCCCGCCCCAAAAGACATAGCCAAACCCTGTCCCTCATACTTTTATCGGCGGGCTCTCGCCCGCGCGCTCGTGGTCGGCGGGCTCTCGCCCGCGCGCTCGCTGTCGGCTGGCTCTCGCCCGCGCGCCAGGGTAATGCCCATTATGCCCAGGAACACGCGGCCGTGGCAAGGCGCGAGGCGCGGCGGGGTGCTGATCCCCTCTATTCCGAGAGGGCTACCCGGAAGCCCCAGGCGTAGGTTCCGCCGTATTCCGGGCTCTTGACCGAGACCGGGGGGGACAGGGTGCAGCGGTCGGGGAAGTTGTCCCAGGAACCTCCGCACAGCATCCGCCAGTTCCAGTCTCCGAAGTCGTGGGGCTCGTAGTTGGAGCTGCCGCGGTCGCCCTCGTCCGCGCACCACTCCGCCACGTTGCCGACCATGTCGAGGGCCCCGCAGGGGCTGGCTCCTCCGGGGATCGCGCCCGTCGGCAGGGGGCCTCGCCCCGCCGAGAAGTCGGCCTGGCGCGACCTGAGGTCCGGGTCGGACAGGGCGAAGTTGTTGCTGAGGTCCGGATCCCATTCCTGGCCCCAGGGGTAGGTCCGCCCATCGGTGCCGCGGGCGGCGCGTTCCCACTCCATGACCGTGGGCAGCCGCAGGCCCGCCCACTCGCAGTAGGCCGTGGCGGCCCGCCAGGAGGCGTAGACCACGGGATGGCGGGGGCTGGCCTTGTCCCGGTAGATCTGCCAGTTGGGTACGGCCGGGGCGAACCCCACGTCCTCGGCGAACCGCGTGAACTGCGCGTTGGTCACCTCGAACTTGCCGATGTAGTAGCCTTCCAGCGCGATCCTGCCGGCCTTCGACCCCTGGCGGGTGGTGGGGTAGGGAGGCAGCGTGCCGACGAAGGAGCCGGCCGGGATGTGGATCAGGACGGATCCGTCGGCGGCCAGGTATTCCTTGTGCCCCTGCTTGTTGACCCCCCGATAGCGAAGCGAAGGTTCGAGCTTCTGCTGGGGACGGGCGATCCGGTCGGTTAGCGGTCGTCGGCGTCGAGGGTCGGTGGGAGGGCTGTCCTGCGCGCGCTGCGAGTCGGCGACCATCCCCATCAGGTTGATCAGGCCCAGCACCACAGCGACCAAGCGTGCGACCTGCGCGCAAGCCTTCCTGAGTCCCGCCCCAATCGACATCGCCAGACCCCCGCCCCTCAACCAAGAGTCAGCCCTATTATGCCCAAGAACAGGCGGCCGTGGCAAGGGTGGATCCGGAGTCTCGGTCCGCCACCTGGGTGCCGCGGCTTGCCACGCCCGCCCGCCACCATTCCGCCCAGGTGACCTCCGGGCCTTTGAGTCAGTCCCGGGGGCGGCGGAAGACGCTGAAGTAGTCCTCGTTGCGCAGGGGCTCTTCCGGCGCCGGCACCTGCTCGAAGCCCGCCAGGGGCACCTGCTGTTGGATCAACTCGGGATTCACGTTGCCGTCGCCGATCACCAGCAGGCCGCCGGGCTTGAGCGCGCGCCGGACGCTGCGCAGCCAGGGCAGGAGGAACCCCTCCAGGTTCCGGGGATCGTCGGGGTTCGAGATGTTGACCATCGAGTGGTAGGTCTCGATGACGGTGATCAGTTCCACCGACTTCGGGGGCAGGGTCAGCTCCTTCTTGGAGGTCAGGAAGGTCTGGATCCTCAGCGCGGGCTTCTCGGCGGCCGCGAAGGCCACGAAGTCCAGGACGCTGCGGTTGATGTCGACGGCGTAGACCTTCCCCCGGGGGCCGACCTTCTCGGCCAGGGGGAAGGTGAAAAGGCCCGGGCCGCAGCCGACGTCGGCGATCGTCTGGCCCGCCCGCAGTCCGGACACGGTGACCAGGTCGCCCCAGACCCGGTTCAGCCGCTCGGTCTCGGTGTAGCCGTCCAGCAGCATCAGGTGGACCTTGTAGGACTGCTCGTCCGGGTCGCCGCCCGGGGTGCCGCGCCGGTGGTTCCTGCATTCGATCCCGTGTCGGGGGGCGATCTCGAAGGAGTTCCCGACGCTGGCCGGGCAGAGGAAGAAGTTCAGGGGGGCCTCGGTCTTCAGGTCTTCCAGGCGGTTCGGGAGGGTGCCGCCGTGCTCGGCCTGAAAGGCCGCCAGGGCCTGCTGCAGTTCCTCCCTGCCGGTCTGGCACTCCTGGGCCATCTGGTAGCGGATCGCTCCGTCGGGAAGCCCTTTGGAGAAGAGGAAGCGATAATGGGTGGCGTTGAACATCCCCTTCGAGATCAGGGTGTCCCGCTGGGAGGTGTCGCCCATCTGCTCGCGGCACCAGGCACCGAAGACCAGTCCCGAGCGGGCGTAGACCGTCATGGGCAACTCCTGGAGTTCCTTGAACTTCTCGGCAGCCTGGCGGAGCAGGGCCGGGTCGTGGGAGGCCTGGAAGTCCAGCAGCAGGCGCAGGCCGGCGAAGTAGAGATCTCGGGAGGCGGTCACCATCTCGACCGGAACGTCCCCGAAGCGCCCACCCCAACGGCGGGGGTTGCGACCCCGGTGAGCGGGAGAGGCGGTCGCCTGGGGTGAGGCCGGGCCGGCCGCCGAAGGGGGAGACGCCTGCGAGTTCCACAGGTACAGGGCCAGGTCGCCCAGCAGGATGACCCCCAGCAGGATCAACAGGAGTCTGCGGCTTTGCGGCGATTGCATCGACTCTTCCACTTTCCAGGAAGCTCTCAAGGAGCCTGAGCGGGATTTCGGCGAGAGGGGCACCGGATCAGGTGGAGGGCTCCTCTCGGGCGGTCGCCGTCGGCAGGGCCCGCCGCTTGGGTCGACCGGGCAGCGCTTTTCGCAGGGGCGCGCGGCGTTCCTTCCCGAAGCGCAACGAGGCCGTCCTCGGACAGGGGCTGGGGAGTCCGGCCTCGTATACCCCCGGCCAGGAGTGGCAGAGATGAAACTCAGGTCTCGGGTTGTAATCCATGGCCTGGTCCTGGTCGCGGTGCTGGCCGGGGCCGTCTGGGGATTCCTGCGCTGGCGCGTGCTGGGAGGCGGTCCGACCGTCGATCTGCGCGACCAGGGGACGAACGCGCAGGGGTATCGCGAGTACGGCAACCCCAAGGACGGCTCGACCCTGATCCTGATCCCCGCCGGCAGCTTCGTGATGGGCAGTGACACACTCCAACAGACCCACCCGCAGCATCCGGTGGACCTGGAGGCCTACTGCATCGGCAGGAACGAGGTCACCAACGGGCAGTTCCAGCGCTTCCTGCAGGAGACCGGGCACGAGTTGCTGGCCAGCCGTTGGGATGTGCACTACGAGGAGGGGCGCGAGGACTACCCCGTGGTGTATGTCAGTTGGTTCGACGCCGCGGCCTACTGCAAGTGGGCCGGAGGGCGCCTGCCCACCGAGGCCGAGTGGGAGAAGGCAGCGCGCGGACCCCACGGTCTGCCCTACCCCTGGGGCCGGGATTGGGACAAGAATCGCTGCAACAACCTGACCATGGATGACCCGGCCCAGGTCGCTCGGATGGTGGACATGGACGTCGGGCGGGGCACGACCCCCGTCGGCTCGTTCCCACTGGGAGCCAGCCCCTACGGGGTCCTGGACATGCTGGGCAACGCGGTGGAGTGGTGCTCCTCGGCCTACGCTGACTACCCCTACCAGGCCGGCGATGGGCGCGAGGGCAGCGATCCGGGTTCGCTGCGCATCCTGCGCGGCGGCTGCTGGTACAATCAGCCGGACACCCTGAGCGGATTCTATCGGGACAAGTCCACCCCGGAGTACTGGTACTTCTACAACTACGTCGGCTTCCGCCTGGCCATGCCCGCGCCGGCCGAGGCCTCCCGCTGACCTTCCGTCGCCCCCGACCTCCGGCGGGGAGGGAGGTCTCGGGACCACTGCGAAGGTCCCGGGCAGTCAGGCCTCAAGACTCCAGCGGAGGAGACCTTTCGCCATGAGGGCACCGACCCACCGCACCGCTGGCCCGGCGGGCGCCCTTCCCCCGGTCGCGGGCCTCTCCCGCCTCAAGACCGTGCTGGTCCTGCTCTTCCTGGGGGTCCTGGCGGTGCAGGGGCTCTGGCTGGCCCGCCGGGATGCACGCCAGCCGGTTGGGGCGTCGCCGCCGGCAGGATCCGCTCTCTCCGCCGGTGGGCCTCCTCCGGGGCCGGGTGGGCCGGCCCCAGCACCCGGCCCCGGACGTGACCCCGGTCCCGGGCCCGGGCCCTCGGGTGAGGCAGCCCAGGTCGCCCTGATGGTCTTCCTGGGCCGGGACCACAGTCTGGTGCGCCGCTCGGTGGGCTTCGCCTGGGCCCTGGACAGGTTGCGCAGCAGCCCGCAGCATCGCCTGACCCCGGTCCAACGGCAGGCCCTGACACCGCTGGTCCGCCAGTTGGTCGAGGATGCCCGCGCCGAGCACGACAGCATCCTGGAACTGCGCGCCGGGCTCACCCCCGGGCAGGTGGCCTTCCTGAACAATCCCGGCGAACCGCGTGGAGGCCGCGGGTTGGCGCCCATGGGCCCGGACATCCTTCCCAGCGAGGGGTTCAAGCCCCTGCTGGCGGCGCTCCGCGAGCGGGCGTCGGGCTCCTCCTTCGGCGGTACGCCGGTCGCCGAGGCCCGGGAGGAGGCCGAGGAACCTCGGACCCCCGGTGGGGCCGCACCCGAGGACCCGGGTTCGGCGGGGGGCCCCTACGTGCCCGCCTCCGTGGGCCGGAACCCGGCGCCGGCCCTGGTCTCCAGATGGTCGGACTACCTGGAGCGGCCGCCGACGCTGGCCGCGGCGCTGGCCGCGATGGAGGCGCGCGCGGACCTGGCCTTCAGTCCCGGTCAGTCCGAACGCCTGGTTCCCGTGCTGCAGCGCCTGGTCCTGGCGGTGGAGCGCTATGACCAGGTCTCGTGTCGGTTCGCCGCTGGCCTGACCTCGGAACAGATCCGCTACCTCCGGGCCTGCTTCCAGGAGCGGGGCATGCCGGATGACTTCGTGGTGAACGTCCTGGTGGAGCTGCTGCCCCCGCGCTGACCCGTGCTCCGTCCGGAGGTTCGTCTTGACCCGGTCGGGTCGGCTCTGATAACCTTCTGGCAGGATTCGCTCCCGGAGGGCTCTATCCGTGGAACAACCCGAAACCCCGCGCTTCAACAACAACAAGGAGTTCCTGCTCTGGCTCTGGGCGCGGATTCGCGCCCGGAAGAAGTGGTGGCTCATCCCGTTGCTGGGCCTCCTGTACTTCCTGGCGATGTTCTTCAACCTGCCGGGCAAGGAATCGGTCCTGCCGGCGCTCTACTTCATCTTCTGAGGACGTCGTCCGGGGTGGACCCGCCCCGGCAGTCTTGCCGTTCCCTGGAACCCGAAGGCGGACACCGGACAGCCGACGGGATGGGGTGACGTTCTCGACGGGTGTCCGGGCAGGGGCCAGACCATGAGAAGGCTTTTCGTCCTGACGATCTGCGTGGCCGCCCTGGCCCTGCCGATGCGCCTGCGCGTCTGGCTCTCGGAGGTCCTGGGTTGGGTTCTGCAACTGGGGTACTGGGTCGCCTGGCGGGTGACGCGGTTCATGGTGAAGCAACTCAGTGACTGAACCGACGCAGGAAACCATCGCGATCCTCTTCTCGGGTGGCACCGACTCGACGTGCGTCGCAGCCTTGATGGCCGAGCGCTCCCGGGACCTGCACCTGCTCACCTTCACCCGCCACGGCTTCCACGAGATCCAGAAGTCCGCCACGGCCGTCCAGCGACTGGTCGAGAAGTTCCCAGACGTGCAGTTCCAGCACAGGATCATCGATGTCGACCGGCTCTTCACGCACCTGGCCTTCAAGAACTACGTGCAGCGGGTGCGCCGGTTCGGCCTGAGGATGCTGCAGAACTGCACCTTCTGCGCCCTGGCCCACCACTTCCGGGCCCTGGGCTACTGCCTGGAGCACGGGATCCGGGTGGTGGCCGATGGGGCCACCCGGGAACTCCCGCTGCTCCCCAGCCACATGGAGAAGCCCATCGCGCGGATGAGGGCGCTGTACGCCGACTACGGCATCGACTACCTGACGCCGGTCTACGACTACGACATCCCCAGGGAGATCGACTCCTTCGACAAGCTGAGGATGGAGAAGGACGGCGACACCGGCGTGGCCGTCGACCCCCAGGACAACACCACCGGCCAGTACCTGTTCCGCCTGGGCCTGCTGCCCTCCCAGAACATCAAGGGTTCGGCCCTGGACCGCAGCATGCAGTACCGCTGCTTCCAGTACGTCCTGCACAACATGGTGGCCCAGATCGCCCTGTCGGGCCTGGCGGACTACCCCAACTACGAGCGCGGCATGGTGGAGTTCTACGAGGACGCCATCGAGCGCTTCAGACCGCAACCCGACGGTTCCGGCCCCCTGCAGGAGTTCATGAAGTAGCCCCGACCCGGATCAGGGGAAGACGGTGTTCTCCGAGGCCTCGGCCAGATCGGTCCCCTCGGAGAACTCCAGCAGGCGGTCGACCTCGCGGATCACGATCTGTCGGCGGTTGGGATCGTCGTCCAGGATTCCCTGCCGCCGCATCTCCTGCAGGACGCGGGTCACGGTGGCGCGGGTGCTGCCGACCATCCTGGCCAGGTCCTGATGCGAGAGCCCTGAGGGGAGGGCTCTCTCCCGGCCGTCGCCGCCGCAGGTCTCCGACAGGGACAGCAACTTCTGGGCCACCCGGGCGTAGACGCGCTGGGTGCCGCCGGCCACCTGTTCCTGGATCGACCGGGCCAGGCGGCGCAGCAACTGCCGGAGCAGGTGGTGGAAGACGTCGGGGTGGGTCTCCATCAGCGTGCGCAGGACGGCCGTGGGGACCACCAGGACGCGTGTGGGCCGCAGTGCCACCGCGTTGCTGATGCGCGGGAAGGGGCCAGCCAGGCCGGCGACTCCGCAGGCATCGCCGGGCCCCAGGACATCCAGGGTCATCTCGGCTCCCCCGGAGGTCAGGACGTTGATGCGGACCTGCCCCGACACGATGAGGTAGGCGGGGTCGCTCTCCTCGCCCTGGCGGAAGAGGCAGGCCTGCCGGGGAAGATCGCGCACCCGCATGCGCCCCAGGAAGGGCTGCAGGTGTTCGGGCCGCACGTCCTTGAGGAAGGACGTGCGGCAGCAGGCGGCGACGTCGGTGGACATGGTCGTCGCCTTCGCGCCCGACCGGGGGGCTCCCTCTCCCACTCGGTGTCGGGCAACACCGACCGCGGCCGGCCATCGGTCCTAGACTCTGGGGAATCCCTCTGTCACGCCCTGCCCCGGAGCGGGCTC
>CAZQPM010000118.1:0-11333 GCA_964595195.1 uncultured Burkholderiales bacterium | reverse complement strand
ACCGCTCAAGAGCCCGTAATCTCAGCGTCTCGTGGGCTTAACCGAATGCAGATGCCGACCTACCGGGCCCGACAACCCCGAAGCGCGGTACTGACCTTGGACAATGGGGTCCAGATCCGATTGGCCGAAGGGTGGAATCCCGGTTCGGCGCGGGTCCGAAACACGGTCTTCTACGGGAACCCCGGACGCCTTTCCAGCCTCACCTTCGCGGTCACGCCCGCCGTGGCCGGATCCACCGACGAGATCGTCGAGACGATGTCGGGTCCGGACTCGGATCCCCTGGTGTGCGCCCGGGACCTGGTCGTCTTGAACGACCGCCTCTTTGCCCACCAGCAGAGCGTGTGTCTGTACCAGCGGGATCTCGGAACCTGGGTATACGACTCGGACATCCTCGGGAAGGTCACCGGGGTCCGGCGGGTGGCGGCCCCGGTGCACGAACTGACGTTGCGGGACGTCTTCAGCTACCGCAGCGCGGGGGGTCTCCAGGTGGAGGCCACCAGCTTCATTCCCGTGGAGGACTACGCGAACCGGATCCCTGAGGTGCGGGCCATGGTATCCGGTCATCGGTTCTGGTCGGGAGCTGGGACCTGAAACCCGATGGCCTCGAAGATTCTCGCCATTCGGACGAGAATTCGGGTTGCGCCCGGCGGGCCAGCGGTGCTATAATCGCGCTCGTGTGGCCCGGAGATGGGCCGCAGCCCCCCGGCCCCCGAGGCCGGTGCGGGTCCTTCCTGCCCGGACTCCCCAGCGCGGCGCACGCGGCTGGAACGTCCGGGCCTGAAAGGCCGAAGGAAGGAGGTGAGGACGGTGCGCAAGTACGAGATCACGTATATCCTCCGTCCGGACCTGGGTGACGAGGCCGTTCCCGGCCTTGTCGAGAAGTATTCTCAGCAGGTCACGGACCAGGGTGGTCAGGTGGTCAACGTCAATACCTGGGGCAAGCGCAGGTTCGCCTATGAACTGGGCGGCCGCATGGAGGGCTACTACGTCACCATGCGCTTTGACTCGGAAAGCCCGGTCGCCGAAGAGCTTCGTCGCGTGATGAAGCTCAGCGACGACGTGTTGCGCAGCCTGGTGGTCTGCGTCAACTGAGCCTTCTACGCGGGCCTTCGGGGGCAGCCGCGCCGCGGTGGTTCCTGAAGGAGGCCGCGTGGAGAGGATGCAAGCATGTCCAGTCTGAATCGAGTGATCCTGATCGGTCGGGTGGTGGCGCCGCCGGAGTTGCGGTACACCACCAACGGGAAGGCTGTCGCCAGTTTTCGCATCGCCGTCGATCGGCGGGGGCGCAGCGGCGGAGAGAACAACGCCGACTTCATCCCCATCGTGGCTTGGGAGCGTCTGGCCGAGATCTGCAACGAGTTCCTCAGCAAGGGCAAGTTGATTGCCATCGAGGGGCGCCTGCAGACCCGGACCTACGAGGCCCAGGACGGTCAGAAGCGCAGCGCATTCGACGTCGTCGCCGACGACATGCGGATGCTCAGCGGCCGCAGCGAGGGTGAGGGCGGCGGCGGGGGAGGCCAGTACAACCGGCCTCCACGCACCGGCGAAGGCCCCCGGACCGAGCGGGAGGGTGGCTACCGGTCCACCCCACCCCCAGCGGGTGGTGGGACTCAGCCACCCCCACCCGGGGATTTTGCTGACGGCCCGGACCTGGACGAAGACGTTCCATTCTGATCGCAGGGCGGTCCCTTGTGGACGCCGCCTGATGGAGGTTCAATCATGGCCCGTGGAGAGCGCCGGGGGCGTCGCCCCCGGCGGAAGGTCTGTCACTTCTGCGCCAACAAGATCGAGGTCATCGACTACAAGGATGTCCCCACGCTGCGCAAGTACACCAGCGAGCGCGGCAAGATCCTGCCCCGGCGCATTTCGGGAACCTGTGCGCGGCACCAGCGCCTGGTCATGAACTCGGTGAAGCGCGCGCGCTTCATCGCGTTGTTGCCCTATACCATCTAGTTTCCCGAAACGACCGAACCCGGCCCCGAGTTCCGGCGTGCGCCCCGGAGCCCGGGGATCGGGTTCTTTGATACCCGCCAACCGGCGGCCAAGCGGAAAGGCGGTTGCCATGAAGGTGATCCTGGTCAAGGACGTCCCGAAGCTGGGGAAGAAGGGTGAGCTTCACGAAGTCTCCGACGGTTTTGGCAGGAACTACCTCTTGATCCGAGGGCTGGCCATGGCGGCCACGGAGGGCAAGATTCGGGCCCTCGACAAGGAACAGGCGGACCGTGCCGCCCACACGGCCCGGGAGCTGCAGCAGGCCCGCGAACTGGCGGAGCGTCTGCAGAAGACCCCGATCCTCGTGGAGGCCCGCTCCGGTGAAGGAGGACGGCTCTTCGGCTCCATCACCTCCAGCGACCTGGCCGAAGCCATCAAGTCCCAGCACGGCCTGGACATCGATCGCCGGACCATCAAGCTGGATTCCCCCTTGAAGGCCCTGGGCGAGCACCGCGTCTTCCTCAAGATCCATCCCAAGGTGAAGGCTGAACTGGTCGTCCGCGTCGTGGAGTCCTGACCTTTTGGCTACCGATCCCGAGATTCCCGGGAGTACGGACCTTGACCGCCGGATCGGCGTGCTCTTCGGCTTCCTGTCCAACCTCTTCGGCGCCGACAACCTGGTCCTGAAGGCCAAGAAGATGGGGGCCTTGAAGTTGATGCGCTCGGCCCGGACCGCAGACCGGATCCTGGCCATGCAGCAACTGGTCTTCGAAGATCCCAGCTTCGGTGACCCTCCCAGCAGGGACCAGTTCGGCGAGGCCCTGGACGCCATCGAGGACGAGATCGCCAACCTGGCCGCCCAGCGCACCGTCGAAGAGGACATGGAGCAGAGGATCGCCGCCAAGATGCGCGAGCGGCACCTGGACTACGTCAAGGAGTTGCGGCGCGAGGCCCTCAAGGAAGAGCACGGTCCCGAGAACGCCGCCACCCTCAAGCGCCTGGCCGACCTGGATGACCTGGAGACCCGCGGACTGGGCGTCTCGGCGTTGACGGCCCTGCGCCCCGGCAACCTGGCCGAGGTGGTGGGCCAGGACCGCGCCATCCAGGCGCTCCTGGCCCGGATCGGGACGCCCTACCCGCAACACGTGATCCTTTATGGCCCTCCGGGGGTCGGCAAGACCACGGTGGCCCGACTGGTCCTGGAACGGATCAAGGATGCCGGCCCGGTCCCCTTTGCACCCGAGGCGCCGTTCGTGGAGGTGGATGCCACCACCGTGCGCTGGGACCCCCGGGAGATCACCAATCCGCTCCTGGGTTCGGTGCACGACCCCATCTACCAGGGCTCCCGCAAGGATCTGGCGGAGGACGGGATCCCCGAGCCCAAGTTGGGCCTGGTCACCAAGGCCCACGGGGGGGTGCTGTTCCTGGACGAGATCGGCGAGCTCGACCCGATCCTCCTGAACAAGCTGCTCAAGGTCCTGGAGGACAAGAGGATCCTCTTCGAGTCCTCCTACTTCGACGAGGAGGACCCCCGGGTTCCCCAGTACATCAAGCGGCTCTTCACCCAGGGGGCGCCGGCGGACTTCATCCTGGTCGGCGCCACCACGCGCTCGCCCGAGGACATCCCCCTGGCCATCCGCTCGCGTTGTGCCGAGGTCTTCTTCGAACCCCTCACGGCCACGCAGAACCAGCAGATCGTGACCCAGGCCGCAGCCCGCCTGAAGGTGACGCTGGAGGACCGCGTCCCCGAGGAGATCAGTCTGTACACCGTCGAGGGCCGCAAGGCCGTCCAGATCCTGACCGACGCCTTCGGACTGGCCTGGCAGCGCCTCGGTCGGCGCCGGGCCCGCCCTCGGATCACCCTGGAAGACGTCCGTTCGGTGGTCCGCACCAACCGCCTGACCGCCGCGATCCCCGTCCTGGCAGGCGAAGAGCCCGTGGTCGGCAGAATCTTCGGCCTGGGCGTCTCGGGATTCCTGGGTTCGTGCCTGGAGCTGGAAGCCGCCGCCTATCCGGCCCGCCTTCCCGGCAAGGGCAGCCTGCGCTTCAACGAGGTCGCCCGCGAGTCAGCCCGGGACTCGGTCTTCAACGCGGGCAGCGTGATCCGCCTCCTCTTGGACAAGGACCTGCAGGACTATGACGTCCACGTCAACGTGGTCGGCGGGGCCAACATCAACGGCCCTTCCGCCGGGCTGGCGGTGACCCTGGCCCTGGTCAGCGTGCTGGAGGGCCGGGCCATCCCGGCCGATCTGGCGGTCACGGGCGAGGTTTCCATCCAGGGCCGGGTGCGCCCGGTGGGCGGGATTCCCGAGAAACTGTATGGGGCCGTCCAGGCGCGCATGAAGACCGTCCTGGTGCCCTGGGACAACCGCCACGAGGTCCCCGGCGACCTCCCCTCCGGAGTGCGGGTCGTGCCCGTCGCCACGGTCCGGGAGGCCCTGCAGATCCTGTGGCCGGAGGCCTCCTCGTGACTTCCCTGGCTCCCTCCTTCGAAGTCGGACACCTCCCTCCCCACAGCATCGAGGCCGAGCAGGCCTGCCTGGGCAGTTGCCTCATCGATCCCGAAGCCTTCGACCGGGTCTCCGAAGTCCTGGCGGGTCCGGATGACTTCTACCGCGAGGCCCACCAGGAGGTCTACTCGGCCATGGTCAGCCTGGCCGAGGCCAACCAGAACATCGACCTGATCACGGTCACCAACTCGCTGCGCAATCTGGGAAAGCTGGAGAACTGCGGAGGGGCTGCCTATCTGGACAGCCTGATCTCCATCGTGGCCAGTTCGGCCCACGTCAGCGCCTACTCCCGCATCGTGGCCGACAAGGCGACCGAGAGGAGGCTCCAGCAGGCCGGCAACGCCATCGTGCGGCTCTCGCTGGAGGGCGAGGCCGACGCCGCCAACAAGGTCGACCAGGCCGAGGAACTGGTCTTCGCGGTCGGCAACCGCCGATCGCGCACGGAACTCGAGCAGCTCAAGACCTCGCTGCAGGAGACCTTCGACACCCTCTACGAGCGCTACCGCAACAAGATCTCGATCACCGGCGTGGCCACCGGTTTTCGGGATCTGGACGAGATCACCGGCGGGTTGCAGCCCTCCAACCTGGTGATCGTGGGGGCCAGGCCCAGCATGGGCAAGACGGCCTTCGCCATGTCGGTGGCCATCAACGTGGCCCTGAACCGCGACAAGCCTGGGGTGGCGGCGGTCTTCTCGCTGGAGATGTCCCGATCGGAACTCAGCCAGAGGGTCCTGTGCTCGGTGGCCCAGGTGAACGCCATGGACGTCCGCCGGGGCAACCTGCGCGACCAGGACTGGCAGCGCATCACCCGGGCCATGAACCAGTTGAACGAGGCGATGCTCTTCATCGACGACCAGGCGGGCACCACCGTCCTGGAGATGAAGGCCAAGCTGCGCCGCCTGCAGAAGCGCCACGGCCTGGACCTGGTGATCATCGATTACCTGCAGTTGATCCGGGGCAGCGGGCGGACCGACAACCGGGTCAACGAGGTCTCGGAGATCTCGCGTCAGCTCAAGGGCCTGGCCAAGGAGCTCCACGTGCCCATCGTGGCCCTCTCCCAGGTCTCGCGTCAGGTCGAGTCCCGGCAGGACAAGCGGCCAGGGCTGTCCGACCTGCGCGAGTCCGGGGCCATCGAACAGGACGCCGACCTGGTGGCCTTCATCTACCGGGACGAGTATTACAACCCCCAGACGCAGGAGACGAACACCGCCGAGGTCATCATCGCCAAACAGCGCAACGGGCCCGTGGACACGGTCAAGCTGTCCTTCGTCAAGCGCTACGGCAGCTTCCACAACCTGGCCGCGGACGTCTCCGACGAGGACTACCAGCCCTACCCGGCGGTTCCGTTGCCCCCGGCCGAGGAGCAGTACCTGCCCGAGGTCCCGCTCTAGAGATCAGCGGGCCGGTTGCAGGCGCCGGGTGACCAGGTCCAGGTAGGACCTGGCGTTCTGACGGGCCTTCATGGTCTCCAGCGCGGACAGGTCGAAACGGCGCATCGTGAAATCCAGCCCGACCAGCAGACGGACGGTCTTGTCGTACAGGGGAAGCCCCGCGCTCGGCCTGGCCTTCCACTCCTTGTACTTGCGCTGGGCCCAGACATAGTCGGGGTAGCGTTCGGGGATCTGCACCCCCACCAGGTCCTGGAAGAGGACCCCCTGGTTGACCCCGAACTGCTGGAAGAGTTGCTGCCAGCTCCGGGCCTGCTTGCGCATCCCGTTGATTTCGACGGGGGAGCGCCCCGAGGCCCGGGCCAGGAAGAGGGTGACCAGCAGGTCGTCCGGTTCGGTCACGTTCTGCATCACCGTCACGGCGTGGACGGTTTCGAATCCATAGAACTCCGAGACCGCCGGGACCAAGGGATTCTCCTCGATCTCCGAGTACTGGGCACGGGCCGCAGGCGGCATGGCCAGCGCCAGGAACAGGGTCAGGAGAAGGCCGGGCACGGTCCGGCGGCGGATGGGAAGGATGGACATTCCAGGAACCTCACGGGTCTTTGGTCTGCCGCCCCTCGGGGCGGGCCCGGGGGCGGCGCTCTAGGCGTTCAGGATCTTCTGCGCCCGGCTCAGGACCTCGATGATCCGGTCCATGCCGACCACCTCACCCAGGACCTGATCCTCGGGGATGGCATGGTGCCCCAGGCAGGTGCGGCAGCAGAAGAGTCGGACCCCCATGCCCTGCAGCAGGCCCAGGGACAGGGCGAAGGGGCTGCCGCGCACCGCCACCAGCACTCCGTCGGTCAGGAAGACCAGGGCCTGCGGGCGTTCGTGCTTCTCCAGCGAGTGCAGGAACTTCTCCAGCATCTCCGAGCCGAAGGCGGTGTCCTCCGGCCCGACGGTGCCCAACCAGGGCTTGTGGATCACGATCACGGTATCTTTCATGGTCTGGCACCTTTCGTGTCGGGTGAGTCAGATTCCCCTGGCCCGTTCGGAGTTGCGGGAGGGTCCGGAGCGGCCACCGGGCGCAGCCTCAGGTCGACTCGAGCCTCGATCTCGAAGACCCGGGGCCAGGGAAGGACCACCTCCACCTGCAGGTCGCTCAGTTCCAGGTGCCTGTCCAGGACGGGAACCCGGTAGGTCCGGCCCCGCAGGCGCTCCTCCCAGACGGAACGGGCCCAGGCGACGGCGGCCCTGCGGGCCTCCAGTCCCGCCGGGCCGTAGAGGTTCAACAGGGGGTCGGGGTCCCGGGGCAGACCGCGCACCCCCTCGGTCAGGGTCGGCCGGATCAGCGCCTGGTAGGCGTAGTCGTCCAGGAGGCGGGCGAAGGTGAAGGCCAGATGGGTCTTCTCGCTCTCCAGGATCCGCGCAGCCGGCCAGGTCCGGGATCGCTGGCGGGCCACCTCGCGGACCGTCGCCTGGGCCACGGCGGTTCCCAGCGCGTTCGACGGGGTGTTCCAGGCGGCGTAGGCCTCCAACTCCCAGAGCGGCACCTGGTCCAGGACCTCCTGGGCCAGAACCGGGTCGGCCCGGTTCACCAGGCGCAGGTCGGCCACGGCCACGCGACGCCCCTGGGAACGGGCCTTCTGGAGTCGCTCTCGCAGGCCGCTCGCCCGTTGCACGTCCTCGGGCCCCGCCTGCAGCGTGGGGGCCTGGAAGGGCCGGGCTGCAGGCGTCTCCACCAGCAGCAGGGTTCCCTCTCCCCGCCCCGGACGGGCGCCGCTCAGGGCCAGGTGCTCGGCCAGGGCCCGGTCCAGGGGACGGCTCTCGAGGGGAGGGATCTGCTGACCCGCTCCCTCCTCGGAGTAGTGGACCTCCAAGGCCGGGACCAGGCCCTCCCGCGCAGTGAGCCAGCCGGCCACCAGGTTCATGGCCAGTTCGTCGGCTCCCGAGACCACCCGGACGCGGCCCCCCAGTCCCAGGTCCCGGGCCTGCTCCTCCAACAGGCGCTGCTCTTGGAGATGAGGGCCGCGGGGCGCCGAGTCGTCCTGGCCCAGGACCAGGGTCTGGATCGAGCCCTCGGCCACCCTCCGGACGAGGGCCTGCATGACCTCCAGGTTGCGGCGCCGCACGGCCAGGTATTCCTGGAAGATGGCCGGAGGCACCCCGGTGGGGGGAGCCGAGGCGCCGCTGACGGCCCAGTTGGCCAGGGCCGTCTCGTAGGGGGCCTGGGCTTCTGATGTTCGCAGGTGAAGGCGGGGGATGATGGCCAGGGCCACCACGGGGACCCCGGCGCGTCGACAGGCCTCCAGGGCCCGCAGGCGGTCCAGGGCCCTGGAGGTGGGACAGGCTGCGCTGCGGGAAGCGACCAGGCCTCCATAGACCAGCATGTCCGTCGACAGGAGCGCACGCTCGACGCCGGGGACCTCGCGGGTCAACCACTCGGCCAGTCGCTCGGGGTCCCCCGGAGTCCAGGCCCGGCCCAGCAGATGGCGCGGCGGAGTCCTCAGCAGGCCCCCACCGATTCGGGCGATCTGCTGGGGGAAGAGCCGCGTCGAGGGGCGATCATCCAGGGGGACCAGCAGCGCCGTCGGAGGCTGGCTGGCCGCTCCGGAAGGCAGGGTGATCCCGACCAGCACCAGGAGCACCACGAAGGCCCGCCCGGGGCCGAGAACGAAGAAATCCTTCATGACACGAGCCATCCTGCTCTTCTCCCTGGTCTTCCTGGCGCTCCTCCCGGCCCTGCCCGGGGGAGCGCAGCTTCCGGCTCCCCGGTTGGCGGTCTCCTGTGGCCTGGAGGACTCCCTGACCCTGCTGGACGCCCGGACCGTCCGCATCCTCGGTCGCCTGCCCGTCTGCCGGGATCCCGGCGATTTGGCGGCCTCACCCGACGGGCGGGTCCTCACCGTGGCCGAGGCCAGCGGCACGGGTTTCGCCCGGATCAACCTGTCGTCCCTCAAGGTCGTGGCGCCGGTCCGCAGCCCGCACCTGGCCGAACCTCGCGGCCTGACCTTCTCGGGCGACGGAGCGCGTCTGTACGTCCTCAGCGCCAGGGCTCCGGCCCTGGTCGAACTGCACGTCCCCTCCTTCAACGTCATCCGTGTGTTGCCCCTGCAGGTTCCCGGTCCCGCGGACCTGGTCCGGAGCCGGGACGAGGGTCGCCTGTACATCTCCCATCGGGAGGCCGGGGTGGTCTCGGTGGTCGACCTGGCGGACTGGCGACTGCTGGCCCAGCACCACCTGGCCCCACGTCTGGGGGGGCTGGACGTGACCGCGGAGGGTGGGCGGGTCCTGGTGGGTCTGCCCCAGACGCGGGAGGTGGGCATCTTCCACGCCGAGCGCTTCAATCCCCTGGAGAAGCTGCCGGCGGGGGTGGGAGTCGGCCAGGTCCGCATGGGACCTGGGGGGCTGGCGGTCGCCCTGAATACCGATTCCAACGATGTCCTGGTCTTCGATCCGGATCGCCCGACGGGCCGTTACCGTATCGGCGTAGGCCGGGGACCTCGGGCCATGGCCTTCTCGGCCGACGGCCGGGTCCTCTACGTGGCCAACTACAACTCCGACGACGTCTCGGTCCTGGACCTCGGGGCCGGGCGGCAGATGGGTCGACTGCCGGTGGGCCGGGGACCCCGAGCGATCACCCTGATTCCTTGAGGCGCGCCGGTAGGTTTTCCTGCGCTGGCGAGGAATGCCAGCGCTTCCGATTCCAGTGATCAAGGCGGCGATCCCCATGCTCTACGAACCCAACGAGATCGAGTCCCGGTGGCGGGCCACCTGGGAGCAGAAGGGCCTGCACAAGGCCACCCGGGACTCCGGGCGACCCAAGTACTTCTGCCTGGACATGTTTCCCTATCCCTCGGGGGAGGGACTCCATGTCGGCCACTGGCGGGGGTACGTGCTGTCGGACGTGTGGAGCAGGTACATGACGCTGCGGGGCTTCCAGGTCCTGCACCCCATGGGCTGGGACGCCTTCGGCCTGCCGGCAGAGAACGCCGCCATCACCAAGAAGATCCATCCCGAGACCCATACCCGGGCGGCCATGGCCAACATGAAGCGCCAGTTGGGTGAGATGGGAGCCATGTACGACTGGGACCGCGAGGTCAACTCCTCGGCCCCGGAATACTACAAGTGGACCCAGTGGTCGTTCCTGAAGCTCTTCGAGATGGGCCTGGCCTACAAGAAGGGGGCCCCCATCAACTGGTGCCCCTCCTGCCGCACGGGACTGGCGGATGAAGAGGTCAAGGACGGGTTGTGCGAGCGCTGCGACAGCGCCGTCACCAAGAAGGACCTTCCCCAGTGGTTCTACGCGATCACCAAGTACTCCCAGCGCCTCCTGGATGACCTGCAGGGCCTGGATTGGCCCGAGAAGGTCAAGAAGATGCAGGCCGACTGGATTGGCCGCAGCGAGGGGGCCGAGGTCCGCTTCACCCTGGAGGGGCACCCGGGCGACCTGTGGATCTTCACGACCCGCCCGGACACCCTTTTCGGAGCGACCTACATGGTCCTGGCTCCCGAGCATCCGCTGGTCGACTCGCTGACCACCCCCGAGCAGCGGGCGGTCGTCCAGGAATACGTGACCCGCACGCGGACCCGCAGCGAGGTCGAAAGGCAGGAGCAGAAGGAGAAGTCGGGGGTCTTCACGGGGGCCTTTGCAGTGAACCCCATGAACGGCGAGCGGATCCCGATCTGGATCGCCGACTACGTCCTGATGGGTTACGGGACGGGGGCCATCATGGCCGTCCCGGCCCACGATACCCGGGACTGGGAGTTCGCCCGGCTCTTCAATCTGCCCATCCGGCAGGTGATCCTGACTGCCGACCACCTGGAGGACCTGGCGGGCCCGATCCGCGCCGTCGCCGAGGGAGCGCCGGAGGCGGCGCGGACCCTGGACGCCGCCTATCGCCAGCGTTTCGCTGAGCTTCCCCTGGAGGAGGCCTGGACGGAATCAGGGGTGATGGTCAACTCCGGCCCCTTCTCCGGCCTGGCCTCCCAGGAGGGCAAGCGCCAGGTCATCCAGTTCCTGGAGGAGCAGGGGCAGGGCCGTTCGCGCATCAACTACCGCCTGCGCGACTGGTTGGTTTCGCGGCAGCGCTACTGGGGCGCGCCGATCCCCATCGTCTACTGCGACCGATGCGGAACCGTCCCCGTCCCCGAGGACCAGTTGCCGGTCCTGCTGCCGCACGTCGAGAGCTACGAACCCTCGGGGACCGGAGCCTCCCCCCTGGCCAACCTGCCGGAGTTCGTCAACACCGAGTGTCCCCGATGTGGCGGGCCCGGCCGTCGCGACACGGACACCCTGTCGCAGTGGATCTGCTCCTCGTGGTATTTCCTGCGCTATGCGTCCCCCGACGCGAGCGACGTCGCCTGGCGCCAGGAGGACGTCGACGACTGGCTGCCCGTGGACATGTACGTGGGGGGCATCGAACACGCCGTGCTCCACCTGCTGTACTCGCGCTTCTACACCAAGGTCTTCTACGACCTGGGCCTGATCAAGTTCAGGGAACCCTTCCAGCGCCTC
>CAZQPM010000117.1:0-11360 GCA_964595195.1 uncultured Burkholderiales bacterium | reverse complement strand
AAGCGCGGGATGCGCATGCTGGACGGTTACTTCGAGGCCCTCGAGGTGGAGAGCCCCTGGCCGGCCTCCCTGGAACACCCCCCGGACCCGGCCCACCTGGAGCACCTGCCCCCCCTGCGGGCCCTGCGCGCCGCAGGCATCACGGGCCCCCTGGCCGTGCGGGGCGAGGTCAGCAACCTGAGGCTGCGCTACCCCCTGTCCGGCGGGGACGTGCTGGAACTGGATCGGACCCGCTTCCCCGGCGGGCGGGTCGACTTCGAGATCGAGGTGGAGACCCTGCAGCCCCAACGCGTCCTGCAGGACCTGGAGGACCTGGCTCGGCGAGCGGGGGTGACCTTCGAGGCCCAGGAGCGGACCAAGTACGAGCGTTTCCTGGAGGCGCTGGGTTCCTCTTGATCCCTCGGGTCTCGGTGCTGGTTCCCGTCTGGAATGCTGCCACCACGGTGCTGGCTGCGCTGCGGACGGTGGCCTGGCAGACGCTGCAGGACTGGGAAGCCGTGGTCGTGGACGATGGCTCGACCGATGGCAGCCTGGAGCTGGTCCGCTCGCTGGCCGCCCGGGATCCGCGGATCCGCTTGCTGGTCCGGCCCCACCGGGGCCTGGTGGCCGCCCTCCAGGACGGCCTGGCCGAGTGTCGGGCGCCGCTGGTGGCCCGGATGGATGCCGACGACCTGTCCCGTCCCGACCGGCTGCAGCGCCAGGTGGACTACCTGGATCGCCACGGAGGGATCGCGGCCGTCGGCAGCCGCGTCCGCATCTTCCCCGTGGCCACCTGCACTGCAGGGATGGCCCGCTACCAGGACTGGCTGAACTCGCTGGCCGACCCCCAGGACCTGGAGCGGGACCTCTTCGTGGAGAGCCCGCTGGTCCACCCGTCGGTGACCTTCCGTCGGGCTGAGGTCCTGGCGGCGGGTGGCTACCGGGAAGGGCGGGGTCCCGAGGACTACGATCTGTGGTTGCGACTGTGGGAAAGAGGCGGGCGCTTCGGCAAGGTTCCGCAGACCCTGCTGTTCTGGCGGGATGCTCCCGGTCGGGTCACGCGGACCGACCCCCGTTGTCATCGCGACCGTTTCCGGGAATTGAAGGTCGAGGCCCTGCTGCGCACCCGCCTTTCCAGCCAGCGGGCCCTGTTCCTGTGGGGCGCCGGCCCCAACGGGAAGGGGTTCGCCCGGGATCTGGCGGCGCGCGGTCGGCCCCCGCATGCCTTCATCGATTCGCACCCCGGGCGCCGAGGCCAGAGGATCGTCGGCGTCCCGGTCCTGGGTCCGGAGCAGTTGCCGGACCCGGGTGAGGTCATCCTGCTCTCCACCGTGGGGCATCCCCGGTCGAGGGCCGAGATCCGCCTCTTCTTGGAGTCCCGGGGCTGGCGCGAGGGCCGGGACTATCTCTGCGTGGCCTGAGATTCGGAAATTCAGGCTTCCGCAGTGGCATGCGCCCGGAGTGGCGGGTCCTCCGCACGCGTGGGTGGCTGAGACTGGCCGCCCGGGTTCCCCTGTCCACCGCTGGCGGTCACCAGGGCCACTCCCAGGCCGATCAGGAGGGTCCCAGCCCAGCGCAGGGGGCTGACCGTTTCGCCCAGGAAAGGCCCGACCAAGAGGGCATTGAAGAGGTAGGTCAGGGCGGTCAGGGGTAGGGCGAAGGAGAGGTCCTCGTAGGAAAGGACCGTCATCCACAGGAAGAAGAAGACCGCGAACAGGGCCAGGGCCAGCCACACCTTGGGAGTGCTGAAGACCTGCACTCCTGCGTCCCAGACCTGAACCAGGCCGCCGAGCGACACCTGACCCAGGCCCTGCATGGCCTGGGCCAGGAAGATGTCGCCGAAGGTGCAGGCCGCCATGGCCACGACCATCAACACCAGGGTGCGCATCCTGCGGGCACTGAACCTCATCGGCGGCCAGTCCGCCGGAACCAGGGCCAGCCCAGACCCTCCAACCAGGCCACCAGGACCACCCAGAGCTTCTCGGCCAGGCTCAAGCGGGCCCTCTGCCTCAGGACGCCGGCCCCCAGGCGATCGATCTTCTCGAGCAGTCCCCGGTAGATGCCCCGCATGGCCAGCAGGGCCGCACGGCTGCAGGGGGTCAGGTTTTCCGGCAGGGGCTCCGCCAGCTCATAGTAATGGCGGGCCCGGCTGGCCATGTGTTGGACCAGGGCCTTGAAGTGGGGGCCCGGGCGGCCCTCCAACAGGTCCTGGGGCGTCAGGCCGAACTCGGCCAGGATCTGGCCCGGCAGGTAGACCCGACCCAGGCCCGAGTCCTCGGCCACGTCCCGGAGGATGTTGGTCAACTGGAAGGCGATCCCCAGGTGCTCTGCCCGCTTGAGTGCCTGGGGACTGCCGTCGAAGCCGAAGATGCGCAGACACACCAGGCCGACGGTCGAGGCCACCCGATAGCAGTAGGTGTAGAGGTCCTGGAAGGTCTCGTAGCGGGTGCCATCCAGGTCCATCATGGTCCCGTCGATCAGCTCCGAGAAGAGGTGCACGGGGATGTCATAGCGCGCGATGGTGTCGCGAAAGGCCGCCAGGCCCGGAGAGGGCGATTCCGGTTCGGCACCCAGGGCCACCTGACGCCAGCGCTCCAGGCTCTGGCGGCGGTCCTCGACGAGCCCCTCGTCCGACAGGTCGTCGCATTCCCGGAAGAAGGCGTAGACCGCGCACATGGCGTCCCGCCGTCGAGCCGGGAGCATCCGGATGGCGAAGTAGAAGTTGCGCGCTCGCGTGCGGGTCAACTGACGGCACCAGCGATAGGAGGCGGCTAGAGAGCTCATGGTGGAGGACACCCGGGTCTTCTGGAAGCGCGGTTCCGGAGGTAGGCTGCCGCAGGGGATACTCGTCCCCCCCTCTTCGTTCCTGCCTTGGCAGGAACGCACGGGGGACGGCCTTGGCAGGAACGCACGGGGGACGGCCTTGGCAGGAACGCACGGGGGACGGCCTTGGCAGGAACGCACGGGGGACGGGCTTGGCAGGAACGCACGGGGGACGGCAAGGGTCAGAACGTCTGGAGGGACGGCCCTGGCAGGAACCCGCGGGAACGACGAGAACGCTGGCATCTTATGCAGAACCCGAGGTCTTCAGAGCCCGCCCAGGGCCCGTCGGGCCGCCCATGACCGTCCTGGTCACGGGAGGCAGCGGCTTCCTGGGCAGCCACCTGGTTCGACTGTTGTTGGAGGAGGGCCAGGAGGTCAGGGTTCTGGTGCGCCACACCTCGCCACCCGACAATCTGACGGGTCTGGACGTCGCCTGCATCCCGGGCGACCTGCGCGAGTCGGATTCACTGGACCGAGCCGTTCGGGGCTGTCAGCAGGTCTTCCACTGCGCCGCCGACTATCGCCTGTGGACTCCGAATCCCAAGGATCTGTACCAGGTCAACGTGGAGGGCACCCGGAACCTGCTGGAGGCTTGTCGGCAGGCCGGGGTGGAGCGCGTGGTCGTCACCTCCTCGGTCGCTGCTGTCGGGATCCCGGGCGATGGAACGCCCGGCAACGAGGAGACTCCGGTGAGCCTGCGGGACATGGTCGGCCACTACAAGCGGTCCAAGTTCATGGCTGAAGAGGTCGCCATGCGCTTCGCTGCCGAGGGCGACCCCGTGGTCGTGGTCAATCCGTCCACCCCGGTGGGGCCTGGAGACCTCAAGCCGACGGCAACCGGCCGCATCGTGACCGAATTCCTGAACGGGCGCATGCCCGCCTACGTGCAGACGGGCCTGAATCTGGTTCCTGTCGAGGACGTGGCCTTGGGGCACCTCCTGGCCGCCCGGAAGGGACTGCCGGGCCGGCGCTACATCCTGGGCGGCCAGGACATGACCCTGAAGGAGATCTTGGACGTTCTGGCCGAAATCAGCGGTCTGGCTGCCCCCGGTCTGGAGATTCCGCTGTGGGTCGCCAGGTGCATCGCCTACGTGGATACCTTCCTGTGTGCCGGCCTGCTCAGGCGCGAGCCGCATGTGCCGGTGGAAGGGGTCCGCATGGCGCACAAGAGGATGTGGTTCGATTCCAGTCGGGCCCGGACCGAACTCGGCTATCAACCCGGTCCGGTCCGTCCCGCCCTGGAGCGGGCCGTCCGCTGGTTCGTCGACCATGGATACGCGCCGGTGCCGCCACGCCTGAAGCCGGTTCGGGGCCTGCCGGACGCCGTTGCGCGCTGAGCGATTGGAAGAGGAGACAAGGAGGACTCGATGAGCCTGAGCCTGAGCGGTCCGACCCGACCGGTGGGCATCGTGGTGGCGGTGCAGGAGGAGGCCAAGGCCATCCTGACCAGCCTTCTACCCCGTACCCGCGGGCATCTGGGGCGTTTCCCCTTCTGGCGCGGGACCATGGCCCGGCGCGAGGTGGCCATGATCCAGTGCGGCCCGGGTCTGACCTCGGCCGAGCAGGCCTCACGTCTGCTGGTGGAACGGCAGAACCCCAAGATGCTGATGGCGGTCGGAATGTGCGGTGGCCTGGTGGCGGGCCAGCAGACCGGCGACCTCCTGGTGGCCTCCAAGATCCTGACCGACGGCGACCCCATGCCGGCCGACCCCCGGGTCCTGGCGGTGGCACGACGGGTGACCGACGAGTTCCACGACCTGGGCCGGATTCCCATGAAGGGCAGTCCGGTCACCGGCTACCGCTGCGTGGAGGCCGTGCTGACCTCCAGGGATGAGGTCCTGACCACGGCCTCCCAGAAGAAGGCGGAGGCCGTAGCAACCGGCGCCGATGCCGTGGACATGGAGTCCAGGGCCGTGGCCAGCGTGGCCCAGGAGGCCGGCATCCCCTGGATCGCCGTCCGGGTGATCAGCGACACCGTGCATGAGGACCTGCCCCTGGACTTCAATCGCTACACCGGCCCTTCGGGAGAGCCGCAGCGTCTGCGAATCCTGCTGGCCGCACTCTTCAGCCCGCGTCTGATGGGGCGGTTGATGACCCTGGAGAAGACCACCCGGCAGATCAACCTGCTCCTGGTCCGGTACCTGGACCTCCTGCTGCCGGAGATGATCCGGGAAGGCTGAGCGTGGCCCTCCTGCAGGCGGTCCTGCTGCTCCTGCTGCTGGCCTCGCTGCTGTATCATCTGCTGGCCTGGGCCCTGACCCATCAGTTCGTGGCCTCGGAAGGGGTGCGCGAACGTCCCGGTCCCGGGCCGGCCGGGAGTGGAGCCCTGGCCGCAGTCCGGGCGCGACTATGGCCGGCTGTGTCCATGATCAAGCCGATCCACCGGGTCAACAGCGATCTGCGGGATGGTCTGGTCTCATTCCTGGGGCAGGACTACCCCGGCCCGGTGGAGATCCTTCTGACCTCGTCCGAGGCCTCGGACGAGCTGCAGGACCTGGCCCGGGAGCTGACCGGCGCCTTCCCGTCCCGTCGCGTGCGCCTGCTGGTCGGGCAACGGCCCGGCAGCAACCGGAAGATCGCAGCCTGTATCGTGGCCCTGGAGCAGGCCCGGCACGACCTGGTGGTCCTCTCGGATGCCGACATGCGCGTGCCCCCGGACTACCTGCGCCGGGTGGTGCAGCCCTTCGCCGACCCCCGGGTGGGCCTGGTCACGTGCCTGTACGCCGCCCGCAGCACCTCGGGTCTGGGCGCGGCCCTGGAGGGTCTGTCCGACGCGGACTTCAGCGCCTCGGTCCTGGTGGCTCGCCGGGTGGAGGGCCTGTCCTTTGCCCTGGGGGCCACCATGGCCTTTCGGCGGCAGGCCCTGGCCGAGGCCGGGGGACTGGAGGCGGTGCGGGACTACCTGGCCGACGACTACCATCTGGGCCATCGGGTCCAGGGCGCCGGGTGGAAACTGGCCCTGGCCGGGGTCGTGGTGGAGGACCTGGTGGGCAGCCCCGGACTCGGGGACTTCTTCTCGCATCAGTTGCGTTGGATGCGGACCTACCGCCTGTGCCGCCCGGGTGGGCACGTGGCCTTCCTGGTGACGCAGGGATTGCCCTGGAGCCTGGGCTACCTGGCCTGCGTCGGTGGGGCGCCCGTGGGCTGGTGGGTGCTGGGCGGATGGCTGACGATCCGGGCTCTGACCGCCCGGTCCACCTGGCGGCTGCTGGCGGGGACCCCAGCGGCCAACTGGGGCCTGGTGACTCCCTTGAAGGACCTCCTGTACCTGGGGCTGTGGTTCCTTTCGCTGGGAGGGTCCACGGTGCGCTGGGGTCAGCAGCTCTTCCGGGTTGGACGCGACGGCCGGATGGAGCCCCTGTGACGAGCCCGCCCCACCGCTGCACCCCTCAATCCTCCGGCCGGACGCGGTAGAACCGGGCGGTGGCCCGACGCCAACTGGAGAGCGGGCGGCGGGCTGCCAGCAGTTCCAGTCGGGGGTGGGGGCACTCCCAGCCGACCGAAATCCAGCGGGTTCCCGGCGTCAACTCGTCGACGCGGTCCAGAAGCGCCTCGCGGGTCGTCGGCGACCAGGAACTGGCAGCCGTGTACAGCACCGTGGCCGGTCGCAGGTCCGCTTGCAGGAAGTCGGCGTGGCGGAAGTCGATCCGGTCGGTCCATCCCAGGGCTCGCACCATGCGGTTGCCCACCAGGGTGTAGCTGGCCAGCATCTCCAGGCCCACGGCCCGGCACCCGCAGGCCAGGGCAGCCAGGAAGGTCATCTTGCCCTTGCCGGCGCCCAGGTCGTAGAAGACGTCTTGGGGACCGACCTCGGCCTGGTGCAGGATCTCCAGGCCGGTAGGGTAGGGGGTCTCGCCGAAGCGGAAGTCCTGGCGGGGCCGGTCGACCCCGCGGGTCTGCAGCCAGATCTCCCAGGCCGGGAAGCGCAAGAGGTAGAACGCGAAGTAGAGGGCTTCGACCTTGAGCAGGCCCGGGACCCGCCGCAGGGCGGGCCACTCCCGGGGGCCCAGGGTCAGGATCTCCAGGGCTTCGCGCAAGGTCAGCCGGTCATCTGCCAGGCGGCCAGCTTCAGCATGCCCTTCAGGCTGCCCATGGACGCCTCGACGGCGCTCTGTTCGAAGCCCGAGTGCATCTTGCAGTTGGCGCAGCGCGGATCCTTCCTGGACTCCCAGAAATCCCAGTCGGTCTGGTCCCAGAAGGTCTGGAAGTCGGGGTGGAACTGTCCATCCAGCAGATAGCACGGAGCCTTCCAGCCCAGCGGGCTGTAGTTCACCGTCGAGTAGGGCGAGCACTTCAACTCGCGCAGGCCGGCCGCGAACTCCAGGAAGGCCGGGGTGGAGGTCAGGCGGTACTTGTGGGAGATCTCCAGGACGCGCCGGAACTTCTGGTGGGTCTGCTCGAGGTTCAGGAAGACATCCTCCTGGACGCTCTCAAACTGGTATCCCGGGGAGATCAGGATGCCATCGACCGACAGTGAGGTCAGCAACTCGCACAGTTCCTCGAACTCCTCGATGTTGCTCTCCTTGAAGATGGTGGAGTTGGTCCAGGTCCGGTAGCCCAGCTCCTTGCTCCGGCGGATCATGGCGATGGAGTGGTCCCAGACGCCGGGCCGGTTGCAGACGAAGTCGTGCGTCTGGCGCATCCCGTCGAGGTGTACGTTGATGAAGAGGTGCCGATCCGGGGGGATGATGCCGAAGACCTTCTGATCCAACAGCAGGGCATTCGTGCACAGGATGATGTACTTGCCCCGCCGGACCAGTTCCGAGACCAGTTCGGGCAGTTCCGGGTAGAGCGTGGGCTCGCCCCCGCAGACCGAAACGATGGGGACGCCGCTGTCCTCGACGGCCTTCAGGCAGGCCTCCAGCGTGAGGCGGTCCGAGAGCTTGCCCGTGTGCCTTTCGGCCGAGCATCCCCGGCAGGCCAGGTTGCACGTGTACAGGGGCTCCAACATCAGGACCCGGGGATAGCGCTGGCGCCCCCTGCGGGCCTGGGCCGCCTGGTAGCTGGCCTGGGCCAGGGTGAAATCGAGGGGGAATCGCATTCAAGGCTCCGAGATGCCCGCGAGGGGGGGCGGCCCCGAGGGGCGGGCGAGGTGTGCACCTGAGGTGACCGGCGCTGGTTCTCGCCGATTCCTGGGATTCCTCCCGGCGCAGGAGTCCCGGCCTGCCGAGAAGAACGTGCGGCCGATGCCCAAGCCCTCCAGACGGAACGCGCGTCCCTTGTCCATGGTCCGCCTTCGGGCCCAGCGTTCGCAGGCCAGCGACCTGCGGTTCACCGGGTTGGAGCGCGTCCAGTTCGCCATGCTCTCCCTGGAGGGGCCCGACCTGTACTCCTCGGCAGGCGGCCTGGGGGTCCGGGCCACCGAGTTGTGCCAGTGCCTGGCCAACCTCGGCTTCCCTACGCACCTGTTCTTCCTGGGGGACCCCGACCTGCCCGCCCGGGAAGTCCGGGTCCAGGGCGGATTGACCCTGCACCGCTGGTCCCAGTGGCTCAGCGCCCAGCATCGCCGGGGATGCTACGACGGCGAGGCCGACAAGGTGGCCGACTACGCCCGGTCGCTGCCCGACTGGGTGATCGAGAACCTGGTGGGGCCCGGGGCCGCCCAGGGGATGACCACCGTCTTCCTGGCCGAGGAGTGGCAGAC
This sequence comes from uncultured Burkholderiales bacterium, assembly GCA_964595195.1. Taxonomy (GTDB): domain Bacteria; phylum Vulcanimicrobiota; class Xenobia; order Xenobiales; family Xenobiaceae; genus CAZQPM01. Next base: position 2,914 of record CAZQPM010000117.1, on the reverse strand, counting down.
GGTCCAGGCCGTCCTGAATCTCGCCGAGCGTCTGGCCCGGACCGGGTTGGATCGGCACGCCGTGATCCTCTGGAACGCCAACAACCTCTTCGGTTTCGACGGCGTCGACTGGGCCGGCCTGCAACGGGCCGCGGCCGTGACCACGGTCAGCCGGTATATGAAGCACCGGATGTGGTTCTGGGGCGTGAATCCGATGGTGGTGCCCAACGGGATCCCCCTGCGCTGGTTGGAGCCGGTACCCGAGGACCTGGTCCGGGGGTTGAGACAGGTCTTCCCCGGGCTCCTGCTGACCAAGGTCGGGCGCTATGATCCCGACAAGCGTTGGGTCATGGCCATGCAGGCCCTGGGCGAGATGAAGCGGCGGGGGATGGCTCCGCGCCTCCTGGCTCGAGGCGGAACCGAGTCCCACCGCTGGGCGGTTCAGGAGGAAGCCCGGCGCCAGGGCCTGGTCTGGTCCGAGATCCGCCTGTCGCCCCGGGCTTCGGCCAGCGAGGTCTTCGAGGCCCTGTCCCACAACCCCGAAGCCGATGTCCTGGAACTGTGCTTCTATGTCCACGAGGACCTGATGAGGGTCCTGTATGCCGGCTCGGACATGGTCCTGGCCAACTCGGGGAATGAGCCCTTCGGGTTGGTGGGGTTGGAGGTCATGGGGTGCGGCGGGCTGGTCTTCACCGGTTCCACGGGTGAGGACTATGCCAGGACCTTCGCCAACTGCGTGGTGGTCGAGACCGACGACCCCCGGGAGATCGTGGAGTATGTGGCCTCCCTGAGGGCCGCGCCGGCCCTGGTCGCCGAGATGCGCCGCCACGGCCGGCGCACGGCGGGGCGCTACGTGTGGGAGCGCGTCGTGGCCGACCTGTTCCAGAAGATCAAGTTCGTTGCGGCGGTCCGAGGCGTGCCGCTCTCGGGCGCGTAGCGCCCGCCCCCGGGCGCGGGCCCCGCGGGTCCGGCTCGGGCATTCATCCCAGGAGGAACCCTTCGATGTCACCAACCCGTGAGAACGCGCACAGGACACTGGTCCTGTGCAAGCCCGACGCCGTCAGCCGCGGCCTGGTCGGTCGCATCCTGGCCCGTTTCGAGGGTCGGGGCCTGCAACTGGTAGGCCTGAAGCTTCTGCAGATGGACGAGGCTCGGGCGGCGAGGCTCTACGAGCCCCACGTGGGCAAGGGCTTCTACGCTCCCCTGATCCAGTACATGACCTCAGGCCCGATCGTGGCCATGGTCCTGGAGGGCTTCAACGCCGTGGACCTGGTGCGCACGATGATGGGAGCCACGAACCCCTCCCAGGCCTCCCCCGGAACCATCCGCGGGGACTTCGCCCAGCGGATGGACCGCAACGTGGTGCACGGTTCCGACTCGCTGGACAATGCTGCCCGGGAAATCGCCATCTTCTTTGAAGACTCGGAGCTTCCCACCTACCAGGCCCACCACACCCACTGGCTGTAGGCCGATGTCAGACCCGGGGCCCGGAACCCTCTACCTGGTGGCTGTCCCGATCGGCAACCTGGGGGACCTCACGCGGCGAGCCCAGGAGGTCCTGGGCGCGGTCAGCGTGGTGGCCAGTGAGGATGTCCAGGCCACCCGGCGACTGCTGTCCAGCCAGGGCCTGCGGGCTCGGGTCGTCTCCTATCGCGAGGCCGGCCGGGAGTCCGCGGCCCTGGAAATCCTGCGCGTCCTGCGCCAGGGGGATTCGGTGGCCCTGGTCTGCGAAGCCGGGACGCCCGGGATCTCCGATCCCGGCCGGGACCTGGTGGAGCGTTGCCACGAGGAGGAGATCCCGGTCTCGCCCATCCCCGGCGCCTCGGCCCTGACCGCGGCCCTGTCGGCCTGCGGCCTGCCGACCCGGCGCTTCACCTTCGAGGGTTTCCTGCCCCGCGGCGGTGCCGAGCGCCGCCAGTCGCTGCAGGCCCTGGCCCGCGAGACCCGGACGATGGTCTTCTTCGAAGCCCCTCATCGCCTGGTCGCCGCCCTGGCCGATCTGCTGGAGACGCTGGGCGACCGCCGGGCCTTCCTGGGGCGCGAGTTGACCAAGCGCTTCGAGGAGTGCCTGCCCGGGACCCTGGGTCAACTGGCCGAGCGTTTCGCCGACCAGGAACCTCGCGGGGAGTGCGTCCTGGTCGTGGAAGGGGCTCCGGAAGTCGCCGCGGAGTTCGATCCCCAGGCCCTGGCCGCCGACGCCGTCTTCCTGCGCGGCCTGGGTCTGGGAGCGGGGGATGCCGCCGAGGTGCTGTCCCGGTTCCGCGGCGTGCCCCGCAACGTGGCCTGGCCGGCCGCTGCCCGGGCGGGCCCGCAGGATTGAAGGGGACGGCCTGGAGGGAGGCCCGACGGCGGAGGCGAACCTGCGCGCCAGGCCTCCAGGCCATCGAGGACGGCCAACCGGGCGATAGGGAGGAGCGGTTCAGCGTGGAGAAGCGGAATCGGCCCGATGCGGAGCGGCGGCGCTACTATCGCCTCAGTCCCGAGGTGGAGGTGGCCTGTGCCATCGAGGGCATGGAGGTCGTGCACCTGGTGGGTCTGGGGGCCACGGGGGCGGGGATGCGCCTGATCACGAACCGGGAACTGCCCATGGATCGCGACTTCCCCATCTGCCTCTCCACGGGGACCGGGCCCGACCTGTGCCTGCGGGCCCGGGCCGTGTGGCGGGACGCCTGGGATTTCGAGTTCTGCAGCCGGCACGTGGCGGGCGTCGAGTTCCTGGACCTGGGAGAAGCCGAACGGGCCAGCCTGGTGGCGCTGCTCCCGCCCCCTGAGGAGCGCGCGGAGGCCATCGACCCGGCACCGTAGGTCCGGGTCCTCGGAAGAGCAGCAAGCCGGGCCAGAGGTCCCGGCTTGCCTGGTTCAGCGGGCGCTTTGCGAGGGCTCAGGCCAGCAGGAATCCGTCTGCCGGACCGGGCGTCGAGGGCGGGGGCGGAGC
>CAZQPM010000116.1:0-11443 GCA_964595195.1 uncultured Burkholderiales bacterium | reverse complement strand
CGCCTCTGGCAGGATCGAGACGGGCTGAAAGCGGGTATAACACAACGCGTCGCAGGAATGCGCCAGGCGGCCCGCCAGGCCGTCGCGGCGGCCCTGGCCCTGGCCGAAGGGGACGGGCTGCGGGCAGGCCTGGAGGCCCTCGACCGGATCCATCCCTAGGAGCGGACCCCTCGAGGGCGCCGGGCCTGGAGGTGGCATACCAGACACGGAGAGGTGGTTCATGGCTTCCACGGTTCATGTCGTCGTCCTGGGATCCGGCTTTGCAGGCCTGGCGGCGGTGCGTGGCCTGCGCAAGGCCCGCAACGTGCAGGTCACCCTGGTGGATCGCACCAACCACCACCTCTTCCAACCCCTGCTCTACCAGGTCGCCTCGGCGGCCCTGAACCCTTCCGAAATCGCCGCCGCGACGCGGGCCGTGCTGCGCCGTCAGAAGAACGTGCGGGTCCTCATGGGGGAGGTCACCGGCATCGACTACCAGGCCCGGACGGTGGACCTGGATGGCGGCCAGACCCGCCTGGAATATGACCATCTGGTGCTGGCCATGGGGGGCCGGACCTCCTACTTCGGTCAGGATGGCTGGAAGTCGCACGCCCCGGGCCTGAAGACCCTGGACGACGCGATCGGGATCCGCACCCGGGTCCTGGCGGCCTTCGAGCGTGCCGAGAAGCTGCAGGACCCCGGCGACCGCGAGCGCCTGATGACCTTCGTGGTGGTGGGCGGCGGACCCACCGGAGTGGAGCTGGCCGGGGCCTTCGCTGAACTGAGGGCGCACGTGCTGCGCTGGGACTTCCGGGGCATCGATCCCTCCTCGGCCCGGATCCTCCTCCTGGAGGCCGGCAGCACCCTGCTGACTCCCTTCCCCGAAAGGCTCCGCCGGGAGGCGCTTCGCCGCCTGGAGAGACTGGGCGTCGAAGTCCGTCTCAACGAGAAGGTCCTGAGCATCGGTCCGGGACGCGTCGAGACCTCGACCGGCATGATCCCCACCGAGACCTGCGTCTGGGCGGCCGGCGTCGGCGGCCACGAGCTGGCCGGGCAACTGGCGCCTGACCGGGACCGCGCCGGCCGCCTGCTGGTCGAAGCCGATCTGCGCCTGCCCGGTCAGGACCGCGTCTGGTGCCTGGGCGACATGGCCCACTACGAACACCCCCACACCTTCGGCGGCAGGCCCCTACCGGGCGTGGCCCCCGTGGCCGTCCAGCAGGGCAGCCACGCGGCCCGCAACATCCTGCGGCTCCTGGAGGGCCGGGACCCCTTGCCCTTCAGCTACCTGGACAAGGGCAGCATGGCGACCATCGGTCGTTCCGCCGCGGTGGCCTTCGTCGGTCCGATCCAGATGACCGGGGCCCTGGCCTGGTTGGCCTGGCTCTTCGTCCACCTGATGTACCTGGTGGACTTCCAGTTGCGCTTCCTGGTGCTGGTGCGCTGGGCCTGGGCCTACGTCACCTGGAAATGGGGGGTCCGCCTGATCACCCGGCCGCTGCAGGAGATGCACTGCCCGCTGCCCTCGCCCGACGCGCCCGCGGGAGCCGACTGAAGAGCCTCCCCCGGGGGCGGGACCTCAGCGCAGACAGCGCAGCCACAGACGCTGCAGCCGCAGGCGCAGGTCCCGCTCCTCCTGCCGGGGAGGCGAGTACAGGGCCTGGAATCCTTCGCTCTCCAGGCGTGCGAACAGGGGTGTCCGGCCGACCTCCAGGCGAGCGATCCCGTAGGAGGCTTCGGTGACGCCGACCAACCGGGAAACGAAGCGGTCGGCGGACCCCTCCAGGCGCGCCGCGAAGAGCCTTCCGGGAACCAGCAGGTCCCGCAGGACCAGGAACTCCTCGCGCAGGCAGTGGTTGTAGAGGCGGTCCAGCAGGCCGTCCAGGGCCGCGGCCAGGTCGGGGCGGGCCGGATCCAGGCTGTCGATCTCGCGCTCGATCCAGTCCGAGACGTCGGTTCCCGAATCCTGCACCACGTCCCGCGTCAGACCCAACAGGCGGCAGCGCAGCGCCGGGTCCAGCAGCTCCGAGGCCCTCAGGACGTGCAGGTGCCGGTGGTGGAGGTGGAACAGGGCCCGCAGGGCCAGGCCCTGCTGCTCGCTGGCCGGAAGCCCGGCCACGTCCGGGTGGAACAGGACCTGGGGCGCAGGCTCGGGGGTGACCCGCAGCCAGAAGGGTTCGGGCCCCCGGTACAGGCGGGCCTGCACATTCTTGTTGCGAAAGACCCGCCAGTTCAGGCGTTCCAGGTATTCGGCGGGCTTCCACCCGGCCGGCACGGGCTCGGACTGCTCCAACAGGGCGCTGAAGGTCGGGTCGGGGAAGGGGATCGCCACCTGGGCCCGAGGCAGCAGTTGGTTCAGGACGAACTCCTGGACCAGGTCCGCGGCCTCGTCGTGCTCCTCGTCGACCAGGTTGGGATCGGGCTCGCCGGCGGCCACCCGGTCTCCGCCCGCCACCTCGGCCGCCGCCGCCTGCTGGCGCCCTCCCCGAACCAGGGCCAGGACCACCTGGGCGGCGGGTCGGAGGGGCCTGTGGGCGGCCTCGGCCGTGGCCCGGTCCAGGCAGTCGAAGAGGTCCAGGCGCTCGCTGACCTCTTCCAGGGCCCCCAGGGCCGAACGCAGTTGCCCATCGGGTCCGCCGGCCTCCAGGCGCGCCAGGTAGTAGTCGACGCGCGCGTCGGCCGGGGTGCGACCGGGGATCTGTCGGGCCTTGTCCAGCAGGTCGACCGCCTGGACGGGATCGTCCAGGTGCAGTTCGGCCAGTTGGAGCAGCAGGAGCTTGCGCTCACCGGCATCGCGAACGGCCTTGAACCTCTCGAGCAGGGTGGCGTGCATGGCCTTCACGAAGCGCGCCCGGCCCGGGCCCTCCAGTTCGACGTAGAGGATCCTGCGGCCGACCTCGGCCGCCTCGACCCAGCAGCCGGAATCCACGTAGTTGTAGAAGAGGCCCTCCAGGACCGGCAGCGCCTGGGGATGCTCCCCAGCCAGCTTCTGGAAGATGTCCCATGACTGGTCGAACTTCTCCAGGGAAAGCAGCTTGTTGCCCTCCTCGATCTGCTTGCGCAGGGCCGGGTCGGTCACCCCGTGGAACTCCGCCTTCTGCCCGTTTCCCAGGGGCCGGATCCCCCCGGGCGCCATCTGTCGGGCATCCTCCGCCGGGGTCGGCATCGGTTCGGGCACAGCCGGTTCCTGATCCGCCGCCGTCGGCTCGGAAGCGGCCTCCACCACGGGGGGGGCCGTCGGCTCGGAAGCGGTCGGTTCCTGTGCCGCTGCAGGCAGGGCCTCGGGGGCCGCCTCCACCAGAAGGGGGGCCGTCGGCTCGGAAGCGGCCGGTTCCGGTGCCGCTGCGGGCGCGGCCTCAGGGGCCGCACCCTCTACCGGGGCGGGCGCGGCCTCCGGCATCGCCGGCGGTGCCTCCGCCGGAGACGGCGACGCCAGCCAGGCCCTCAGGCGTTCCAGCCCCTGGCGGAGTCGCTCCACATGGTCGGGGGTGGACAGGAGTCGCGCCGCCGTCTCCTCCAGGGACTGCAGGACCCGCTCGATCTCCTGGGGATCGAGGCTGGCACGATCCACCTGGCAGCGCGCGTAGACCCGAGCCACCAGATGCTGACCGCTGGGCCCCAGCAACGAGGCCAGCAGCCGCGACAGGACCGCATCTGGAGGACCGGGCGTCTCCGTGGTCGGGGCTGCGACCTCGGGCGCGGCCTGGGCCTCGACCCTCTGCAGGAACTGCTCCTGCACCCTTTCCAGGGTGGCTTCCAGCTCCCGGGCCCGCGCCGTGGCTGCGTCCAGTTCGCCCTGCAGCCGGGCCGCCAGCTCGCCGGCCCGGGCCGCCTCCAGGCTCTTGGTGTCCACGGTGCCACGGACCTGGGACAGTTCGGCCTGCAACTCCTCCAGGAGCTGCCCCTGCCGCTCCGCCTCCCGATGCCTCCCGGCCAGTTCCTCGGTGGCCTGACGGCCGTGTTCCAGGGCCTGTTCGCGCTCGGCGACCGCCCTGGCCAGTTCGGCCTCCAGGCGCTGGGCGTCGGCCCGGCTGCTCCGGGCCAGTTCCTCCAGGCGGTCCGCGTTCTGCGCTTCCGAACGCGCCCGCTCGGCCAGTTCCTCGGTGGCCTGACGGCCCTGTTCCAGGGCCCGGTCCCGCTCCTGCAGGGCCTTGGTGGCCTGCTCCAGGGCCTGGTCGGCGGCGGCGCGGCTGTGCTGGATCTGCTGCTCGAGTTCCTCGACCTGGAAGACCAGCTCGATGTTCTTGGTGCCCAGGGCCTCGGACTCGCCGGCCAGGCGCAGGTTCTCCTGGCGCAGGGTCTCGGTCAGACGCAGCAGGCGCAGATCCAGCCCGGAGGTCTCGCCAGCCAGGCGCTGGCGCAGCACCCGGTTCTCCTCCTCCAGGGCCTGACAGACGGTGTCTCGCGCCGGGTTGGAATCCTGGTTCTGCGCCATGAAGATGCCCTCCGCTCCCGTGGTAGGGATCCATTTCGCAGGTCGGGCGCCTTCGCCTGCCACCGGGCCGGGCTCCGGGCGGGCCTTCAGGAGGGGAACGAGGCCTCCAGATCGCGCAGGAGTTCCATCAGGAACTCCTCTTCATCGGGGTCGTGGACCCGATCGCTGACCTGGTTGGCCAGACCGACCAGGTGCGCCAGCAGCAGCGTGACGGCCGCGGGGTCCTGGGACTGATGGTCCCGGATCCAGGTCACCATCCCGTGGGCGCGGTTCAGGAAGAGATGCCCCTCGGAGTACCAGGCCGGCGGGCCCAGCGGGCGCAGCCCCCAGTCCAGCCCCTCGAACATGCCCACCGCGTGCTTGCGCACCCGACCTCGGGCGACCAGCGCGAACTCCCTGCGCAGGGCCCGCAGCAGGGCCTCATCGGGCGGCACGGCGGAGGTGGCCGGCTCGGGCTGGCTGGCCGCAGGCCCTCCCAGGGCGATCGGGGTGTTCAGCCATCTGCCGAACCGGTCCAGGGTGCCTCCCAACCAACCGACGGTCGCGCTCCGGGCCCGATCCAGGGCCCGCATCGCCTCGACCACCTGCCGACCCGTTCGCGGCCGGGAGAGCTGCTCGAGGCGGTCGCTCCCCAGCACCCTCTCACAGAACAGAAGCTCGGGACTGCCGGGCGGAAGGATCGGCAGCAGGTCCTGGCCGGAAAGCCAGTTCACCAGGGGACGCCGGGGCAGGAAGAGCAGGCGCCCTCGGGCCTGGGCCTCGGCCACGAGGGCTTCCACCGAGACGCGACGCCCGCCGGCGACCTCGACCAGCGGCAGGGCCAGCAGGCCGTCGAGCACCTCGCTGACCTCAGAGCGCCCTCCCAGGGCCGAGCGCTCCTCGGCGGCAAAGGCCAGCAGGGCCTGGCCGGCCCGCTGGCGGGACCGACCCGCCAGGCCCGGATGCGCCCGGGCCAGGGCCCGGTACAGGCGAACCTGGTGCAGATGCAACTGACGGCGCTGGTCGCGGCTCAGGGGCGCCAGGGATCCATCCTGGAGCGGCTGGAACGGCCCTTCCACGACGGCCACGCTGAGGTGGTAGGGCATGTCCATGCGCCCCAGGGGAGTTCCCCGGTCCAGGGCGACCAGGCTCCCCCGTCCACCGACGACCGGGAAGCCCATCCTGCCGAAGAAGTCAGGGCCTTCCAGGGCGATCTCCACGAGGCACCGCGGGAGCGTGCGGGGCAGGGAGGCTGCCCGGGCCATCCGAGCCCGGAACTGCGCGTCGCGCTCCAGGGCCGGGGTGTCGTCGCGGGTGGGCCGGCCCAGGATGCTCCTCAGGATCCTCGGCAGGTCCCCGTCGGCCACGACCACCAGGCGGCCATCCCGGGGGGTGCCGTCGCGCAGGCTGGTGACCAGCAGCGCCGGGGCCGCGCCCAGACGCTGCCTGACCTGGGCCAGACTGAGTTCAGCGTCGGGCAGGGCGCGCAGCAGGGGGGCCTCCTCCAGGCGTTGCCGGTCCTCCTCGGGGAGCTGGTCCCAGGTCAGCAGGCGCAGCAACGCCAGGGCCCGCGCAGTTCCCGGTGGCGGGGGCCTCCGGACCAGATCCCCGGCCAGGCGGCCGACCTCGACAGCCAGGTTCCTGATCAGGCCCTTCCAGGCCGCGTCCCGAACGACCTTGCGAAAGCTGGCGTCGGGTCGCACGGCGGGATCCTCGACGGCCGCCCGGATCACCTCCGGGACGGCCCCCGGGACGTTCTCCAGCAGACGCCGCTGGCAGAACAGGGCGACATCTCCCCCACCCTTCTCGACCAGACCGACCTGGCCCAAGAGCGGCGACTGCAGCGCGCGCGTCTCCAGACAGGCTCCGGCGATCCGCACGTCCTGGATCGGTTCCAGAAGGAAACCTTGACGGGCCTTCTGTTGGGCCAGATGGGGACGCGCCGGTTCCCATCGAGCCCCGGGGAAGAGCGGACGAACCTGGGAAAGGCAACCTTCCAGCAGGACCAGGCGTCCGGGCACCGCGGCCGCCTCGGCATCGCGGGCCACCAGGATCGACCCCTGGGTCTCCAACTCCTCACGAAGCCGGGGAATCGACACCAGGCCCCCGACCGCCGGGTACAGAGGAGCCCCGCCCACGCGATCCACCAGTTCCGGTTGGGCGGCCAGGATGGCCCGAGCGCCAGCCAGGACCCCAGGGGAGACCTCGGGCCGACGGCAGGCCTCCAGAAGCTGGGGCCGCGCCGCAATCTCGGCAGAGCGGACCCGCTCCAGGGCCTCCGACCAGACTTCGTCGTTGTGGACCCCGCTGAAGTCCGCCAGGGGAGAGAAGCCGGGGTTCTCCACCACGGCATGGAAGGCGGGTCCGACGACCTTGACCTGCCGGGTCCCCAGGAAGACTCCCTGGCGCAGCAGCTCCAGGCACCCTCCGGACGACTCTCCGCCCAGACCCACCTGACCTCGCGTCTGATCAGCCTGGAAATCCAGCACCACGGCGAAGCGCTCGGGATCCTGCAGGGTCGGTGGACGGCGGTGTCGGAAGCGCTCGGCCAGTTCCTGGAGGGCTTCCAGGGCCGACCGGGCAGAACCGGCACGATCGCGTAGAAGGCCTGTCAGAAGGGTGCGGGTGGCGTCGTCGACCCGGACGAAGGCGGCCTTCGGCCAGGCCTCCGCAGGGAGGTCTTCGGGGAAGGGCGGGTCGGTCGGTTCGACCAGGTAGACCGCCGGAAACTCCGCCAGGGCGGCCAGGCCGAGGAGTCCCTGGCGGACCTCGGGGAAGAGGGCCACCTGGCTGAAGGGTGCAGCGGGCCGCCGCCCACTCCGGGCCAGGCTGTCCAGGACCAGGAGGAGGTGGGCCCGCTCGGCCTGAGTGAAGGGCCCTGGCCGACCAGCGAGTTCCGCGTAGAGTTCCAGACCCGCCACCTCCAGGCGCTCCACGACCCGGTCCCAGGCCACTCCGGGGCGGGCCCCGCTCCACTCGTCGTCGATGTCCAACTCGTCGAAGTCCAGGACCGCCACGTAGGACACGTCCGAGCGAAGGCTGCGCGACTCCAGCAGGCGCCCGCGATAGAGCACGTGGACCAGGGAACCGACGTCGGAATCCTGAGGCGACAGGCCGATCTCGCCGCGAGGGCCGGCCAGGCGGCGGCGCACGATCCATTCCCCGGGGGGCAGTTCCGCGGGGCGGGGGCTCCGCTCCCAGCGCTCCACGTTGCCGCGGCGGCGCAGCACGCGCAGGACCTGCTCGCGGGCGTCCTGGACCTGTCGTCCGAAGCGCGCCACCAGCAACTGGCGATGGGCCGGGCCCTCCAGCCAGGCGACCCGGAGGTCGCCCGCCGCCACCTGGGGCTGCTGCTCGCTGACGGGCACCATTCCCAGGACCTGGAGCTGGGACTGCAGCTCGGCCAGACTCAAGGGGGTCCCGGCCTGATCCCGCAGCAGGGGGGCCTGTTCAAAAGGCGGTGAGAACCGGTGTTTCCCCGTGGACAGAAGCTGCACCAGCAACAAACGTGCCCGTTCCGACAGGTCCCCCAGGCCTCCCTGGCTCAAGGCCTGCGCCAGATCCCCGGCGCAGCGCAGGGCCAGGCGGGAGAGTTCCTCCATCAACCCCTGCAGGCGCTGGTCCTCGACGACGTCGGAGTGGGAGGCGTTGCGTCCCAGTCCGTCGTGCCAGACGACCACCTCCAGGGGCAGGGGCAGTTCGGGCTGTCGGTGCCCGATCACCACCCCGTGGGAGACCAGGGTCACCGTCGAGACCATCACGCTCCCGGAGACGGCCGCCCGGAAGCGCGCGCCCTCCCATTCCTCGGTGCGCTCCGGCCCCAGGGCTGCCTGGCTCGGCGCCGGGCGCAGGTCCTCGCCCTTCAGCAACAGGGGGATCGGCGCGTGACGGGCTTCCCGGCGCAGCAGGTCCTCTTCGGGCGTGGGGCCTCGGAGCCGGGCGTGCGCACCCTCCACCAGGACCCGATGCTGCGAGAAGGCCCCCGCCCCGGAGGTGTCACCCGCCGCCGTCCGTTCCCACCAGGCTCCCGAGGGGGATTCGATCCGGATTCGCCCCACCTTCAGGGCCCCCAAGGCCGAGCAGGCCATCGCCAGGGCCCTCAGGGCGTATTCCTCGGGCCCCTGGGGCACCGTCAGCAGGAAGTCCTCCAGGACCGGAAGGGCCTGGACTGGCAGGGGGGTCCCCCCGAAGCGCACCTCCACGTCCCGGCCCGGGTCGAAGTGCAGGACCTCCGCACCCAGGGCCACCGCCGCCTCGACCACCTCCAGGATGTAGCGCCGGGGGTCGGTCAACTGGAAGCGGGCCATCTTCTGGCGGGCCTTGCGCTGGTCCAGGGTGAAGGCGCCGCGGGAGTCCAGGCGACCGGCCCGGCGCAGGCTCTCGATCAGGCTCATCGGCGCCGTCTCCGCGGGGATCGTTCGGCGGGCCGGGCGGGCGGCGGTGCCTGACGCCGGCCCTGGATGGCCCGGGTGAAGAGGTCCGCCGAGGCCGTCGGACCCGCCTGGAGGTCCAGGGCCACGGCCCGGGCCAGGAGGAAGGCCGCCAGTCCCGGGTCGTGTTGCGCCAGCGCGGCGCAGTGCTTCAGCAGGGAGCGGTCCTGCTGCAGGGCCAGCAAGGCTCCCTGGCGGTCCTCCAGGCGCTGCGCCCGTCCCCAGGCGCCCAGCCGGCAGATGCCCGGCAAACCGGGAGCCGACTCCACCAGGTGGATCTCCTTGAGCCCCAGGTCGGCCAGAAGGGGGGCCAGCGCCTCGAAGAGGGGGTTGAGGCCTTCGGGAGTCGGCACCACCCGAGGCAAGAACCAGCGCTGCCCCAGCGGCACGGCTTCCAGGCCCGCCCTCCGCAGGGCTGACAACTGGGGGTCCGTCGGGCCGCTCACCAGGAGCACCCTCTCGCCCTCGGCGCTGGCCGAGCTGGCCAGGTCGTCCGGAGCCGTGACGTAGCAGGGAGGCTCACCCCGAAGAAGGTCCTTCAGGCTGAGGCGCCCGCCATCGCAGAGGGTGAAGACGGGGATGGCCCGGGTCTGGGGCGGAAGGTCCCTCCAACCCAGGACCACGGCGGCGGCCTCCCACAGGGCCGGAGTCGGGGCTTCCTGGAGGTCCCCGAGAAGTTGCAGGGGCATCTTCTTGAGGGCCACCTCCGCGACGATGCCCATGGCCTTCTGGTAGTGCTGGTCCTGGATGACCTGGTCGCGCGTCAGGGTGTGCTCCAGATAGCGCGAGCGGATCTTGAAGGTCACCTGGGGCAGCGGCGAGCCCGGCCCCTCCAGCAGGGTCAGCCCGCGGTTGTAGAAGCCGAAGAAGGGCCGGGCCTCGGCACTGGGGGCCACCACCACCTCGGTGCCAGGAACCACATGGCGGTACTGGTAGGGCGTTTCCAGGGCAAACGGCTGATTGATGGGCCGGCCGTCGAAGCGGATCTCCACTTCGCAGTGCCGGCACCAGTAGGTGACGGTCTCCCGGCAATCCCGGCGGAAGGCCTCGAACTTCTGGCGGAGCGTGGGCACGAAGACCTGCACCCGGGTCCCCTCGACCATCTCGTCCAGGGCGATCCGGTCGAAGGTGCGGTCGGGGTGGAACAGGACCCGCCAGGCCTCCCCTCCCCGGGCGGTGTCCACCACCACGGCCCGGGGCTGAACCGCGAACACCGAGACGAAGCCGATGCCGAACTTGCCGATCTTGGTGAAGTCACCTTCCTTGGAGGAGGAGAACAGGCGCGTCAACTGCTGGTCGATGATCGCCCGATCCATGCCTTCACCGGTGTCGGCGACGACCACGACGGCGCTCTGCTGCCCCTCATCATAGCGAACCTCCACGTCCACCCGGTTGCTTCCAGCGTCCAGCGAGTTCTGGACCAGCTCGCGCAGGAAGGCCAGGGGCTGGGTGAACTGGCCGATCAGCATCTCGAGGGCGTTGGAGACCTCGGAGGCCGAGGGCGCGTCAGGGCCTGGTCGGGGCATCAAGGCTCAGGGCACGGAGCCGCGCAGGAGGGTCAATCCCAGGATCAGGGCCGGCACGGCCAGGAGCGCCAACAGCAGCAACCAGGCCTTGAAGTGGGCCAGGTTCAGGGTGGTCCCCCCACCGGTCAGGCGGGGGACCAGCAACCGGGGGTCCTCAGGGTTGCGGTAGATCAGCCCCCGGTATCCGGCAGGCAGGACTCCGGCCTGACCCATCCGGGCCATGAGGCGGTTCAGCGTGACGGCCGGAACGACCAGGGCCGTCAGGACCATCCCGACGACCACCAGGAGGATCAGGTGCGGCGTGTGGACCCACGGCAGGATGGCCGCCATCAGGACCATCGCCAGGGCCACGCCACAGGCCACCAAGCGCAGGCTCTCCTGCTGCCAGTCCTGCAGGCGCCGACGCCAGGATTCCTCCAGGGCGAAGGGGGGACGGACGGGAACGGCCCGGCCGACGACTTCCAGCACCAGGCAGATGAAGGCGCCCAGGCCCAGGGGAAACAGGGCGGCGCCCCAACTCTTGTGGATCCAGGCGTCCGGTTGACCCGAAACGTCGTAGTGCACGACCCAGTCCAAGGGCAGGCTGGGATACGCCAGGCTGAGCAGCGCGGCGCCGGCGACCAGCACGAGCCATGGCGACCAGGCGATCAAGCGGGACATGCCCGACTCTATTCCAAGCCTCCTCCTTCCACCCCTGCCGGGGGAGGGTGGCGCCGCGGACCCGATGGCGCTATATATAGGGAGGACAGACGACCAGCGGCGAGGCGGAAGTGGACAAGTTCTCGGAGAAGGCCAGGCAGGGCCTGCAGAAGGGCGTGGAGTTCCTGCGCAACCGGGCGCAGGAGACCGTCGACGTGCACAAGGCCAGCGCCCACCTCAAGGAGTTGCAGAGGCGGCACGAGGAGTGCATCCGGGACCTGGGCTACCGGGTCTACGCCATGCTGCAGAAGGGAACCCTGGACCAGCGCGTGCTGCGCGAGCGCTACGTCGAGGCCCTGGAACTGGAGAAGGCCGTGCAGCGGGCCCTGAAGGATGTCGAGAACATCCGCGACCGCTACAGCTCGGACCTGAAGCTCTTCGTCCCCCGGAACGAA
>CAZQPM010000115.1:0-11484 GCA_964595195.1 uncultured Burkholderiales bacterium | reverse complement strand
CAGGAGTTCCTGGCCTTCTACCAACCGATCGTCTCGGGGGTCGACGAGGCCCTGGAGGGCTTTGAAGCCCTGATCCGCTGGCGCCACGCGCAGCGGGGAATGGTCAGTCCCATCCAGTTCCTCCCGATCTGTGAGCAGACCGGTCTGATCGTCCCGGCGGGGGCCTGGGTCCTGCGGACCGCCGCCGAGCAGGCCCACCGCTGGCACGAGATGCACCCGGACCTGGCCAACCTCACCCTGAGCGTGAACCTCTCGGCCCGCCAACTGGCCGAGCCCGACCTGGTGGCCGAAGTGGCCCGCCTGCTCAAGGAGACCCGCCTGGATCCCGGACGCCTGCGTATCGACATCACCGAAAACCTGCTGATCCAGAAGCTGGAACCCACCCTGGAGACGCTGCGCGCCCTCAAGGGCATGGGCGTTCGCCTGGGCCTGGAGGATTTCGGAACCGGCTACTCCTCGCTGAGCCACCTGCGCCGGCTGCCCATCCAGTACCTCAAGGTGGCGCGTTCCTTCGTACAACGCATGGACACCGACGAGGAGGCTTTCGAGATGGTCCGCCTGGTGGTCACCATGGCCCGGCACCTCGGCCTGAAGACCATCGCCACCGGCGTGGAGACCCGGGACCAGGCCGCCCTGCTGCGCACCCTGGCGGTAGACTCCATGCAGGGCTATCTCTTCTCACACCCCCTGGATCACGAGCGGGCGACGGCGTTGCTGGAAGAGAAGCGGAGCGCCCGCGCCCTGCACCGGGGGGATTGAGGAACCGATCCGGGGGGGCGGACCGCCGCGCGCCCGGGTCTTCAGGCCGGCTCGGCGAACCGGTCCAACACCCGGTCCCAACCGGTCTGGCGCACGAAGTCCAGGGATCGATACAATTCCTCATACTGTCGGGGGTGGGGGTCCGAGTGCGTGGGGAACTGCAGCCCCCGAGCGCTGTAGTCGAAACCAGTCAGGGGCAGATAGATGCTCAGACCGGTCAACTCCCCCTCGCGGCGCTCGTTGAACGCATTCGCACGCACCATGCCGCCCTGCAGCACATCCAGGACCCCCTGGGCGGCCTCCTTCAGGGCCAGGTCCTGGATCTTGGGATTCTCGACCAGGATGCGGGCGAAGGCGCCCAGGTCGCGGTAGTCCGAATAAGGCTTGATCCGGGTGTTCCCGTCGCCAAAGGCGGGGGTTCGGGCGATCGCCTTGCGGATCAACTTGGCGTCGGTGGTCGTGGCCAGAAGGGAATCGGCCAGTTTCCTGACGGCCGAGGTGCACTCGGGCATCCGGCGCAGGTCGACCAACGAGGCGGTCGGGAATGTCCCGCCATGCTGGCTGGCCTGGGAGACCAGGAACTCACCCATCTGCTCGGGAGGCACCGGTTGACCGGAGTCCCACTGCCGAGCCGCGTCGCGCAGGGTCTTCTGCATGGGGTAGGAGTCGAAGTTGAGCTCTTCGGAGGCGACGTACCATGTGGAACTGTCCTGCAGTTGCCCGGTGACCTCGGCCTGCCCCAGAAGGCATGCATCCATGACCAGCAACTCGGGGCGGACGCCGGTCTCCTCCCGGACGCGGTCGAAGACCTGGCCGACCTGGACCAGGCTCATGCTCCGGCGGCTCTTCTCGTCCGAGAGGGTGCCCAGGAAGCCTCCCCCGTGGTTGCTGAGGACGACCATGTAGTGCTGCGACGGATAGTTGCGGATTCCCCACTTCAGGAAATCTTCCAGACGAGCCGGATCGCTCATGTCGACCGGGCCGTGATCGGCCACCAGCTTGGAGTCGATCTTCCCGTCGTGCTCGACCACCGAGGTGGAGACCCGACGCGGCCACTTCTGTTGGGGGCCCTTGGCCAGTTCGTAGCGCCGGACGCTCTCCCACTTCTCCCGGTAGTCACCCGGGGGGATGGGCTCGGTCGAGGGTCCGGAGGTCTCCCTGGCGGGCCGCCTGCCCAGTTCGGCCACCATGGCGATCTCCGGGCGGTCGGCGACCTCCTCCAGGCTCAGGAAGCTGTGGAAGACGTCGCGCTCGATATCGGAGTTGTTGCCATCCAGATAGAACAACGCCGTCCACTCCCGGGCGCGGGGACCGGTTGGTGTCGGCAGGTTGACCCCGGAAGGGCCGATCGGTGCGGTCATGGGCATCCTCCAGGTCCATTCTGGCCCAGGTTCCCGGGCCAGGGCTTTGCCGGAATGTAAGCCTTCGGTCGGAAGGCCCGGCCCGGGTGCGGACAGAAACGGACTCCTCATGGGCATGCTGGCCAATCGCCTGGGCAAGAACCTCAAGCACCTGCGCAAGTGGTCGCGCCGCGAGGGGATCACCTGCTTCCGCCTCTATGACGGGGACATCCCCGAGCACCCGGTGACCGTGGATTGGTACGAGGGCCGAGCGGTGGCCTGGGCGGCCCTGCGCCGCCGGGACGAGACGCCTGAGGCCCGCGACCTGTGGCTGGCCGAGATCCGCCACGAACTGCAGGAGGGCTTGGAACTGGCACCGGGCCACCTGTTCCTCAAGGAACGTCGACCCGGTGGCCAGTATCGCAAGGAGGGCGAAGACCGCGTCGAGGTCACCGTCCACGAGGCCGGCCTGGACTTCCTGGTGAACCTGTCGGACTACCACGACACCGGGCTCTTCCTGGACCACCGCTGCACCCGCGCCATGGTCGGCGCGCAGGCCCGGGGGCTGCGCTTCCTGAACCTCTTCTGCTACACGGGAAGCTTCACGGTGTACGCCGCCGCGGGCGGCGCGGTCCAGAGCACCTCGGTGGACCTGTCCGGCCCCTACCTGGAGTGGGCCTGGCGCAACCTGCAGATGAACGGACTGGCCGGCCCTGCCCACGAACTGGTGCAGGCGGACCTGATGACCTGGCTTCCCCAGGCGGCCCGCGAGGGCCGGCGCTACGACCTGGTGGTCTGCGACCCCCCGACCTTCAGCAACTCCAAGAGGATGCGGGGGGCCCTGGACCTGGGCCGCGACCACCCTGCCCTGCTGAGGGCCGTCGTGGAACTGCTGACTCCCGGGGGGCAGCTCTACTTCAGCACCAACGACCGCCGCTTCGAGATGGACCTGGAGGCCCTGGGTCCCCTGCCATGCCAGGAGATCACCTCCCAGACGGTGCCTTTGGATTTCTCCGGTCGGCGACCCCATCGGGCCTGGAGACTCCGCAGGGACTGACCGGGTTCGGCCATTCAGCCGCCGTCGCCTCGAGCGACCAGATCCTCCACCTCGCTGGCCGGGGCCCTGCGCAGGAGCCCTCCGGTGAAGCCGCACCGCGGTTGGCTGTACAGCCAGGAATGAGGAAGGACGGTGAACTCCAGGGTCTGCCCCCGAGGGTCCAGGACGTAGACGTGGACGAACTCCAGGTCGGCCTCGCGCTTGCGGACCCGGACCGTTTCCACCTCGAAGACCAGACCCGCCTCCTCCATCGCCTCATACAGGCCCAGCGGGTCATCCGTGTAGAGATGCAGGTCGATGTCCGAGCCCTCCCGGATGTGGCCGGTCAACACCGACCCGATCAGGCGCGGCTCGTGCTCGTGCAGAAGGTGCATGTAGTTCAGGGCCACCCGGCGCATGGACTGCAGGCGGACCGCCCGATCCGCGCCCCCCAGGGCCCCAGCCAGGAGGATCAACTGGTCGTGCACCTCGCGGTTCGTGGGCAGGCTCCGGGCCCCCAGCCTCCGGGCGGCCTCCCTCTTGGCATGGAAGTATTCCTTGTGCTCACGGCCGTACAGCAGGCGGGCCGCCTCCACCGCCACCCTGTGACGCTCGCTCGGACTCATCGGGGCCTGGCCGGGTCCGGGCCCTGGTGGCGAGTCCCTGCGGCCAGCCTCCGCATCCGGGAACCGCTGTCCGACCGCAAGTCCGACCCGACCTCTCCGGGGTAGGGCCCCCGGTCCAGGAAGACCGCACGCATGCCGGCTCCCTTCGCCGAGGCCGGACTTCAACCTGGGAGGGCGGCGCATCTTCGGCGCGCCGCCCGGCGTCGGGGCCCCGAACAGAGAAGCGCCGCCCCCCACGACGGGGAGACGGCGCTGCGGACGGCGTGCCTGGCGGCTACTCGGAGATGTGGAAGGGAATCTCCTCGGCCAGCTTCACGTAGTCCTCGCCCTTGCCCTCGATGATCCGGCCGGCCTGCTGCTTCTGGGAACCTGCAGCGACCTCGCCCTCGCCGGTCCGGACCTCCTGGGTTCCACGCCGGGTCTCATTGAAGCCGTGTTCGATGGCCTGGCGGCCCTGATGCTCGAGCTGGTCGCCCTCGACGTAGCCGGCCCGACCCTGGTCCTGGGCGACGCGCCCCTCGCGCTCCTGGGCGTCTCCCTCCTGGATCCTGCCCAGGGCGGCCGTCCGATCCTCGAAGGAGGCCTGCTGGGCCTGGGCGCCCGCCTGGGCTTTGCCCAGCCCGGCTGCCTGGTCGGCCATCCCCTGGGATTCCAGCGTGGACCCGGCGGCCAGATCCGCGGCCGCCTTCTGGCGCGATTCCTGGGAGGCGGCCCGCACGGCCTCGCCGATCATGGCCTCCTCCATGCCCTTCTCCTGCTGGGCCACAGCCGAGTTCTCGGCGGCCGTACCCTTGCGGACCTCGGTGAGTCCCTCGCCCTTGAGGGCCTTACCGGCTTCGCGACGCGCACGCCCTTCGGCCACCTTCTGGTCGCCCTCCTCGCGCAGACGAGCCGCCTCGGCCTGCTTCTCGGCTGCCACCTGAGCCTGCTGGGCAGCCTTCTGGTCGTCCTCGTCGGCCTTCTTGCGCAGGCGCCCGGCCTGACCGTCCAGGCGACCCGCCTCGCGCGTCTCCTGACGAGCCTCGCTGAACGCGATCGAGGCCTCGGCCCGCAGGCCGTCGGCGCGGGTGCCCCAGGTCAGGCTCTCCTGGGTCCTGGCTCGGCTGACCTCTCCGGTCACCACGCCCTCGGCCACCGTCCGCGTACCCTCATCGAAGAAGAGAGGTACATCCAGCAGGGCCTCCCCGGCAGCGGCATCGATGGCGGCCTTGCGGGCCAAAAGGTCGGCCAGGGTTCCGGAACTGCCGGCCTTGGCGTCGGCGACGACGGCCTCGGCGCTGGCCATCGTGCCCTCGGCGCGGTAGCCTTCAGCCTCGGCCCGCCGCTCGCCGGCCTCGGTCGTCCTGGCCTCGGCGGTGCCCCGGCGGGCTTGCGCCCGAGATGCGTGATCAGCCGAACGGTGCTGGGCCTCCTTGGCCTGGTTGCCCAGATGCGAGGCGGTGCGCCGCTGGTCGGCACCCTCGCGAATCGTCTCGCGACCGGCGTCGGCCTCACCCATACCCTGCCCCACCTTCTCCAGGCCGGCATCGACCTGCTCGTTGGCCTTGGCCTCGGCGGCCAGTCCCTTGCCCATCCTCTCGGCCCCCCGAGATTCCAACTCGGAAGCCACGCCGGCGGCCTCGAGGCCTTCTCGGTAATCCTGACGGGCCGTCGCGGAGGCGGCCAGACCCTCCTGTTCGGTGGTCAGCCCCTGCTGCATCTGGGCCAGGCCTTCGTTCTTCTGGGCCTGGGCCGTCTCTGCCGCCTTCAAGCCATCCTCGAAGCCCTGAAGCCCCTCAGACTCGCGAGCACTACCGGCAGACTCGGTGGTCCTGCCAGCGGCCATCCTGGCCAGGGCCTCCTGCTGCTGCCGGGCCCCCTGGGCTTCCTGCTCGGTGCCCAACTGCACCTCGTCCTGACCCTGCTGGACCCGAGCGGTCCCGCTGGAGACCTTCTCGGCCCCCCGAGCCGCCTGGGTGGAGCCCTCTTCAGCCAGACCCCGGCCTCGAGCGATCTCCGCCTCGCCCTGCTGGCGAAGTTCCCGGGCGACCTCGCTCGGGCTTTCCTGGTCGATGACGCGGCGCGCGGCCAGCGTGCCGGTGGCCAGAGAGTTGTTTCCGGAAATCGTCGACATGAGTGTGCCTCCACCCGGGTAAGAAGTAGGAATATACACGGACACCCCGGTTACTGACAGCCTGAGTATGACACCTGCCACCGAACTTCCACGTTTCAGGGATGTAAACTCCGAGGTGATCGGTTCCCCCGCCCGAGCCGGCAGACTGGCTGGAAGGGCCGGGAATCGTCGATTCCATAGGCCTTCCAGCCTGAGTCATGGGCATTGCTGCTAGGTCTGGAACAGCCCCAGACTCCCCCCGAAGTGCAGATAGCTGACCACGTCGGCCAGCTCCTGTGGTTCGAGGCGACTCTCCAGGGCGGTCCCCACGGCCTTCACCTCCCGGACCTTCTCCAGGCCCAGATCCCGAAGCATGTAGACCAGGCGCACCGCCTCGGCATGATCCTCGCACAGGTAGCGGTAGCGCTCCCAACGCGAAGCTGGCGGGGGCGCTTTGCGGACTTCCAACGAGCCGTCCGGCTCGACGTCCGCCCCCGGGCCGGGACCGGCGGGCCTCGATACCTCGGCGAAGGCGCGGTCCCAGGCCTGCACGGCCGCCTGCATCTCCTCGGTCACCTCCCGATTCTGGTCCGAGCGGTAGAACGAGTGGAAGAGGTGCCGGACATCAAGCCTCTCGTCGCTGAGGACCCCGATCAGGAACAACTCGGTGAGCCGTCCCGAAGACGACAGCCACATCCAGCCCTCGTCCCGCCGGAAATCCTCGCGGAAGTCGCGATCCTCGGGGGCCAGGAGCAGTTGAACCTGAACCTTGGTCCCCATCAGACCGGAGCAGTCCCCAGGCAGGGCCAGGATGCGGTCCAAGCGAGGCGCGGCCAGCATGCTGGAGAGAGGAGCCTGGTAGAGCAGGCTCTCTTCATTTCCCGTCCAGCCGTCGCGGGTCAGCAGGCCCTTGAGAGCCCGACCCTCGAGGGGCGTGGCCGGTTGCAGGGCGACCTCCAGGCTCCACAGGGAGCGGGAGCCGGCCAGGGATCGGTCGTGGCCGATGCGGTACCAGGCGGTATAGCAGCGATACAGACGGCGAAGAATCTCCAGGGCAATCATCAGGCCACAGGTTCACCCGGCACCCCCGGAAGTCCTGTTGCCCGCCGGCCCCGACGCGACTCCCCGAGCGCCGGTGCCGATTCCAGGCTTGACCGGCCTTGCCTTTCCGCCTATCATTCCGAAAAGGCGGCGCGGGCCTCGCGACGCGAGCCTTGGCTTTCCTGGCCCGAACTCCGGCCAGGAGACGAACGCAGCGCCCATTCACTGAAGCGGGGAGCCGGAACGTCCACACACCCATGCTTACAGGTCACACCATGAACCAACGGCCGGCACCGCCCGCGTGCCCCGGATGGTGGATCCCGGAAGGCCACCTCCCCAGCCCCGGAACCCAGGCCCTGGCGGCCGCTCTGCGGGACGTGCACCGCCCCCTGTTCGTCGTGGATTGCGGCGCAGGACCGGCCGTCAGCACCCACGGAATGGCCGTGCTGGGCGGGCGGGCGCCTGACGACGGGCTACCCCTGCGGGCCTGGACTCCCCCGCTGGCACCCGAATCATTGGGAGACGCGTCGTTCCGACGGGATCACGGGCTGCGCTATGCCTGTGTGGCCGGTTCCATGGCCAACGCCATCGCCTCCGAGGCCCTGGTCGAGACCATGGGAGACCACGGGATGCTGGGTTTCTTCGGCGCCGCTGGCCTGGCCCCGGAGCGCGTCGAGGCCGCCCTGGACCGACTCCAGCGGAGCCTCGGCGCCAGGGCCTTCGGCATGAACCTGATCCACAGCCCCAACGAGCCGGCCCTGGAGGACGCCATCGTGGCGCTCTACCTGCGGCGTGGGGTGCGCCGGATCGAGGCCTCGGCCTACCTGGGCCTGAGCCTGCCCCTGCTGCGGTTCCGCTACGCGGGCATCCAGCGCGACCAGGATGGCAGGATCCGCTGCCCCAACCTGGTGATGGCCAAGGTCTCGCGCCTGGAAGTAGCCCGCAAGTTCCTGGCTCCCCCGCCACCCAGGATGCTGGCGGCCCTCGTGGAGGAAGGCAGCCTGACCCCCGAACAGGCGGAGTTGGCGGCCACCCTGCCGGTTGCCTCGGACCTGACGGCCGAGGCGGACTCGGGAGGGCACACCGACAACCAGCCGGCCCTGACGCTGCTCCCCTCCTTGATGGCCCTGCGCGACGAGATGCAGGCGGCCCATGGCCACCCCATCCGGGTCGGAGCGGCGGGTGGCATCGCCACGCCGATCTCCACCGCCGCGGCCTTCGCCATGGGGGCAGCCTACGTCGTCACCGGCTCGGTGAACCAGGCCTGCCTGGAATCCGGGGCCTCGGACTTCGTGCGCGAGGTCCTGGCCAAGGCAGGCCCGGCGGATTGCACCATGGCGCCGGCCGCCGACATGTTCGAGATGGGCGTGCAGGTTCAGGTGCTCAAGTGGGGCACCATGTTCCCCGTCAAGGCGCGTAAACTCTATGAGCTGTACAGAACCTACGACAGTCTGGAGGCCCTGCCCCCCCAGGTCCGGGCCACCATCGAGAAGGAATACCTGCGCTGCAGCCTGGACGAGGCCTGGGCCTCCACCAAGGCCTTCTTCGAGCGCCGGGATCCCCGCCAGGTGGCCCGCGGAGAGGCCGACGCCAAGCACCGGATGGCCCTGGTCTTCCGGTCCTACCTGGGCCAGTCCTCGCGCTGGGCCAACGCCGGCGACCCCACCCGCCGCGTGGACTACCAGATCTGGTGCGGCCCGGCGATGGGGGCCTTCAACCAATGGGTCCGGGGCACTTTCCTGCAGGAGGTGGGCCAGCGCCGGGCCGCCGTGGTGGCCCTGAACCTGTTGTTGGGCGCTGCCGTCCTGACCCGTGCGCACTTCCTGCGCGCCCAGGGCCTGGAGTTGCCTGCGGAGGCCCTGCACTTCGCTCCCCATCCTGAGGACGAACTGTCCCAGTTGTTATAGGAGACCCGGAATTGCATCCTGAAGACGCCACGACCACATCCTCCACTCCCCTGGCCCTGGTCGGCCTGGGCTGCCTCTTCCCACGCGCCGGCAATCGCCAGGAGTTCTGGCGCGTCCTGCGCCGCGGCGAGGACTGCATCACCGAGGTGCCTCACACCCACTGGTCGGCGGTGGACTGGTATGATGGCGACCCCACCAGCCCCGACCGCACCTACGGCCGGTTCGGCGGCTTCCTGGAGCCCT
Source organism: uncultured Burkholderiales bacterium (assembly GCA_964595195.1). GTDB lineage: Bacteria > Vulcanimicrobiota > Xenobia > Xenobiales > Xenobiaceae > CAZQPM01. The sequence continues at coordinate 2,440 of CAZQPM010000115.1, read as the reverse complement.
ATCCCTTCGACCCCACCGAATTCAACATGCCTCCGAACACCCTGGAGGCCACCGACACCTCCCAGTTGCTGGCCCTGGTGGGTGCCAAGGCCGCCTTGGAGGATGCCGGCTACGGCCCCGGGGGGCGCGCCCTTCCCAAGGAACGCACCAGCGTCATCCTGGGCGTCACCGGCACCCTGGAACTGGTGGTTCCCCTGGGCGCGCGCCTGGGCCACCCGCACTGGCGGCGGGCCCTGCGCGAGGCCGGCGTGGACCACGAGACCTCCGAGGAGGTGGTGCGCCGCATCGCCGAGTCCTATGTCCCCTGGCAGGAAGGTTCATTCCCGGGACTGCTGGGCAACGTGGTGGCCGGTCGGATCGCCAACCGCCTGGATCTGCACGGAACCAACTGCGTGGTGGACGCGGCCTGCGCCAGTTCCCTGGCGGCCGTCCACCTGGCCGCGGCGGAGCTCTCCTCGGGCCGCTCGGACGTGGTGATCACGGGCGGGGTCGACACCTTCAACGACATCTTCATGTTCATGTGTTTCAGCAAGACCCCGGCCCTCTCGGCGGAAGGGACGATCCGACCGTTCTCGGACGACTCCGACGGCACCCTGCTGGGCGAGGGCGTGGGTATCGTGGTGCTCAAGCGCCTGGCCGACGCCGAGCGCGACGGGGATCGCATCTACGCCGTGTTGACGGGAATCGGCACCTCCTCCGACGGTGGAGGTGGAGCCATCTACGCGCCCGACGCTTCCGGCCAGCAGCGAGCCTTGGAACGGGCCTACCAGGAATCGGGCGTGAGCCCCCGTTCGGTCGACCTGGTGGAGGCCCACGGAACCGGCACCAAGGTCGGCGACGCGGTGGAGTTCCAATCCCTGAAGTCAGTGTATACACAATTTTCAGGAGACCGGCAGTGGTGTGCCCTGGGAACGGTCAAGTCCCAGATCGGCCACGCCAAGGCCGCCGCCGGAGCCGCCAGCCTGTGCAAGGTGGCCCTGGCCCTGCACCACAAGGTCTTGCCGCCCACCCTGAAGGTCCGACGCCCCCACCCCAAGCTGGACATCGAGAACAGCCCCTTCTTCCTGAACACCGAAGCCCGCCCCTGGCTGGCTCCCGCCGGCCATCCGCGGCGGGCCGCCCTCTCCTCGTTCGGTTTCGGGGGAAGCAACTTCCATCTGGTCCTGGAGGAACACGGTTCCCAGCGCCAGGGACCGGCCTGGGACGGTTCGGTACAGATCCTGGCCGCCTCGGGCCCCTCCCGGGAGGCCCTGGCCTCGAGCCTGGAAGAACTGGCCGCAGGCCGCCCGGATACGCTGGCCTGGCGGGCCGACCGCTCGCGCCGCGCGTTCTCGGCCGAGGCGCCCTGGCGGGCCGTGGTGGTCGCCGCTCCCGCCGAGGCTCCGGCCCGCCTGATCGGGGCCGCCGAGGCCCTGCGCGCGGGTTGTGAACTGCCTTCCGACTGCTTTGCTGGCGGACCGCAGGACTCCCCGGGGCAGATCGCCTTCCTGTTCCCCGGTCAGGGCAGCCAGTATGTGGGGATGGGCCGGGCCCTGGCCACCATCTTCCCCGAGATGCTCGAGGCCCTGCAGCGAGCCCAGACGGGCCTGCCCGCCGAGCAGGCGCCGGTGGACCGCATCTTCCCCTTGCCGGCCTTCGACGAAGGAACCCTGGCGGTCCAGAAGGCCGACCTGACGCGAACCGAGGTGGCCCAGCCCGCCCTGGGTGCCGTCGAGACGGGGATGCTGAAGGTCCTGGAGCGTTTCGGGGTCCGACCGGGGGCCCTGGCCGGCCACTCCTACGGAGAACTGGTGGCCCTGCACGCAGCGGGACGTCTGGACCTGGAATCCCTGTTCCGACTGTCGGCCCTGCGCGGCCGCCTCATGGCCAATGGCCAGACCGACCGGGGGTCGATGCTGGCGATCTCGGCTCCCTTGTCGGAGGTGGCGGCCCTGGCGGATGAGGTGGGCGTGGTCCTGGCCAACAGGAACCACCCGACCCAGGGCGTCCTCTCCGGTTCCCGGGAAGCCCTGGCCCGGGCCGAGGCCGTCTGCCTGAAGCGGGACTGGACGGCCCGCCCCCTGGAAGTCTCGGCCGCCTTCCACAGCCCGCTGATGGAGGATGTCCGCCTTCCCTTCGCCGAGGCCCTGGCCGAGGTACCCTTCCCTGCGGGGCAGGTGCCCATCTACGCCAACGCCACCGCCGCGCCCTATCCCGACGACCCCGAGGCCAGCCGCACCCTGCTGGCCGACCAGTTGCTCAATCCGGTCGATTTCGTGGGGATCGTCGAAGGCCTGTACCGAGCCGGCACGCGCACCTTCCTGGAGGTCGGTCCCAAGGCGGTGCTCAGCGGCCTGGTCCGGATCACCCTGGGCGAACGACCGCACCGCACCCTGAGCCTGGAGGCCCGGGGAACCAACAACGGCCTGGAGAACCTGGCCCGGACGCTGGCCGAACTGGC
>CAZQPM010000114.1:0-11495 GCA_964595195.1 uncultured Burkholderiales bacterium | reverse complement strand
ACCGCTGAGCTACTCCCGCATTCGATCCGAAGGGAGCACCGGGGCGACCAATGCTCTCGACTCCAGGATTATAGCAACCCTGTCAAGGGTTGGGAAGCACCATGGATCCTCCGGGTTCTGGTCCTCGGCGTCGGCGGATCCATGTCCGAATGTTGCAAGCGACAAGCAGGTGCGAGCTGCGCCGCCGCTCCGGCCTCACCCTGGGACACGGAACCGCTGGAAACGGTGCCTGTGAACCGGGATCCACGCGGTTCCCATGGCCGAGTCCCCACCCACCCACGCCAGCCGCTCAACGCCAGCCCCCGGCCCCAGGTGGAACGACCCCCAGGCCCACCACCAGATCGAAGTTCAGGCCCAGTCGACCGACGTGGCGTTCCACCCGGAGCACCAGCCCCTCCTCCAACACGGCTTCCCCGTGGGCCGTGCGGGATCCGTCCTCGGCGGTCTGCACCGGACCGAAGGAGACCGCCAGGCCAGGGTACCGCTCCTGGAAGACCAGCAGGGGCACCCCGACGCCCAGGTCCCCCGGCAGGCGGAAGCGCTCGGAGGTGGAGAAGATGCGCACCACGCGCCGGGTTGCGGCGTCCAGTTCCACGTCGACCTGACGGTCGGTCAGTCGCACGACCGCATTCCCAGCCGAGAAATCCGGGATGCGGTCGGGCTTGAACTCGGCCAGGACCCGAGCCGCCTCGCCCCCGAGCTCAACGCCCGCCATGGCCTTCCCCGGCTCCACCAGCCAGCGCCGCCGTTCCCGGGAAGCCTGGGCCTGGCGACGTTCGCGCGCCCAGGTCTGCCTGCGGGCCAGCAGGGCCTCCTCGCGACCCAGGCGCGTCAGCCACAGGCGGGCCTCATCGCCCAGGGCCCCGGACAGGCGGGCGACCTGCGCCGCCTTGGCCAGGTTCCGATGCGACGTCGAGCCGGCCTGGCGCTCGGAGGGGATCCGCTGCATGCGGGCCAGGGCCAGCCAGGCGGCGGCCTCGGGGTCCTCGGTCACCTGCCCGACCTCGGACTGCAGGCCGACGATGCCCTCGACCAGGCTTCCCCCCTCGACCAGACGGATCGCCGCGTCCCGCCGGTTCATGGGCAGGATCACATGGGCCCGGTCCACCAGGCGCCACGCCCCCCCCTCGTCCTCGACCTGGTCTCCCAGCATCCACTGCCCTTCGGCACCGACCACATCCTGGATCTCTGCAGAGGCCGAGCGGGGGTCGAAGGTGACTTCCAGGAGCAGGGGTACGTTCCCGGGGGCCTGGGAGACATCCAAGGTCATGAGGAAGCGCCCCTGCCGCAGGGTCGTGCGGTTGGTGCCCAGGAGCCGCTCGGCATCCTTCAGCGTAGCCGACAGGCGGCTGCCTTCGGGCAGGTTGCTGGTACCCTCCAGGGCCAGAAGCCTGTTGCCATCGTTGACCAGGTCGGTCTGCAGGTGGAAGGACCGGGAGCCCAGACACCCGCAACCGGCCATGAACAGGGCCAATCCCACCAGAACCAGGTTTCTCAAGGTCACCGATGCATCCTCAGGACGCGGCCGCCCCGGCTCGCATCCGACGGTCTCAGATCCCCCGCAACTCCCGAATGGCCTGGGCGTAATCCGGTTGGTCGAAGATCGCGCTGGCGGCGATCAGGACGTCGGCCCCGGCCCGGACGCAGGCTCGCGCCTTCTCGGGGTTCACCCCGCCGTCCACACCGACCCGGACGGGACGGTCCCCGAGGATCTCCCGAACCCTCTGGATCTTGTCCAGGGCCGCGGGCAGGAAGGCCTGCCCCGAGAAGCCCGGGTTGACGCTCATCACCAGGACGTAGTCGACGTCCTCCACGACGTAGCGGAGGAACTCCGGACTGGTGTGCGGGTTCATGGCCACCCCTGCCCGCATGCCGGCCTGGCGGATCGAGGCCAGGACCCTCTGCAGATGGGTGCACGCCTCGACCTGCACCGTCAGGGTCCAGGTTCCCACGTCCGCATAGGCTTGGACCCAGGCCCCGGGATCCTCGATCATCACGTGCACGTCGAGGGGCCGGGGCGCCCGTCCCTTCAGGTGCTTGATGACCGGGGGGCCGAAACTGAGGTTCGGCACGAAGTGTCCGTCCATGACGTCCACGTGGACCAGGTCGGCTCCCGCCTCGCAGACGGCCTGGACCTCCTCGCCCAGACGCCAGAAGTCGGCCGACAGGATCGATGCGGAGATCAACAGGTCGTTCACAGCTTCTCCCTGCCCAGGAGCTTGTCGTTCACGTAGATTTCGGCCTCTGCGCCGGGAGGACCCGAGGCCCACAACTCCATGGTGTCACCCGCCATATGAGTGCCGCTGTACACGACGTCCTCACCGACCTCCGAGACCAACACCACGCGCACATGGTGGATGTCGCTGCCCGCAGGCAGGGCCAGGCGCAGGCGCCGCTGCGTGAAGACGCGGGAACCGCTGGGACCGGCCGAGACCTCGAACTCCACCGGGGACCCCGACGTGACCTCCGACCCCCCTGGAGGGGCCTGTCCCAGGACCCGACCCCGAGGGATCTCCTCGTGCACCGACCAGACCAGCCCCCCCATGACCAGGTCGGCCTTGGCCAGCCGATCCGGCAGGTCCGAAACCTTCTGCCCGACCCAGTTCGGCACGGCCACCGTGGCCACACCGACTCCCCGGTTGACCCGCACGTCCACCGCCGTCGCCCGGCGAACCGAGCGCCCGGGCTCGGGCTTCTGGGAGACGACCTGCTCGGGCTTGTCCGACCCGCCCTCGACGTAGGTTACCTGGCCCAGGCTCAACTTCAAATCGGCCAGGTCCATCTTGACCTCGCGAAGGGACCGCCCCACCAGGTGGGGGACCTCCACCATGTCGGGGCCCAGACTGACCACGGCCAGGACCTCCCGGTCCTGGCGCACCTTGCGTCCGGCAGCCGGGTCCTGGGAGATGACCACGCGTTCAGGGGTCTTGTTGGTGTGGCGACTCTCCTCGATGCGCAGCCGCAGGCCCAGTCTGGCCAGCAGGTCGTTGGCCTCCCGCAGATCCTTGCCCTGGATGGCCGGGACCTCCACCTCCTGGGGAATGGCGAAGTAGGAACGGTAGATGGTGACGCCCAGGACCACCGAGAAGACCAGGGTGACGCCCACCAGAAGGGCCAGGACGACCGTGCGCAGCGCCGTCCACACGAAGGCCGCAGCCTCCCTGCTGGCGCTGCCCCCAGCCGATGGACCCGCCTGGTCCAGGAGGCTGCGTTCCTCCTGGGGTGGAGTCACCGTCGATTTGCTGCTCATGCCACCTCACCAACCCCGAAGCCCGTCCTATCGGGTCGTCTCGCTGAGCGCTCCTGCCCGGCAAACTACATCCAAGTCCGGTTCCTGTCAATTCTGCGAGGCGCCCCGGGACGGCCGCACCGGCATGACCCGCCCTGGGGACTCAGGGCCCCGGCGTCTGCGGAGGGCTTGCCTCCCCAGCGGGCCTGGGACTTCCCGGGGACAGGACCTCAGCCGGCGGCGCCGGGCCAGGAGCTCCGGGGTCGGCGACCGTGACATCGACGGCCGATCCCCGCGGGACGTCCTGCCCGTCACCGGGATCCTGCTCGACGATCTCACCCGGGTTGTGTCCCGCAGCCGGTGCGGTCAGGACCTCTCCCAGGACCAGACCCGCCGCCTGCAGTTCGGCTTGCGCCTGCTCGACGGTCAGGTGCCGCACCGAAGGCACCGTGGCCGTCTGGCTGGCACGAACCCGGATCTCGCTGCCCTCCAGGGTCTGCCCGGCCTGGGGCGACTGGCTCTCGATGGAATCCTCCTGGCCGGCATCTCCTTCGAGAACCAGACGAAAGCCCTGTCCCGCCGCGATCTCGCGCGCCTCGCGCAGGGACTTGCCGACCAGATCCGGGGCCGCCAGGCCCTGCCGACCGCGCGAGAGGACCACCCGAATCCGCTGGCCCGGATCCAGCAGGGTCCCCGCCGAGGGAATCTGCTGGAGAATCGCGTCCTCTGCGGCGCGGGCGTCCGCCCGGGTTCCTGCGACTACCAGCGAGAAGCCCAGATCGGTCAGGATCTTCTCGGCCTCGGCCCGGCCCAGGCCGGTCAGGTCGGGGACGGCCTTCCTTCCCGGGCCCGTACTGATCACGGCCTCCACCTCGGTGCCCCGGGTGACCTCCTGACCCGCGCCGGGCTCCTGGCGGATGACGACGCCGACGGGGACCTGGGGGTCCGACTGGCGGACGGCCCGCAGAAGCAGGCCCAGTCGAGCCAGGTCCTCGCGGGCCCGGGCCTCGAGTTGACCGTGCAGGTCGGGCACGGTGACCAGCTCCCGGCCCTGACAGACCACGACGTACAGGGCCTGACCGCGGGCCAGCCACTTGCCGGGCAGGGGGCGCTGCTCGAGGATGCTCCCCGCAGCCATCTCCTCGGAGGGGCGCTGCTCCTGGATGCGCAGGTCCAGGCCCAGGGCCTGGGCCTGGTTGCGCGCCTCCTGCAACGGCAACCCGACCAGGTTGGGGATCTGGACGCGTTCGGCAGGCCGCAGCAACACCCAACCCAACCCGGCCAGAAGGGCCAGGACCGCCGTCCCCAGGAGGAACCACAGGACTCCTGCCCGGCGCGGGGCGCCGACCGGTCCGGGCTCTGCTTCGGGCTCCAAATCCTGTCCGGCGCCAGGCTCGCAGGACATCCCCTCCATATCGGGCTGAGCCGATGCCGGAGAGGGGCGGACCAGGGTCCGGGTCCTCTCCGCGTCCTCCGGGGGCACTGCCAGCCTCAAGGCCTGGGCCATCTGGACGGCCGAACCGAAGCGCTCGCCGGGGTCCTTGCGCAGGGCCGTGAGAACCAGGGCATCCAGGGCCGCCGGCAGCCCGGGGCGCGACCGGGACGGCGGTTCCGGTTCCTCGTTGAGGTGCTTCAGGGCCAGTTGCACGGGGCTCTCCGCCGTGAAGGGCAGGGCTCCGGTCAGCATTTCGAAGAGCAGGACCCCGACACCGTAGAGGTCGGCCTGGGGCCCGACCTCTTCGCCCCGCGCCTGCTCAGGCGAAATGTACTGGACCGAGCCCAGCATCTCGCCGGCCCGGGTCAGGGTCCTGTCACCCACGGCCCGCGCGATCCCGAAGTCGGAGACCCGCACCGTTCCGTCCTGGTCGAGCAGGATGTTCCTGGCCGAAATGTCACGATGGATCAGCCCCTTCCCGTGGGCGTGATCCAAGGCCGCCAGGATCCCGCAGGTCAGACGCACCGCCTCGGCCACCGACAGCGGGCCCTCCTGCTTCAGCCAGGTGCGCAGGTCCTGACCCCGGACCAACTCCATGATCAGGAAGGTCCCCTCGCCGGTCTCCAGGAAGTCGAAGACCTGGACGATGTTCGGATGGGCCAGGGTTGCGGCCGACCGGGCCTCGCGGCGGAACCGTTCCACCAGGTCGGGATCCCGGGCCACCGAAGCCAACAGGATCTTGACGGCAACCTCGCGCCCCAGGTGCCGATCCCGCGCCCGGTAGACCCGAGCCATCCCACCCTCGCCCAGGAGTTCCAGGATTTCGTAGCGTCCAGCGATCGTCTGGCCCAACATCGTGCGGAAGATTCTGACCGTACCGGGGGACTCCTGCCCCATATCTCGGGCCTCCGAGAGGTCTGGCATGCCAGGGATGCCTGGCGCGCAGGAAGCAGGGAGTTGTCCCCCGGTCCCCGAAGGCTCTCCCGAAGGTTCGATCCTGGCGCGGCCGTCCTGCGCCCTTTCGGACCTGGCGTGATCAGACCCCGGGCGGATCAGGCCCCCGCCCGTGAGGAGAAGTCGACATGACCCCCAAATACGGTTCCGGCTCCAAGTCCAAACCCAATCTCCCAGCCAAGGGGGGTGCGCCCGCCGCCGGAAGCCCGGGGAGCAGCAACAAGGGTCTGGTCCGCAAGGAGGCCCCGCCCAAGGGACCGATCTCCGGCAAGTCCAAACTGGCCGCGGACGACAACGACAAGCCGATCCTGGGAGAGGTCAACGAGCCCCTGGACGAAGCCCTGGCCGACGTCGAGGCCCGCCTGGGGCAGGCCCCCACGGACCGCGAACTCCACGTCCGCCGCTACAAGATCCTGCGCCAGATGTCGGACCGCGCCGGAATGCGGGCCGCCCTGCAACAGGCCGCCCGACAGTGTGGGGATCCCTTCTTCGGGGTCAAGCTGGCCGAGGCCCTGGAGGAAGACGGGGCCTATACCAAGGCCCTGGAATGGCGCCGCTGGGTGGCCCAATTCGAGCCCGACGACGCCGACACGGTGCGCCGCCTGGCGGCCACGGCCGTGCGCGCCGGGGCCCTGGAGACGGCCGAAGACAACTACAATCACCTGATCGAGTTGCGGGCCGGCGAGGAGGCGCCCCTGGGTGGCACCTTCTTCGAAGAGATGCTGGGCAAGGGGCTGGACCCGGAAGCGCGCCGCAGCCTGCAGAAGATGGGCATGCGGGTCCTGCAGCGAGCCCTGGACGCCCAGCCGACCAGCGCCGTCCTGTTGGAAGCACTGGCCCGCCTGGCCTACCGGACCAAGGACCTCAAGACCGCCCAGTCGGCCTATGAGCGGGCCATCCAGGCCAACCCCAAGCACAAGAACCTGGACCAATGGAAGGCCGAGTTGCTGCGGGTCTACGCCCAACTGGGCATGCAGGACCGGTGGCGCGCCCTCAGCGGCAGCCTGATCAAGAGCCTCTCGAAGACGGTCAAGGACACCCGAGGCGATGCCCGTTCCTGGAACATGCTGGCCAACCAGCAGATGCAGGCCGGCCACTTCGAGGACGCCATCGCGACCCTGAAGGAGTCCCTTCGGGCTGACTCCAAGAACGCCCAGGCGCTGTGGGAGCTGGGCAAGCTCTACGTGCGCATGGGCCGATCCCAGGAGGCCGTCGACTACTACCAGGACATCATCAACGACCCCGGCGAGAAGAAGTCGGTGCGCCGCGCCATCGAGCGGGCCCTGGCCGAACTCTACTTCCGCCTGGGGCGCTACCAGGAGGCCCTGGAGATCTACCTGCGGGAGGAGGAATCCAACACCCGCATGATCGCGCCGATCCTGGAGGCCGTCGGTGAGGTCGAGCAGGCCCAGGCCCTGTATCTGAAGTCCGTGGCCCAGGCGCCCCGCGACGCCAAGGGCCACCTGGGGCTGGCGGAATACTGGGTTCGCCGCGAGGACTGGCCCCGAGCCTGCCACGCGGCCCGGGAGGGCCTGCGCTGCAGCTACGCCACCGAGGAGGTCCATTCCAACCTGGCGGTCGCCCTGGCCACCGCGCAGATGAAGATGTCCGAGGTGAACCAGGCGCTCCAGACCATGGAAGAGATCTGCGTGGCCTACCCGGATTCCATCCAACAGGTCTTCCGGAAGGTGAAGCTGATGCTCCTGCAGGGCCGCAAGGAGGAGGCCCTGCACCTGGCCGAGGAGGTTCGCGTCTCGGCCGAACACCAGACGGGCTGCGCTCCCGCCTCCTCGGCCCTGTGGACGCTTCTGGGCGACACCTGCTCGCTGCTGGGCCTGATGCCGGACGCCCAGACGGCCTACACGCAGGCGCTGAAATACGACGCCATGGACGCCTCGGCCGTCCGAGGACTGGGAATCCTGGCCGAGAAGCAGGGAGACCTGGCCCGGGCCCTGGAGCTGTACGAGCGCTTCGTCATCCTGGATCCCCTGAACCTGGCGACACCGACCATCCGCCAACGCATCAAGACCCTGCAGGACAAGGGATTCCGCAAGCCCGCCGCAGCCGTGGTGGAACGGGACACCTCCGACCTCACCGGCCCTCCCCCGCCGCCTGCGGCCCGCCGGACCTTCCCCGGCCTGCCTCCCAGCAGGGACGCGGCCAGGCGTCAACCGGCCCAGAACCAGGAAGGCTGGCTGGGCGACGGGTCGATCGAGGACTGGTACCAGCCCGGAGGATGAGCCGCACGGGGCGCGACGTGCACCTGCGGGGCTCAAGGGGGTAGCCACGGGTGAGTGACGAGGCGTTCAAGGCCCTGGGCAGCAACGCAGCTCTGCTGCTGGCCATGGTCTTCCTCTACGACGTGGCCCTGCGCCCCCCCAAGCGTTCGAACTCCCTGCCCCGAAACTTGATCCTGGGCCTGGGCCTGAGCACCATCTCGGTCGCCGTCATGCACCAGCCCTGGATTTTCGGCCAGGGGATCATCTTCGACACGCGCTCGGTGTTGATCAGCCTGTGCGGCCTGTTCTTCGGAACCGTCCCGGTCGCCGTGGTGATGGCCGTCAGCGCCGGCGCCCGCGTCCTGCAGGGCGGGGGTCCCGCGATCCTGACGGGCATCCTGGTGATCACGGCCTCCGGAGTGACCGGCCTGGTCTGGCGCCACCGCCTGCAGCGCCCCCTGGCCGACCTGGGTTTCGGGGATCTGCTGAAACTGGGACTGGTCGTTCACGTGGCGATGCTGCTCCTCATGCTGACGCTGCCCTGGCCGACCTCCCTGACCGTGATCCGGACCATCGCCACGCCGGTAATGACCATCTACCCCCTGGCCACGGCCGCCATCGGCCTGCTGATGGTCAACCGCCTGCGCCGCGAGAAGGCCGCCGAAGCCCTCCTGGTCAGTGAAGACCAGTACCGCACCCTCTTTGAAGCCATGGTCCAGGGAGTCCTGTGCCACGATCCCGACGGCCGGGTCCAGTCGGCCAACCCGGCTGCCGCCACCATCCTGGGCCAACCGGTGGACCGGATCGTGGGCAGGAACCTGTTCACGGAGGGCTGGTTCGCCCAAAGGGAGGACGGGTCGCCCCTGCCGGACCTGGAGTCGCCACCCGGGCAGGCCGCCTCGTCAGGCCGGGCCGTGGAGGACGTGGTCCTGGGTCTGCGCGGACCCGGCGGCCAGGTCCGCCTGCTGCGCACCACCTCCGTGCCCCGCTTCCAACCCGATCAGGACCGGCCCTACCAGGTCTACACCGTCTTCGAGGACATCACCGAACGCCGCCAGGCCGCTGCCGAGAAGGCGGCCATCCAGACCCGGCTGACGCAGTCCCAGAGGATGGAGTCCCTGGGACTGATGGCCGGAGGCGTGGCCCACGACTTCAACAATCTGTTGATGGGAATCCTGGGCAATGCCGAACTGCTGCGGGATGCCCTGCCACCGGCCTCCCCCCTGCAGGACAACGTGAACCTCGTCGAGCTGGCGGCCCAGCGAGCGGCCCGACTCACCCAGGATCTGCTGACCTTCAGCCGGGGAAGCGTGGTCCGCCCCGTGGTGCTGGACCCCAACCAGGCCGTGGCTGAGGCCGCAGACCTCCTGCGCCGGACCATTCCGGCAACCGTCGAGATCGTGCGGGACTTCCAGGACGGCATCTGGAGAATCCTGGTCGACCCGACCCAATTGACCCAGGTCCTGCTCAACCTGGCCGTCAATGCCCGCGACGCCATGCAGAACAAGGGCACGCTGACCCTCATCACCCGCAACCGCGTGGTGGACCCTGCCGACACCCGGCCTCACGATGGGGCCAGGAACGGCGAGTTCGTCGTGATCTCCGTGCAGGATACGGGCCCGGGCATCCCCGACGAGATCGTGCCCCGCCTCTTCGAGCCCTTCCAGACCACCAAGCCCGTCGGCCAGGGAACCGGCCTGGGCCTGTCCATCGTCTATGGCGCCCTGAAGCAGGCCGGCGGGTGGATCGTCGTGCACTCCACACCGGAGTCTGGAGCCCGCTTCGACCTCTTCCTGCCCCGCTGCCTGGAATCCGCGGCCCGCATCCCGGAAAGCCACCCTCCCCGGCTGCAGGAGGGCCGGGGCACCATCCTGGTCGTCGAGGATGAACCCGTGGTGCAGAGGGTCGTCACCTCGATCCTGCTGCGCAGTGGCTACGAGGTGCTCGTGGCCCGCGACGGAGCCGAGGCGCTGGAGATCCTCAAGGCCAGGATCGATGCCGTGGACCTGGTGCTGACGGACATGACGATGCCGGGGATGACCGCGCAGGAGGTCGTGGACGGCCTGCGGCTCCTGAAACCTGACGTGCCCATCCTGTTGAACTCCGGAAACGCCGCCGGTTCCAATGTCAAACAGATGCTGGATGACGGCCTGATCCAGGGTTTCCTGGCCAAGCCCTACGATGTCCGGCAACTCCGCGAGGCGGTGGCGCGCCTCCTGGCCAGGCCCGGTGGCCAGGCCGGACGAGGGGCGCCGCCCCCCTGAGAGAACCTGGCGAGAGGACCGCAGCCGCCCTCGCCAGGTTCCCTCTCAACGGCCCCGACCCGCGCGGGCCTGAGCCTGCAGAGCCGTCACGACCACGGCATCCACGATGTCCTCGGGCTTGCAGCCCCGGGAGAGGTCGTTCGAGGGGTAGTCCAGACCCTGCAGCAACGGCCCCACGGCCACGCCTCCAGACATCCGCTCGGCCATCTTGTAGCCGATGTTGCCGGACTGCAGATCGGGGAAGATCAGGACGTTGGCCCGACCGGCCACCTTCGAGCCTGGAGCCTTGGACTGGCCGACCCGAGGGATCAGGGCCGCGTCGACCTGCATCTCGCCATCCACCAGCAGTTCCGGGTCGCGGGCCTGGATGGTGGCCAGGGCCTGGGTCATCTTGTCGATCAGCTCGTGCTTGGCGCTGCCCTTGGTGGAGAAGCTCAGCAGGGCCACGCGAGGTTCGACGCCCAGGAAGGTCCGGCAGGACTGGGCCGTGGACAGGGCGATCTCGGCCAGTTGCATGGCGTCCGGCTGGATCACCACGCCGCAATCGGCGAAGAGCATGGCCCCGGCCTCTCCATACTCTGGATTGGGAACCACCATGAGGAAGAAACTGGAGACGGTGCGGATGCCCGGCTGCAGTCCCAGACAATGCAGGGCCGCGCGCACGGTGTGGGCCGTGGTGTTCGTGGCCCCGGCCACGGTGCCGTCGGCCTTGCCCGCCCGGACGGCCAGGTTCGCGAAGTACAGCGGGTCCTGAACGGCCTTGCGGGCCTCATCGGCCGTCATCCCCTTGGCCCGCCGCAGGTTGTGGTAGTCCTCGACGTAGCGCTCGAAGTTCGGACAGGTCAGGTGGTCGACCACGGCCACGTCGTCCAGGGGGCAACCCAGGCTGGCCGCCCTCTGGCGGACGGCGTCCGGCGGGCCCAGGACGGTGATGCGGGCCAGGTTGCGGTCGGCAATCCAGCGCGCCGCCTGCAGGGTTCGATCATCCTGACCCTCGGGCAGGATGATGTGACGCGGATCGGCCTGCGCCCGCGCGCGCAACTTTTCCAGGACGTTCATGGTTCACCTCAACGAAGGCCGATGCCCGGCCCAACTGGAGGGGCAGGTCTTCTCCCGCCCGAGCGGGAACCCTGCCCTTGCGCTCCGCCGGCGATACGGCGGCCAAGCTGCAATCTGGAGGACTGCTCCCAGGTGCGCTCCCGAGTCCTGACCCTGCTGGTGCTCTTCACCTTCATGTTCCTGGCCCTGGCCACCCTGGGCGCCCGGGGCGCCCAGACGCCTCCGGGCCCCCCAGGCCCCGCGACGACCTCGCCGCCGGCCGCCGCGGAGCAACCCGAGGCGTCTCCCATCAATCCGACGCCCTCCCCCACCTCACGGCAGACCCCACTGGTCCT
>CAZQPM010000113.1:0-11523 GCA_964595195.1 uncultured Burkholderiales bacterium | reverse complement strand
CGTTCGCGACCCGCCGAAACGTACAATGGAATCACCGAGGGCTCAAGCGATGAAGATGCTGAAGCCCCTGATGAATCGCGAACTGATCACGGTGCCCCCGGACATGCCCGTGACCGATCTGGCGGGCTTGTTGAGCCATCGGATGATCTCGGGGGTTCCCGTGGTCGATGACCATGGCCAGGTCATCGGGGTGGTGTCGCTTTCGGACGTGGCCGCCTTCTCGGCCAGCGGGCGGGCGAATCTGCAATCCGGTCGCGACATGTACTACAGCGTGCCCGAGATGGAGGATTACCTGGTCGGCTTCTTCACCGTGGACGACCTGTCGCCGGGGGCCACGGCCCGCGACATCATGACGCCGGCCGTCTACGCACTGGGTGAGGAGGCCACGGTCCTGGAGGCCGCCGAGATGATGCGCGCCTCGCGCATCCATCGCATCATCGTGACGCGAGAGGGGCGCCCGGTGGGCATCATCACCACGATGGACCTGGTGGGCGAACTGTGCCAGCAGCTCAAGCAGGTGGCTGACCAGGGAGGCCTTCCCGCCTGAGTCATGGGCATTGCTGCTAGGACCGGCGTGACCGTCGCTTCTTCAGCGGCAGCACCACGGCCCCTCCCGGCCTGGGGGAGGGGCCACGCTCTTCCGGGGCAGCCCCCTGCCGTTGGGGCGCGCCCCCCTGCCCGTGGTGGGCGGCCTGTCGACCTTGCGGCGCCCGACCCCAGGTGCGGGTGAGAGCGGTCCCCATCAGCAGGCCCACCGCGATCCCGCCCGCGGCGATCAGGGCCTGGGCACCCTCCGCCGCCGCCAGGGCGTGGTTCTGCTTGAGGAGAGCCAGCATGGCGTGGTAGGCCCGGGTACCAGGCACCAGGGGGAGGATGCCCGGGACCACGAAGACCAGGGCCGGCATCCGGCGGGCCCGGGCCAGGCCCTCTCCGACCAGCGAGACGGTCACGGCGCCCAGCAGGGCGCCGGCGGCCGGAGGCAGGCCCAGCAGTCGGGCCTGGGTCTGGATCGCCCAGCCCGTCAGCCCGGCCACGGCCGACCACAGCAGGACGTGGCGCGGGACGTTGAAAAGCACCGCGCTGGCAGCGGTTCCCACCAGGACCCCGAAAGCCTGTAGCAGCAGGTTCACAGCCAGACCTGCCCCAGGCTGATGCCCACGTAGACGCCGGCAGCCAGGGCCGCCGCCGTCAGCAGGGCGTCGGCACCTCGGGCGACTCCGGCCAGGAGTTCTCCGGCCATCAGGTCGCGGACGGCGATGGTCAGGGCCAACCCGGGCAGCAGGGGGATCACCCCGGCCACGATCAGCACGTCGGCCGCCACGGTGGGGATCAGCGTCTTGGCCAAGGCCGTGCCGATGGTCACCGCCAGGGCGTTCATGAAGACCGACAGGAAGGGAGGCAGCTCGTCCAGGCGCTCCTCGACGCCCCGGGCCAGGAGGCCCAGGAGGAAGGCGGGCGCCATCTCCAGCAGGCCCCCGCCCACCAGGACGGCAAACCCCGAGGTCGCCAGGCATTGGGCCAGATACTTGTGGCGAACGGCGTACAGGGGAGGCTCGTCGACCAGGTCGCAGAGCCTGCCGCAGGCGGCCTGGAGGCTGATCTCCCCGGCCTCCAGGTTGCGCGACAGCGAGTTGACGGCGGCCACCTTGGAAAGGTCGATGGTGCGTCGGCGGACCCGGGCCAGGCGCGTCACCGGACGGTCGCCACCCACCGACACCGTGATCCCCGTGGGCGTCGCCACGTTCTCGACCTCCACCCCGCAGGCCCTGCCCAGGCGGGTCACGGTCTCCTCGACGCGGGCCGTCTCGGCACCACTGGCCAGGAGGACCTTGGCGGCGTTCAGGCACAGGCCGGCGACCTCTCGCAGGTTGGCGCGGCTCTCCGGCATGCTCATCCTGTCAGGCTAGACCTGCCGGGTGAAAGGGCCCTGAAACGTCCCGGGCGCCTCCGCCAGGTCCAGGTCCGCCAGGGCGCGGTCCATCAGGCCGGGCCAGTCCCGGTTGGCTGCAGGGTTGGCCGGACTGGGATGGGGCACGCGGCCGATCCGGACTTCCTGGCCCGCCAGGGCCTCGCGGGCGCGGGCCTCGGCGAAGCGACCGACGGCCAGCAGGACCCGGGCCCCGAGCCGGGAGACCTCCTGGCGCAGGGCCCGGTCGCAGGCCTCATACAGCGCCTGTCTCTCCCGGGCCGGCAACTTGTCGGGCGTCCGGTTGCGGCCCGACTCCTCCATGAAGACCAGGGGGCAGTAGTTCAGGACCAGGAACCTGGAGAAGAAGGCCTCAGGGGTCAGGAAGCGGGCCCGGGCCCAGCCCCAGAGCCGGGCTCCGCTGACCTCGCTGCGGGGGCAGGCGAACCCCTGGATGGGGCGCTTGGGATGCGGGTGGGCAGGGCACCCGACAGGGCCCTCGAGTCCCAACCAGTCGCGCGCGTGGGTCACCTCGCCGAAGGGGACGCCGGTCTGGGCCATGCCGTAGGGGCCGGGGTTCATTCCCAGGATCACCGCCCGGCGGGGAGGCCGACCGTAGCGCTCCAGGTAGTCCTGGTAGCGGGTGCGGGCGTAGTCCAGGGGATTGTAGACGTGGGTCACGGGCGGGCCGAAACTCAAGGGGCGCAGGTCGGCGACCAGGCGATTCACGATATCCATGGTGGGGCCGACCGTTCGACGACGGGGTGCCGGGCCCTCCGGGCGGGCCGCCCCGGTCGCTGCGGCTCGGGCCGTGGGGGAGTTGCAGCCTACAGGAACCTCTTCTTGAGGCGTTCCTGCAGGTCATCTTCCTCCTCGGTCCGACGTCGGGGGCGAGCCTTGGTCTTGTCCTCGGCCGCGTCCTTCTTGCGTCGGTAGGCACCCTGGGCGACCCCGAAGACGAAGCCGGAACCCGCCGGCGCTTCGTCCTCGGGGCTCACGGGAGGAACCTCGCGGTGGGCGGGGGCGGCCCCGGACTCGGGACGATCGTCCAACTGGAACAGACCCCGCTGCGGGGCGGGCACCGTGACCGCCCCGGTCTGTCGCGCGAAGGCCGATTCGATCCGCGTCGGTTGCCGGACCGGCTCGGCGGGTTCGGACACTCTCGCCGCCGCTGAGCGGTCCAGGCGGATCCGGACCGCCACGGTCTGGGGGTCGTAGTCCGGAGGGGGGGTCCAGGGCAGCACCCGGGGGTCCGGAGGCGTGGTGATCTGCGCCCGGATCCGGGACAACTGTTCGGGGTCCTCCTGGAAGAGGAACGCGGGTGGGGGGCAGGCCGGGTTCGCTGTCACGCCAGGGGCTTTGCCACCCGCGCCTCCATCTCCTGGCCGCGGGTGGACCAATTCCATCCGGCCCGCCGGGCTCCGGCGGGCCATCGTGTTCCAGCACCCGGGCGGGTGGGAGGAGCGCCGGGGGGCAGAAGGGAACGGTCCTCCTCCTGACTACCCTCCCACGTGTCCCGGTCTGGGAATCACTCCCGCGTGTCTCGGTCTGGGGATCAGGTAGCGGAGGGCGCGGAGGCGAGCACCATGGACAGGTTGGGAAGATGGTTCAGCAGGAAGCAGGCGGCCGGGGAGGTCGTCGAGGCGCCCGCTCCGACTGGGGAGCCTGCGATCGCCTCGACGCCGGAAGCCCCGGTCGAAGTCACCCCATCAGGGCCCGCCTCGGAGGACTCTCCGGCTCCGGCCAGGGGGCTGCGCGGCGTGTGGGAGGCTACCCGTCGCCTGGCCCTGACTCCCGTGGATCCCTGGTTCGAGAAGATGGCCCAGGGCCTGAACCGGACCCGCCAGAACCTGGTCGGGCAGGTCATGGACCTGTTCCGGATGCACGGGAAGCTGGACGATGAGTTCTGGGAGGAGTTGGAGGGCATCCTGGTGAGCGCGGACGTGGGGGTGGCCGCCACCGACCGGATCCTCGAGGAGCTGCGGGGCGCGGTGCGCGAGAAGAAGCTGCGGGAGTCCGCGGAACTGCTGGTGGAACTGCAACAGGTCATGGGGCGGATCCTGGACGGAGGCCAGCCCGAGAAGCGGCAGATGCAGCTCCAGAAGGGCCGGGTCAACGTGGTCCTGATGGTGGGCGTCAATGGGACCGGAAAGACCACCTCGACCGCCAAACTGGCCCACCACTACCAGCAGCAGGGCTTCAAGGTGCTGCTGGCGGCCGCCGATACCTTCCGGGCCGCCGCCATCGACCAGTTGCAGGTGTGGGCCGACCGCCTGGGGGTGGATCTGGTCCGCCATCGGGAGGGCTCGGACCCTGCCGCCGTGGTCTTCGACGCCATCACTGCGGCCCGGGCCCGGGGGGCCGACCTGGTCCTGGTGGACACTGCGGGACGACTCCACTCCAAGGCCCACCTCATGGAGGAGCTGCGCAAGATCCGGCGCGTGGCGGGCAAGGATCTGGACGGGGCTCCCCACGAGGTCCTGCTGGTCCTGGACGCCACCACGGGGCAGAATGCCCTGCAACAGGCACGCGTCTTCCACCAGGTCACGGAACTGACAGGCCTGGTCCTGTGCAAGCTGGACGGTACCGCCCGGGGCGGGATCATCGTGGCCATCGCCCAGGAATTCCACATCCCTGTCAAGTTCATCGGAGTCGGCGAGGGGTTGGAGGATCTGCAGGAGTTCGTTCCCGAGCAGTTCCTGGGCGCCCTGTTCTCGGAGCGCGGCGAGGCGGTCGCCGCGGAGGAGCCTGCCTGAGCGCGCATCGGGCGGGCGGATCGGGCTCCGCGTCCTTTGGGTTCACAACTTGTTAACAATGGTGTCGGTCCCTGCCCATTGTCGATTCCCAGGAACCTCGGTATATAGGGTTTGAGGAGGACGGGTAAAAGTGGCTATCAACACAGCGGTCAGCACTGCGAATCTCGTGAACAAGGCGGCCCATGTCGGGTTTGCCCAGAACGTCACGGCTCCCAAGGAACTCAAGCAGGCTGAGGAACCTCGCCGAGTCCAACACCTCGATGAGGACGGCCTCGAAGAGCAGGCCCCGGCTCGGGGCGCGGCCCGACAGGGGGACCTGGAGGACGCCGCCGGTGTTCGCCACCAGCCCGTGGATGCGGTTCGTCGCGATACCGGAGGACGCCGTCAGGTCCAGACCGGCGACGCCAAGGCGGGAACCCAGGCCGGGAAGGCCGGGGGAACCAGCCCGGAGTCGACGGCCACGCAACTGCAGACGGGGCAACCTCAGACCGGCGACGTCGCCACCCGGACGCTGCGCCTGGCCCTGGCCGACAACAGTCGCCAGTTGCAGGCGAAGTTCGACTCCACCCAGCCGCAGCAACCCACCCAGCAGATGGGCTTGGGTACTGAGGCCCGCCGCACGGTCATGCTGCGCAACCTCGAGAGCATGGTCAACATGCAACTGGCGCAGTACACCGGCAACGAGCCCTACTCCCGCTCGAACTACCGCCAGATTCTGGGGGCCCTGACCCAGATGCAGGGTGGCGGAACCGGCACCGGCAAGACCCAGGGTTCCCAGGTCGACTCCCGGGATGACCAGGCCTGGCAGGCCGAGGATACCGAGCACCAGGACGGCGTCTACAGGCTCTACAGCGGACAGGCGGCCAAGACGCTGTCCTTCCTGGAGCCCAGCCAGGAGAAGAAGCGCGGCAGCGACGCCCTGGACCTGGTCGCCTAGGAATCGGACGGCGGACCGGAAGAAGGCCTCCCCGTGGGGAGGCCTTCTTCGATCGTGGGCTCCCCCTGGCGTTGCAGTAGGTTCGCCGCCTGCGGGAGCGAAGGAGGGCCCTGCCGCGGCGCCTGGAGGTCTGGCTGGAGACCTCGGCCGATTCCGGAGCGGGCGCCGGATTTTCAAGGAGGATTCCCATGCTCGACCATGTGTGGAACGTGGACCCCGAGGTGGCCGAAGCCATCCTCGGCGAGACCCGTCGCCAGGAGACCACCCTGGAGATGATCGCCTCGGAGAACTTCGTCAGCGAGGCCGTCCTGGAGGCTCAGGGCAGCGTGCTGACCAACAAGTATGCCGAGGGTTATCCGGGGAAGCGCTACTACGGGGGATGCGAGTTCGTCGATGTCATCGAGGACCTGGCCCGCCAGAGGGCCTGTCGGCTCTTCGGCGCCGGGCACGCCAACGTGCAGCCCCACTCGGGCTCCCAGGCCAACATCGCCGCCTACTACTCGGTCCTGCAGCACGGCGATACGGTTCTGGGCATGTCCCTGGCTCACGGCGGGCACCTGACCCACGGTCACAAGGTCAACTTCTCGGGCTCGCACTTCAGGGTCGTCCAGTACGGCCTGGATCCCCAGACCGAGCGGATCGACTACGACCAGGTCCGGGCCCTGGCCCGCGAGCACCGGCCCAAGCTGATCCTGGCCGGAGCCAGCGCCTACCCCCGGGAAATCCAGTTCGCCCCCTTCCGCGAGATCGCCGATGAGGTCGGAGCCCGCCTGATGGTGGACATGGCCCACTTCGCCGGCCTGGTGGCCGCGGGTCTGCACCAGAACCCGGTGGACTACGCCGACCTGGTGACCACGACCACCCACAAGACCCTGCGCGGCCCGCGGGGCGGCATGATCCTGTGCCGCGAGGAACTGGCCAAGGCCGTGGACAAGCAGGTCTTCCCCGGATTCCAGGGCGGCCCCCTCGAGCACGTCATCGCGGCCAAGGCCGTGGCCTTCCAGGAGGCTTTGCAGGATCCGTTCCGCGAGTACCAGCAGCGCTTGGTGGCCAACGCCCGGGTCCTGGCCGAGACCCTGGCCGGCGGCGGGGCCCGCCTGATCAGCGGCGGGACCGACACCCACCTGATGCTGGTGGATGTGACGCCACTGGGCCTGACCGGTCAACAGGCCGAGACCGCCCTGCACCGCGCCGGGATCACGGTGAACAAGAACGCGATCCCCTTTGACAGGAACCCACCGTCCGTGGCCAGCGGGATCCGTCTGGGAACACCGGCCCTGACCACTCGCGGGATGGGGCAGGACGCGATGGGCCGCGTGGGCGGCTGGATCCTTGAGGTCCTCAAGGCCCCCGAGGATTCGAGCGTTTCTGAACGGGTTCGCCGCGGCGTCGAGGATCTGTGCAGGGAATACCCCCTGTACGCCCGACGATTGGAGCGCAGTCAGCGGACGGCTGGCCGCGCCTGACGGCCGCAGGAATCCCCGGGCGCCGGCTGGAATGGTCGGGGTCCACCTCCAGGTCGCTTGGAGCCCCAAGCGACCTGGAGGATGTCTGTGCACTTCATGGAGGTCGTCATGTCTCGTGTAGCAGTGGTCGCGGTCGGCGGCAACTCGTTGATCAAGGCCAAGGATCGCCAGACGGTCCCCGACCAGTATGATGCGCTCTGCGAGACGGTAGAGCACGTGGCCGGCATGATCCAGGAGGGATGGGAGGTCGTCCTGACCCACGGGAATGGACCCCAGGTCGGTTTCATCCTGTTGCGCTCCGAGATCGCCCGGACCCAGTTGCATCCGGTTCCCGTGGATTCGGCCGTGGCCGACACCCAGGGCGCCATCGGCTACCAGTTCCAGAAGGCCCTGCTCAACGAGTTCAGCAAGAGGGGCCTCCAGAAGGGCGCCGCCACGGTGGTCACCCAGGTGGTGGTGGATGCCGGGGACCCGGCCTTCAAGACCCCGACCAAGCCCATCGGGCCCTTCATGGATGAGGCCCAGGCCCGGGACCGCGAGAAGGCCGACGGTTGGGCCGTCATGGAGGATGCCGGACGCGGTTGGCGCCGCGTGGTGGCTTCGCCGAAGCCCAAGCGCATCGTCGAACTGGACGCCATCCGCAGCCTGATCCAGGCCGGTCAGGTGGTCGTCGCCGTGGGCGGCGGCGGGGTGCCCGTGGTCGAGACTCCCGAGGGCCTGGATGGCGTCGCCGCCGTGATCGACAAGGACTACGCCTCGGGCCTGCTGGCCGCCAACCTGGGGGCCGACACCTTCGTGATCTCCACCGCCGTCGAGCAGGTCTACATCCACTTCGGTACGCCCCAGCAGAAGGGCCTGGACGAGGTCACCCTGGAACAAGCCAAGGCCCTCCTGGGGGAGGGGCACTTCGCCAAGGGCAGCATGCGTCCCAAGGTGGAGGCCGCCGTGGCCTTCCTGGAAGCCGGCGGCAGTTCGGCCATCATCACCAACCCCGAGAACCTGACCCGCGCCGTCCGCGGCGAGGCGGGCACCCGCTTCGTCCGGAAGTAGGCGTTTCCCCGGCGCGCAGGGCCTGGCGGGGACTGCGCGCCGGAGGAGGAGCACCATGAGCGATTGCGCTGCCCCTGGAAGGTTCCGGGCGGTCTGGAACAGGGCTGTCGGGGCCCTGGAAGTGGCCTCCCGGCAACACCACGTCGTGGCTCTGCGGGACGGTATGATCGCCTCGGTGCCGATCATCCTGGTGGGCAGCACCTTCCTGCTGCTGGGGGCCCAGGGGCCCGTCCTGAAGAGCTACTTCAACGGGGCGGTGGCCTGGCTGCCGAACCTGGTCGATACCGGAGCGGGGCGTTGGTACCTGGACCACACCGCCCAGATCCTCTTCCCCTACCGGATCACCATGGGCCTGCTGGCCCTGTACATCGCCTTCACCATCGCCAGTTCGTTGGCCGGCCAGTACCGTCTGGCGCCCGTTCCCCAAGGGCTGGGCGCCGTCGCAGCGCTGCTGATCACGGGCTCTCCGGTTCTGCTGAAGCTGCACGACGCCGATCCCGGACCCCAGTGGGTGGTGGCCCTGAAGCCCCTGGGCCCCGAGGGCATCTTCCTGGCCATCGTCCTGGGCCTGGGGATGGTGGAGCTCTCCCGGGTCATCCTGCGGCCGGACCGTCCCAGGCCGGCCGCCGAGCCTGGGAGTGCGGCGATTCCCGCATCGGTCGTGGATGCATTCCGCAGCTTCCTGCCGATCCTGACCATGGTCTCAGGGGTGTGGTTCGTCCGACACGTGGTCGGCGTCGACATCCACGCCGGGATCCTGGAGGCCATGCGGCCCCTGACGAGCCTGGGCGACTCCCTGGGCGCCGTCCTGGTCTCGAACTTCTTCCTGCACCTGTTCGCGGTGGCCGGGGTGCATGGGATCTCGGTGATCAACGCGGTGATGCTGCCGTTGTGGCAGCAGTTCGTGGCCGCCAACGCCGAGGCGCATGCCGCGGGGCTGCCTCTGCCGCACACGACCGCCTACCCCTTCTACCAGTGGTTCATCTGGATCGGTGGAGCGGGGGTCACCCTGCCGCCCACCCTCCTGCTCCTGGTGTCCCGCCATCAGCACCTGCGTCGGATCGGCAGGATCTCCCTGGTGCCGGCCCTGTTCAACGTCAACGAGCCGTTTCTCTTCGGCCTTCCCGTCGTGGCCAATCCCCTGCTGGCCATCCCCTGCGTGCTGGCCCCCCTGGTCTGCGGGACGCTGGCCTGGTTCGCGGTGAGTTCCGGCCTGGTTTCGGCACCCTTCATCGAGGTGCCGTGGGTCATGCCCTGCTTCTTGGGGGCGCTTCTGTCCACTCAGGACCTGCGCTCGCTGGCCCTGCTGGGCCTGAACTTCTGCGTGGGGGCCGCGATCTGGTGGCCCTTCCTGAAGGCCTACGAGCACCGCCTGCAGCAGGTTGCCGACCAGGACCCGGATTCATAGGGTCTCTTCAGACCTGCGGATCCGGCTGCCGACCTCCAGCAGGTTGGCGAATTCCTCGTAGCGCGGCATGAAGAGGGCCTGGATGGAGAAGCCCTGCTGACCGTCCGAGATCCTCAGCCACGGGAAGAACCGGCCTGACTGCCGGTTGACGTAGGTCTTGCTCAGCTTCATGCTCTGTACCCGGCCGCCCTGGCGCCGGACCAATCGGGTGGCCGTGATCTCGTAGCAGACACCCTGGTTCAGCCAGACCATCCGGCACAGGAAGGCAACCAGGCCCAGGGCCCACAAGAGCGGCCCGAAACCGAAGGCCAGGCGCAGGCCGAATTGTGATTCGGGGAAGACCCACAGGCCCCACAACCCCGTCCGGGTCAGGACGAAAATCGCCACAAAGGCGGGAATACCCAGCCATTTCCAGAAGCGGGCGCAGGATTGTGGGAATTCCATGCTTCGGACAGTCACCCCTCCACCATGAAGGGGTCCTGGATTCCCGTCAATGATACGGATCAGTCTCTCGCCGGCGCGCGCAATCTCCGGGTCCGCGGGCTCAGGCGGTTGATGCCTTCTTGGGGAAGGCCAGCGAGACGCCCACGGAGGTGGTCAGGACCCCGAGGATCAGGCCCAGGGACCACAGGATCGGCATCTCCCAGTCGCCCCCGGGATGCCAGAAGTGGGAGCCCTCCTCGAGGATCATCTTGGCGCCGATGAAGATCAGGATCACGGACAACCCGAACTTCAGGAAGTGGAACCTGTCCATCACTCCGGCCAGGGCGAAGTACAGGGCGCGCAGGCCCAGGATGGCCATGATGTTCGAGGTGTAGACGATGAAGGGGTCCCGGGTGACGGCGATCACGGCCGGGATCGAATCGACGGCGAAGAGGAGGTCCGTGGACTCCACGACCACCAGGACCAGGAAGAGCGGCGTGGCGTACAGCCTGGACTGGACCCGGGTGAAGAAGCTGGCCCCCTGGTAGTCGGGGGTCACCCTCAGGTAGCGCCGGGCCGCCCGGAACAGGGGGTTGCGCTCGGGATGCACGCCCTCCTCGTCCTGGACGGCGAACTTCACCCCCGAGACCACCAGGAACAGCCCGAAGAGGTACATGGTCCAGGTGAAGAGGTGGATCAGGGTGACGCTGAAGGCGATCAGCAGGGCGCGCATGATCACCGCACCCAGGATCCCCCAGAAGAGCACCCGGTGCTGGTACTCGGCCGCCACCCGGAAGTAACCGAAAATCAGGACGAAGACGAAGATGTTGTCGACCGACAGCGACTTCTCCACGACGTAGGCGGTCAGCCACTGCATGGCATGGTCGTGACCCTCGAAGTGGTAGACGCCTGCGCAGAACAGCAGGGCCAGGGTGATCCACACCGCGCTCCAGCTCAGGGCCTCCTTGACCGAGACCGCGTGGGCCTTGCGGTTGAAGACCCCCAGGTCCAGGGCCAGCATCCCCAGGACGAAGAGGTGGAAGAGGATCCAACGCCAGAGATCGCCCACAGGTGCCTGAACCTCCATCCCGGATCGTGCGGACTCCCGCCGGGTCGTCCGACTTTCGACGGCTCCGGGGATCCCCTGCTCCCGAGGCCTGCCTCCCGGCCCTGGTGCCCGGATTCTCCGGGGTCTGGGGCCGAGAGGGTGGGGGAGGCTACAGTTCGCTGCGCGGTTCGGGTTCGCCCTCTTCGGGGCGCTTCACGTAGATCTCGCCCAGCTTGCGCAGCTTCTCGTCCTCGACCAGCTTGTCTTCGGCGGGATAGATGCATGTGACCTGGTCCACGCGGATCAGGACGTCGAAGGGCTGTTCGGATTCCTCCCCGCAGGAGCGGACCAGGACATAGTCCTTGTCGAAGTCGATGATCCGACCTTCGACGTAGTCGAAGCACAGGTACGTGCCCTGGTCCTGGTGACGTTCGAGGAAGGTGCGGAGGAGCCGTGCCTTCTGGTTCATGCTTCTCTCGCAGGGGGAGATGCGCCCGGAGCTCCCCGTAGATTGGCCGTCGGGTGGCCG
>CAZQPM010000112.1:0-11538 GCA_964595195.1 uncultured Burkholderiales bacterium | reverse complement strand
CTGAGGCCTTCCGGGTCCCGAGCGTCATGGCCTCGGGCCAGCAGACGGCCTTGGTTTTCCGCATCCTGCAGGATTCTCGGGAAGGGGCCTCCAAGCGAGGACCCTTCCCAAGCCCGCGAGGTTGCCGTTGTTACCAATCCCAGCTCGAAAAGGACCCTGGTGTCGCACGGCCACCGTCCGTCTGCGTCCGGCCCTGGTGGACACCCCCGACCCCGGTTACCAGCGCCTCCGCGACCGGAGGCGGGCTTGAGGCCCCTGGCCGGCCTCCTCCTCCTGCTGGCCTGGACCGTCCTTCCCGCCCGGGCGCAGGCCGACCTGGACGTGCGCGCAGCGCTGCATCCGGCCCGGGTGGAGATCGGCCGCACCCTGACGCTCCAGGTCGAGGTCCGGGCCCGCGAGGCGGTCCCCTTCACCCCGCCCCCGGCCGAGGCCCTCCGCGTTCCGCCGCTGGAGGTCCGGGATGCCATCCTGGTGACCATGGAGCCGGAACCCGGCTGGCGCGGGTGGCGTTACACCCTGCGCCTGGTGGCCTGGGAGCCCGGGGCGGTGGCCCTGCCGCCCTTGCGCTTCGGCTCGGCGCAGAGCCCGCCGTTGGACCTGGAGGTGTTGCCCCCTCCGGCCGAGCCTCGTGGCGAGATTGCGGAGGCTCCCCCCCCGCCGGCCCCGGTCTTCGGTCGGGGTCGCCTGGTCCTGGCGGCCAGCGCGGGCCTGGCTGGTGCCCTTCTGTTGGCCTTCCTGACCCGGCGCGGGTGGGCACCCCGGGTGGCCGCCTTCCCGTCCCGTGAGCAGGCCCTGCTGGACCGGTTGGACGCCCTCGTGGCGGAAGGCCGGCCGGCCGGGGAGGGCCTGGCCGCTTTGGGGCAGATGCTGCGAGCCGAGTTGGAGCGGCGCCAGGGTTGGCCTGCCGGCAGGTATACCACCACCGAGATGGGGGCGCGGCTGCCTCAGCCGGACCCGGGCTGGATCGCCCTCCTGGAGGAGGCCGACCTGGCCCGCTATGCCCGTCACGAACCCGGGGCCGGTCGGCTGGAGACGCTGGCCGAGCAGGCTCGGGACCTGCTGCGGGACGGCTCATGCTGATCTCGGCCGTCCGCTTTGCCGATCCCTGGGTCCTGCTGGCCCTTCCTCCGGTGCTGTTCCTGCTTTGGGATGCGGCCCGCAAGGGCGCCTCGCGGCGCCCCGCCCTGGGCTACTCGGACCTGGGCCTCATGGACGCTGCCGGTCGGACCCGCCCGGCCTGGGAAGGCCACCTGCCGCTGGCCCTGGTCAGCCTCTCCATGACCCTGCTCATGGTGGGCCTGGCCCGGCCCCAGGCACCCTCGGGCACGGGGTCTCGCACCGAGGAGGGCCTGGACATCGTGCTGTGTCTGGACACCTCGCCCAGCATGGAGGCGCCGGACGTCCACCCGACGCGTATGGAGGCCGCCCGGTCGGTCAGCAGCCGTTTCGTGCAGGGGCGGCCTCAGGACCGGATCGGGATCGTGGTCTTCGGAGGCATCCCCCTGACCCAGTGTCCGCTGACCGTCGATCACCAGGCCCTGCTCGCCTGGTTGGAGGCCGTCCGGGTCGGCATGACCGGAACCGAGAACACAGCCCTGGGGGATGGCCTGGTGACGGCGGTGAATCGCCTGAAGGGCGTGAAGGGTCAGGGCAAGGTCGTGATCCTTTTGACCGATGGCCGCAGCAACACGGGCGAAGTCGATCCCCTGACGGCCGCGCGCCTGGCCGCCGGCTTCGGCGTGCGGGTCCATACCGTGGGCGTCGGCGCCCCGTCCGGGGACGCCTCCGAGGCCGAATTGGACGAGGGGACCCTGCGCGAGGTGGCCGCCGTGACCTCGGGTCGCTACTTCCGGGCCACCGACGCCCGCTCCCTGGCCCGGATCTACGCGGACATCGACGGTCTGGAACGCCGCACGACTTCACACCGGGTGTTCCAGGTCCGCGAACTCTACCCCGGCCTGGTCGCCGCGGGACTGGCCCTGCTGGCCCTGGCGCTGCTGCTGGAGCACACCTGGCTTCAGGAGGTGCCCTGATGGACCTGGCCCGCCCCGAGCACCTGGGGTGGCTGGCGGCCTGGCTGGCGCTGGCTCTGCTGGTGACGTTCCGGGAGCGGGCTCGCCGGGCCCTGGCTGCGACCCTGGCAGCCCCCGCGATGCTGGGCCGCCTGGTCCGAGGGCGCGACCCTCGTCGGATCGACCTGGGCCTGGGCCTGGTGCTGCTGGGAGGCGCCGTCGGCCTGGTGGCCCTGGCCGGCCCTCGCTGGGGTCTGCGGCCCGAGCGCACGGAGGTGCGCGGAGTGGATGTCGTCTTCGCCGTGGACCTGTCGGCCAGCATGAGCGCCACGGACCTGCCACCCTCGCGCATCGAGGCCGCTCGCCTGGAACTGGGCGACATGATCCGGCAGTTGCAGGGCCATCGCCTGGGTCTGGTCGGGTTTGCCGGGAGGGCCTACGCCATGGCCCCTCTGACCATGGATTCGGCGGCCACGGAACTCTTCACGGAGGGCCTGGGCGTCGACGCCATTCCCGTCCCCGGGACGGCCCTGGGCGACGCCGTCAGGGTCGCCGTGGACCGGCTTCCCGAGGAGGGGGAGGAGGGCTTCGTGGTGCTGCTGACCGATGGCGAGGATCACCACAGCCAGCCCCTGGAGGCGGCTCGGGAGGCTGCCAGGCGGGGGATCCGCCTTCTG
Source organism: uncultured Burkholderiales bacterium (assembly GCA_964595195.1). GTDB lineage: Bacteria > Vulcanimicrobiota > Xenobia > Xenobiales > Xenobiaceae > CAZQPM01. The sequence goes on along the minus strand of CAZQPM010000112.1, from coordinate 8,849 downwards.
GTGGTGGGCATCGGGACCCCGGAGGGCACCACGGTGCCGGACCCCGACCAGGGCGGGCAGGATCTGCTGGATGCGGAGGGGCGCGCGGTGCGCAGCCGCCTGGACGAGGCGACGCTGCGCGAGATGGCAGCCGCGAGCGGCGGGCTGTACACGCGGTTGGGTCCTGGCGGAACCGCCTCACGGCAGGTGGTGGCGGCCGTCCGCGCGGGCCAGGCCCGAACCCTGGAGGCCCGGTTCCAGGAGCGTCGCGTCGAACGCTACCAGGTCTTCCTGGCGCTGGCGGTGGCGCTGATCCTGGCGGGTCGACTCGTGCCTGAGGTGCGGTCGTGAGGCGCGCCCTTCTCGGAGCGGCCTGCCTGGCCATCTGCCTGGGGGTCGGTCTGGGTCGACCCGCGGCGGCTTGGGCTCCCTGGGAGCTGTGGCAGGGGCATCGGGCCTACGCTCGGGGGGACTTCGAGGCCGCCACGCGGCGCTTTGAGCGGGCGGTCGGGGAGGCCCCCCGGGATCCCCTGGGGCACCTGGCCCTGGGCCTGTCCCTTTATCGGCAGGGGCGCTACCCTCGGGCCGCCGGCGAACTGGTCCTGGCCAGCCAGTCGTCAGACGCCTCCCTCAGGGCGCAGGCCTTCTTCGCCCTGGGCAACCTGCGCTTCCGCCAGCAGGACTACCGAGCGGCCGCAGAGGCCTACCGCGCCTGTCTGCGCTGGAACGAGGACGACGACGCCGCCCGCCACAACCTCTGGGAGGCCATGGGCCGTCTGCCTCGATCGGCGCCCCCTCAGAGCTCCCCTTCGCCTTCTCCGGGGCCGCCACAGGCCCCACCGGCTCAGCCGCCGCCGTCGCTGGGCGGCCCGGCTGCCCAGGAGGCCGAGCGTCTCCTCCGCTACTTCGATGAACGCGAGCGCCGCCATCGGCAACCGGTGCCCGGCCGTCCCCGACTCAAGCCGCCTCGGGGGACCGAGACGTGGTGAGACGAGCCTTCTTCCTGTGCCTGGCCCTCCTCGTGCTGGCCGAGCCGGCCGCCAGCCAACAGGGCGCCGGCGTCCCGGTCTTCGTGAACGCTTCCGTGGACCGCAGTCAGGTCTGGGTCGGCCAACCGGTGGTCTGGACCTTCCAGGTGCTGCGTTCGGTGGACCTGGCGTCCGCCCCCAGGTATCAGCCGCCCTCCACTCCGGGCTTCGTAGCTCTTCCGCTACCCCAGGCAGAGATCACCTCCGAGGTCGGGGGGGTCCTCTACGACGGGGCGGAGGTGGGCCTGGTGCTCTTCCCCCAGGCGGGGGGGCCCGTGACCGTGGGGCCGGCCTCGGTGACGCTCAGCCGGGGGGCCTTCAGCCTGGCGACCCGTCTGGCCCACCCCCGGTTCTTCCAGACCCTCTTCGAGGATCGAGACACCGGGGTCCTGGCCGGAGCGTCCTTCCCGATCCAGGTGCGACCCCTGCCCCTGGCCGGTCGGCCGCCGGGTTTCACCGGCGCGGTCGGTGACTTCCGTGTCTCGGCGTCCCTGGAACAGGATGAGGTCGGCGTGGGGAAGGCCGTGAACCTGCAGATCGTGGTCGAAGGAGAGGGCAATCTGGGCCTCTTCGATCCACCCGTGCTGCCGGCCCTGCCCGGTTTCCGGGTCCTGGAGACGCGCGCCTCCGGAGGGGTGGACCCCCGAGCCGGCCGCCCCGCGGGACAGCGGACCTTCCGCACCGTCCTGGAAGCCCTGCGCCCCGGTCCGGCTCGGATCCAGGGGCTGGCTTTCGCCTGGTTCGACCCCGCGTCCGGACGGTACCGCCGGGTCGGACTTCCCGCCCTGGAGTTGCGGGTCACCGGCTCCTCCCCCTTGCCCTCCGGTAAGCCGCGTCGGTCGGCCGACCCCGAGCTACCGGGCCCTCGCGACCCGGGAACCTGGCGCGCGTCCTGGCCGACTTCGGGTTGGCCCCTGGCCGCCCAGGCCCTGCCCCTGCTGGCCCTGGCGCTACTGGCCATCTGGAGGCCCCGTTCGCCGCGCCCCGCTCGGGGCGTCCATGCCACGCGCCAGCAACTGGAGGACGGCACCGGAGTGGCCGCCGCCCTGGACCTGTGGCTGGAGGAGCGGTTGGGGGCGGGCTTTCGTCGCCTCGACCGGAGGGGCCTGGGGGAGGCCCTGGCGGGCCAGGGGGCGACCCCTCGAAGCCTCGCCGATCTGGCCTGTCTGGTCGACGAGCTGGACGCCCGGCGCTTCGCCCCCGCCTCAGCAGCCGACGCGGATTGCGCCGACCTGGCCGGCCGCCTGTTGGAGGTGGTCGCCTCGGTTCCGGAACTGCAGCTCCCTCCGCAGCCCTCGGCGAGGCCCGGTCCCTTCCCCCGTGGGCTGGTCGCCTTGAGCCTGGTGCTGGCGCTGGCGGCCCCGGTGGCCCTGCTGGCGGGCCGCCCGCGCTTGGATGCTGCCCACCATCCTGGCGTGGCCTCGGCCGCGGTCGCTTGGAAGGGCGGTCAACCGGACCGGGCTGCCTGGCAGTATCGCCAGGCCCTGGACGAGGGGATGGACTGCGCCGACCTGTGGTTGGCCCTGGGCTGCGCCTTGGGGGCGACGGGCGACCGGCCCCGGGCTCGGGCCGCCTTCGAGGCGGCCCTGGCACGCGCTCCGCGCGATCCCGTCATCCGGGATCGGTGCGAGGCGACCCTGCGCGCGCTGGGACTGGCCGATTCGGCTGCACGGCGCCTCCTGGCGGCGGGGGAGTGGCTGCTGGTCGCGTCGCTGCTGGCCGTCCTGGCCGTCCTGGCAGGCCTGCTGCGCCGGCGCCGGGTGCTGGCCACGGCCCTGGTCCTGGTGGCCGCAGCGGGCCTCCTCTTCGTCCAGGGGGTGTCCGGGCCCACCCGGGCCATCGTGCTGGCCCGGTCGGCCGCCCTGCACGCCGGCCCCGGGCCGGACGACCCCGAGGCGGCTCGCCTGCGCGCCGGAACCCTCGTCCTGGTGGGCAGGTCCCAGGCCGGCTGGTGCCTGGTGCGCACCGCGGAGCGCGTGGAGGGCTGGGTCCGGGAAGAGCAGTTGACCTGGGTTGCGGGCCCCTGCAGGCCGCCTCGGGGGGAATCCGCCAGGCGGCCCCTGTAGGGGTGGGCAGGAAATGCGCCGGGCGCTGGGAACCTCGCGTCCATCCCAGGAATCGCGACGGCCCGATATGCCCGACAGTCTGCTCAAACCAACGTGCACCCCGGCCCTGATCCTTCATCCGCAGCGGGAGGGGCGATGAGCGAGTACCCCGACCTTGTGGGAGGCCCCGGCCGGGTCTCCGTGGAGGGCGTCTGCAAGCGTTACCACCTCAGCGGAACCCGCGGCCTTCTGCGCTCGCTGCTCTTCCCCAACCGGGATGGGGGCGCCGACGACCTGTGGGCCCTGCAGGACATCTCCTTTGCGGTCGAGCCTGGGGAGGCCTTCGGGATCATCGGCCACAACGGCGCCGGCAAGTCGACCATGCTCAAGCTGCTGGCCGGGATCATGCCCGTCACCCGGGGGCGGATCGACCGCCAGGGGCGGCTGGCCTGCCTGATCGAGGTCGGTGCCGGCTTCCACCCCGAGTTGACCGGCCGCGAGAACGTCTACCTGAACGGCGTGATCCTGGGGATGACCCGCCGTGAGGTCCAGGCCCGGATGGACTCCATCGTGGCCTTCGCCGACCTGGAGAAGTTCATGGAGGTGCCCGTCAAGCGCTACTCCTCAGGCATGTACATGCGCCTGGGCTTCTCGGTCGCCGTCCACGCCCACCCCGAGGTGCTGCTGATCGATGAGGTCCTGGCCGTCGGGGACCAGGCCTTCCAGCACCGCTGCCTGCAGACCATCGGCGACCTGCGCCGCCAGGGAACGGCGGTCGTCCTGGTCTCGCACAGCTTCTTCACCGTCCTGGGCACCTGCTCGCGGGCCATGTGGCTGGACCACGGCAGGATCCGGTCGATCGGTGCCGCCGACGAGGTCGTCAAGGCCTACGAGCGCCAGGTCCAGGGATTGGAGGTCGGTCAGGAAGTTCACTTCGAGAATGGGGAGATGGCTCGCTTCAGTCACCCCGAGCTTCGCAGCGCCGTGCCCATGCCCAGCGGAGGGACCCTCTCGGTGGCCATGGACCTGGACCTGAACACCCGCCTCCGTCCGATCCTGGGCTTCGGCGTGGTGCGCAGCGACGGTATGGCCTGCGCCGCCTCGAACACACGGGTTCAGGGAGGTCTGGCTCCCGAGATGTCCGGCCACCATCGAATCGAGCTGGACCTGCCCGGGCTGCGTCTGGTGCCGGGTGGCTACCGGTTGATCGTCGAGGTGACGGACGAGCACCAGTCCACGACCCTGGCGCGCTGCGCTCTTCCCTTCCAGGTGACCAGCCATATCCCGAACCTGGACCCCCAGTTCTATGGCGTCTTCCTGCCCGAACACCGCTGGGCCGTGGACGGGGCCCGGGTGGAGCTGGCCGGCTAGCCGGGTCCGCGCAGGGGGGGGAGGGGCGGTCTCGAACCTCCATCTCCATGAACCTGCGTCGCCTCTCCTGGACCCTGCGGCCTGATCCCTCGCGGGTCCTCCTGCGGCCCTTCGTCCCGGGCGACCCCGAGCGGGTGCTCAGGATCACCCAGCGCGCCCTCTCGTTGCCCGAGCAGAGTCTGCAGGAAGTGCGCTCGCGGTTCGGCTCGCGCCATCGGGACCTGGAATCCCGCCTGGAGCGCCGGTGTCCCGTCCCCGGGATGCCGCGGGATCGGGCCGTGCTGTTGGGCGCGGTCCTGTCCTGCGAGTATGCCTTCCAGGGCGCGGCGCTCTTCAACCCCTCCATGGTGCCGCACCCCGACCAGTCCGGGCTCCCCGCGGGGAGCCTGCGGGTGGTGATGAGCCTGCGAGCCGTCGGCGAGGGGCACATCTCGTCGCTGGAGTTCCGCAGTGGCCTGGTGGCCCCGGACGGCGAGGTCACCCTGGACCCGCCGGGCCCCTGGGCCACCACGGCGGAGCCTCAGAACCTGCCCGACGGCGGCTACACCATCGAGTTCCCTCCCGAGGTACCCCTGGCCGAGCGGGTGCTCTTCCCCAGCCTGCCCGAGGAGAAGGGCGGGATCGAGGACTTCCGCTTCGTCGCCTTCGAGGACGGGCGTTACTTCGGGACCTGCACGGCCTACGATGGGCGGACCATCCGGCCAAGGCTGCTGGAGACCTCGGACTTCCGCCGCTTCCGCATGCATCCCCTGGCGGGGGACGCCGCGCGCGACAAGGGAATGGCGCTCTTCCCCCGTCGCCTTCGGGGTCGCTACGCCATGATCGGGCGTCAGGACGCCGAGAGTCTGTTCTTCCTGGAATCCGACCGGCTGGACCACTGGGAGGGGGCCCGCCGCCTGTGGACGCCACGGATGCCCTGGGAAGCCGTGCAGATGGGGAACTGTGGTTCGCCCATCGAGACCTCGCAGGGTTGGTTGCTGCTGACCCACGGCGTGGCCCCTCTGCGCCGCTACTGCATCGGGGCTCTCCTGCTGGACCTCGAGGACCCCGGCGTGGTACGCGGGGTCCTCGAGGAGCCCCTGTTGGAGCCTCGAGAGGACGAGCGCGAGGGCTACGTGCCCAACGTGGTCTACAGTTGTGGGGGCCTGGTCCACGGGCCGAACCTGATCCTGCCCTACGGCGCCTCGGACGTGATCACCCGGGTGGCCGTGGTCCCCCTGGCCGAGGTCCTGGGTGCGATGAAGCCCTGGAAGGGCTAGGCCGTGACGGGCACTCGTCCTGCCACGTCGGCTCGCCCTGGCCGGGCCATTTCAGTCCTGTTCGCCCTGCTCTCCCTGGTCCTGTCGGCCTGCGCCGCCCGCCCCCCCGAGCGCGGGGTCTTCTGCAGCGCAGGCGAGTGGGACATCCCGCCGGCCTACCACGGCAACCCCTGGGCCCCCGGCGGGGTTGGCGCCGCGGCCCCCTACGTCTACGAACCGCTCTTCGTCTACGTGGCCGCCACCGGCCAGTACCTCCCCCGTCTGGGCCGGTCCTTCACCGAGAGCCCCGACGGTCGCGAACTGACCGTCCGCTTGCGGCCCGGTTCCCGGTGGCACGATGGCACGCCGGCGACCAGTCGCGACGTGCAGTGTACCTTCTACCTGGGGGCCCTGCGGGCCATGCCGGTGTGGTCCTACCTGCAATCCGTGGACTGCCCGGATGACGGCACGGTGGTCTTCCACTTCCGCAGGCCCTCGCCCCTGGCTCGGGTGGATGCCCTGACCGAGCCGGTCACCTCGCCGTGCCATATCTTCGGCCAGCACCTGCCCGCCGTGTTGAAGATCGGAGGAGCTCGGGCCGCCGGGGTCGAGGCCTCCTCGGACCCCGGACTCCAGGAGAGCCTGCGCGCGGTTCGCGAGGTCCTCTTCCGCTTCCATCCCGACCTGCCCATCGGCACCGGTCCCTACCGGATCGGCAGGGTGACTTCAGCCGAGATGTCCCTGGAAGCCTTTCCCCAGCATCCCCAGGCCGACCGCCTGCGCGTCCGGCGCGTGCGTCTGCTGCGGTGGGGCAGCAACGAGGTCATCTGGTCCTACCTGCTGGCCGGTCAGGTGGACGCCGTGGCCCCGGCCTGCCCGCCCGACGTGGCCGCGGAGGTGGTGCGCCGCCATCCCCGGATACGCCTGTTGACCCCTCCCGACCTGGCGGATGTGGGGCTGCTGCTGAACACCCGCCGGCCGCCCATGGACAACCTCCACGTGCGCAGGGCCCTGGCCCGGGTCCTGGACCGCGACCAGATCCGGCGCGTCGCCTCACCCTTCTCGGATACCTCCGGGGGGGTGCAGGCCGGAATGGGTCGGGAGATCGCCCACCGCTGGCTGGCCCCGTCGCTGCTGGCCTCGCTGACCCCCTATGAGTTGGATCCGACGGCGGCGCTCCAGGAGATGGCCCGGACGGTCTACCGGCGCGAGGCTTCCGGGCGCTGGGGCGGGCCGAGCGGACCGCTCCGCCTGGAATTGCTGGCCCCCGAGGGGCAGTCCGATCTGGTGCTGCTGGCCGAGACCGCGGCCGCTCAACTGGAGGGATTCGGCCTCCAGACCGAGATCCGGGTCCTGAAGAGGGACCTCTATGCGGCCCGGATGGCCGACGGCGACTTCGATCTGGCGGCCAGTTTCGGATGTCAACTGGGGCGCTACGGTGACCCCACGCTGGCCCTGGAGCGCTTCTTCCTTCCGGGTGGCCAGTTGCAGATGGCCGCGGGCCTGCCGGCCGTCGTCGATGGGTTGGACACCGGCGAGTTGGCCCGGAGAATCCGTCTGATCCGCGACCCGGATTCCAAGCGCGAGGCCCTGGGCCGTCTGGCCCGCGTGGCCCACCAGGAACTGCCCTTCCTGGCCTGTTTCGAGAAGAGGCTGACCCTGTTCCTGAATGACGGCCCCCGAGTCGAAGGCTGGCCCGCCGGGGACGACCCGATCTGGACCGCCCTGCCGGCCGGAGCCGAGACCATCTATGCCACGCTGCTGGCCCAGGGGCGCGTGGCGCCCGCGGGAGGGCCCTGATGGCTCGCCGCCTCCTGACCTCGCTGGCGACGATCGCCGTGGCCATGACCCTGACCTTCGTGCTGGTCCGCCAGATGCCCGGGGACATCGTGCACTCCTGGGCGATCCAACTGCAGATGCAGAACGGCATCGCCTACGACCAGGCGCGCAGCCAGGCCGCGGCGATGATCAACTACAACCCCGACGTGGGCCTCCTGGAGCAGTATCTCTCCTACATGGGAGGCCTGGTGACCGGGAACCTGGGCTACTCGCTGACCTACCGCATCCCGGTCAGCCTGATCCTGGCCCAGGCCCTGCCCTGGACCCTGTTGGTGACCACCCTGGCCACGCTGCTCAGCTTCCTGGTCGGGAGCTTCCTGGGCCTGGTGGCGGCCCTGCGCCGGCAGAGCCTGCTGGATCCCCTCCTCACCCTGCACGCCACGGTCTCCCAGGCCATCCCACCCTTCCTGATCGGTCTGGTGCTGCTGCTGGTCTTCGGCATCTGGTTGGAGTGGCTGCCCATGCGCGGGAACTACACCCCGGCGGTCGAGCCTGGGATGAACCTGGCCTTCCTCACGGACGCGGCGCTGCACGCCATCCTGCCGGTGATGGCCTTCGCCCTGCCGGCCATCGGCGACTGGACCCTGGCCATGAAGGCCTCGGCTACCAGCGTCCTGGGTGAGGAGTACATCCACGTGGCCCGGGCCCGGGGTCTGAAGGGCGGCCGGATCCTGGCCCGCTACCTGGGGCGCAACTCCCTGATGCCCCTGGTGCCTTCCCTGGCCACGGCCCTGGGGTCGGCGCTGGGGGGCTCGATGCTGGTGGAAGCCATCTTCGGCTATCCGGGTCTGGGCTTCTTCCTGGCGCAGGCCATCGATCGGAGGGACTTCCCGTTGATGCAGGGGATCTTCCTGGTCAGCACCCTGGGCGTGGTGCTCTTCAACCTGGGAGGTGAGGCGGTGCTGCGGCGCCTGGACCCGAGGATTCGCAGATGAGCGCCTGGCGCACCCTGATGCGCAACCGGCGGGCCTTGTTCGGCCTGGTCGGCCTGACCTTCTTCCTGTTGATGGCGGTCCTGGGCCCCGCGGTGATTCCCCTGGAGCGGATGCCGAATCCCGATCTGCGTTTCCAGGCCCCCAGCCTGCAGCACTTCCTGGGCACCGACTACGCCGGCCGGGATACTTTCGCCCAGATCGTGCACGGGTCGCGGGACATCGTGCAGATCAGCTTCTTCACCGGGGTCTTCGCCGTGCTGATCGCCTTGTCCGTGGGGCTGACGGCCGGCCTGGTTGGAGGCCACCTCGACACCCTGCTGACGGCCGTGATCGACGTCTTCCTGACGGTTCCCCAGTTCCCGGTCATGGCCATCCTGGCCGCCCTGGTGCGGGTTGGAGACCCCGTGACCTTCG
>CAZQPM010000111.1:0-11597 GCA_964595195.1 uncultured Burkholderiales bacterium | reverse complement strand
CGATCCTGGTCATAATCCGCCCTCAGGCGGCCAGCCAGCGTGGGCGTCAACAGCAGTTCCGCGAGAAATCGCTTCTCCAGGAATTCCAGAACGCCACCTACATGCTGGACGATCGTGCCGGGTATGCTATCTTCAGCGGGGAGGACGTCCGCTCAGGTCGCGCGGCCGGACTCGCCAGGCTGGTGTCGCAACATGGCGGAACCTGGAGGAGGCAGCGTGGCAAGTTCGAGAGAATCTTCGCTGATGAACAGCAACGCATCGTCGACCAAGGCATTGACAGAAGCGGAGTGGACCGCAGCCCTGGCGGAACTGGATCGGGTTCCCGGCCAGAACCAAATGGAGGACTCCCCGATCATCGTAGCCATTATGAAGGACGCGAGGCGGGGGGCGGAAGCGGGCAGGAGACAATTGGAGGAGACGGGGCGGACGCTGCAGGAAGCGCCACCCCCTCCACCCCCGACACCCTAGAGGCCTCCACCCCCGGGGCTCCTCCGCCCCGGCCTGCCCCGGGCCCCTCTGCCCCGCAGGCCCAGGCCTCCCCAGCAGCCCCCGGGCCGGCCCACAGACCGACGCCTGGAGCGGGCAGCGCAGCCCCCGGGCCGACTCCTCTCGCGCAGGGTCGGATGCCCGACGTGAAGTCCCAGCAGGAGTTGGTCCGTGGCCTGGCCGAGTCCCTGGGAGTGCGCTTCCAGTATGGTCGGGCCGTGGGAATGAACAAGAAGAACCCCGGGCGCTACCACCCGAAGCGCAACCTGGTTGAAGGCGCGAACAGCGGGGACCTGAGCACCTTCTACCACGAAGCGGGACACGCGCTGGACGTGAACCACGGAATCCGTGGTGACATGTCGCCAGAGGCCCTGGCCGAGGTCGAGCGCCTGGCTGACCCGAACCAGACCCCCGGGACCATGTCCTCCTGGACCCAGGGCATGCCGCAGGACCGCCAGCAGATGGAGGGCCTGGCGGAACTGCTCCGTCTGTGGTTCGAGGACGACACCCATGCCCGGCAGGTGGCCCCGCACGCGATCGCGGAGCTGAATGTCCTGCTGGACCGGACGGGCGACATCGGGCGCAAGCTGCGGAAGACCCAGATAGACGCCAGGCTGCGGCGTGAGGCCCCCTCGGCCGCGCGCATCCACGCGCAGATTGTCTATGACCGGCCTGGAACCCCGCTTACTGCGGACCAGTTGACAACGTCGCTCTACGACCAGTTCCACCCGATTGCCATCATGAGGGACCACATCCTGGCAGCCAAAGGTGTAGACGCCGTCCCTCCCTCGCAGGACCCTTACGTCATGGCCAGGCTGACCAAGGGCGCTCCGAAGGTCGTGGAGTTCTTCCTGGGTAGAAGGTCCAAGAATCCCATGGGGGGCGGGGAGATTCTTGGCGGAGCCGTGGATTTCGCGACCAGGGAACTGAAGCCGGGCAGCAAGTCCCTGAAGGCCATCCTCGATCCCCTGGAAGACGACGCGGACAAGACCTCCAGGTTCGTCACCTACCTGGTGGCCCGTCGAGCCAAGGAATACCTGGACCGAGGCATGCATCCCGGCTTCAGTCCGGACGATGTCCTGCAGTCGCTGAAGGACCTGGACTCGCCGGAGTTCCAGCAGATGGCCGCAGACGTCTACAAGTGGAACGACGAGGTCCTGCAGTATGCCGTGGGCGGAGGCTTCCTGGACGAGACCACACGAAGCCCGCAAATACGGGGTTTCCTACTAGGGGGTGGAGCCTCTGGCCGGGTTGCCTCCGCCTCGCGCCGCCGGCGTCACCGCGTCGGGGCGGCCCCCTTGTCGCGGCGTCGGGGGACCGGGAGGTGCAGGAGGAACGTGGTCCCCTGGCCGCGCCCGGCACTTTCGGCTCGGATCCCGCCGCCGTGGGCCTCCACGATCTTCTTCACCAGCGACAGCCCCAGCCCGAAGTGGGCTCGCCGATCCGTGGTGAACGACATGTCGAAGATGCGGTCCAGGTTCTCGCGCTCGATGCCGATACCGTTGTCGCGGTAGACGACCTCCGTCTCGGGTCCGGCCGCCCGGACCTCGACCTCGATCCGCAGCGAGTCGAGCTCGCGGTTGCGGTACTGGAACGAGTTGGAGATCAGGTTGCTGAAGATCTGCTCCAACCCCACGGGGTCGCCCGGGATGGGGGCAGACTCGGGCGGCACCAGGAGGCTGGCCGGAATCTCCGGGGGGCGGAGCCTGGCGAAGAGGTCCTCCAGCAGCGGCTTCGAGGGGACCTCGAGCCGGCAGGAGATCGAGGCGCCGGCCCGAGCCAGGAAGAGCAGACGGTCCACGAATCGGATCAGGTGGTCGTAGCGCTCGAGGAGGGCGCGGGACGACGACTCCTTCCGGGCGTCGCCCTCCGGGGAGAGTTCCAGCGTCTTCTTGAGGACCAGCAACTCGTTGCGCAGGTCGTGGCTGACCCGGGACGAGAACTCCTCCAGTTCGCGGTTCTTGCGCAGCAACTCCATCTGCAGCCGCTGGCCCTTCTCGATCTGCGCCTCCAGGGTGTGGTTCGTTTCGGCCAGTTCCCGGGTGCGCTCCTCGACGCGGCTCTCCAGGTGGCGATGCGACTCCTGCAGGTCCGCCAGGGCCTCCTTCAGGGCTTCCTCGGCCTGGACGCGAGCGGTGACGTCCTCGTGCATGACCACCATGCCGTCGAACGCGCCCCGGGCGTCGTACAGTGGGAACACGATGGCCGCGGTCCACACCTCCCGACTCCCCAATTCCGGATGCACCCAGGCGGGGTTGTAGAGTTGGAGGGGAAATCGGCGGGTCTGTCCGGCCCGGACGGCCTCGAGCTCCGGACCGTAGCCGGCGTCCAGCAGGGCCGGGTCCTCAAAGGCCCGGTAATCCGGTCCCACGACGGCTCCCCAGAGGTCGCGGGAGGCCTGGTTGACCCGGACGTTTCGTCCGTCCCGGTCGAAGATCTGAATCGAATAGGGGTTCGATTCAATGATGCTGTCCAGGACCCGGCGTTCCTCGCGGAGCCTCTCCTCGGCGGTGCGCAGGTCCACGGCCCGGCGCAGGCTGTGCAGCAGCTTCTCGCGGTCGACGAAGAAGCTGAAGTCCTTGACGAAGTAGTCGGACGCCCCGGACATGAAGGCCCGGCGGGCGACCTCCTCGCTCCCCTGGCCGGTGCAGAAGAGGACCGGCAGCAGGGGCCACTTCTCCTTCACCGCCCGCATGAAGGCCAGCCCATCCATCTCGGGCATCTCGTAGTCCACGACGATCGCGTCGAAGGATTCGCCATGCAGGAGTTCCAATGCCTCGACGGGATCCTGCAGGGACGTGATGTCCAGGTCCTGGCTGAAGATGGCCTGGAACTCGTCGAGGAACTCGTCGAAGTCGTCCAGGTGCAGGACGCGCAGGCGGGAAGGCTGTTCAGGCTGAATCATGGTCGGCGTCTTCGACCTCTTTCCACCCGAGGGCCGGCTACATCGCCAGCCCCGGAATCGGTACCCCCCCCCAGCGGCCCGTCTCGGGCTCGGGGTCCGGGCAGTCGAGCAACTCGTCCTTCACCAGCGGCTTGGTCAGGAAGCCCAAGGGGGCCGCCTGGGCTGCCCGAAGGCGGATCTCCTGTCCGGTCTGGCTGGTCAGGAAGATCGACGGGATTCCCAGGCTTCGACGCAACTCGCAGGCCACCTCGATGCCGTCCTTGGAACCCGCCAGGCCGATGTCCATCAGGACGAGGTCCGGGCCTTCCTGACCAGCCAGACGCAGCGCCTCCGCGGCCGAGGCCGCCACGCCGCAGACCTCGAAGCCCAGACGGGCCACCAGGCGCCGGTTCAGTTCGGCCGCCAGTTCATCGTCTTCCACGATCAGCAGCCGCCGTCGCATCGTCTGCATCCTCCCCTCGGGTCCATCCTTCTCCCACGGCCCCATGCTACTCCCCCGGCGGGCACTCCGAAAGCTCCGGACACGCTGCATCGGGTTCTGGTGGCCCTCGATTCGGGTGTCGCCGGCACCCGGATGGGAGGGCCTCACCCTTTCGGGTCTGCCCGCTACCCGACAGGGTGGAGAGTGTGATCAACTCTCCAGGTTATTCTTCGGGATCGACGAAGATACCGGCTGCAGGAAGCCTCCCGGACAAGTCCGCAGGCGTGGAGCAACCCTGCCATGAGGTCAAGCACCGGGGGAAAGAGGCGTGAGGGACTCCGAGTCAAACCACCCGCAACCGGCGCGGATCGTGCTGGTGGATGACCACCGCATCGTGCGTGAGGCCATCGCCCGGTCGCTGGCCAGCGAAGAGGGTTTCCGCATCGTCGGCTCCTGGTCGGATGCCGAGGCGGCCCTGAGCTACCTGGAATCCGGTGATTTCGACCTGGCCATCCTGGACTACAGCCTGCCCGGCATGGACGGCGTCACCGCCACGCGCCGGATCCTTCAGGAGCGCCCCGGTGTCCGGACCCTCATCCTCTCCATGCACTGCAACGAGAGTCTGGTCTTGGAAGCCTTCGAGTCGGGAGTGCGCGCCTTCCTCCCCAAGGATTGCTCGGTCGGCGAACTCACCGAGGCCATCCGCACCGTCCTGGAGGGTGGGACGGTCATCAGCCCACGGATTGCCAGCAACCTGATCGCCTTCTGCCGGCGCCTGCGGGACGGGGACGGCCAGCAGGCGTCCAATCCGCTGACGTCCATCCAATTGGAGATCCTGCGCCTGGCCGCCTCGGGCTATGCCAACAAGGAGATCGCCGACCGCACCGGACTGCCCTTGAACACCGTCAAGCTCCGGCTCAAGGAGATCTTCGTCCGTCTGAACGCCCGCGACCGCACCCACGCGGTGCTGGTGGCCCTGAGGATGGGTCTTTTCGGGTTGGACGACCCCGAGGCCTGAGGGCCGGCGGCCCGGCCGGGCGAGTGGCCCCGATGCGTCTGACGAAACGTCATCCCGCCCGGCGCATGAGAAGAAGGCGCCCCGCCAGGCGGGACGCCTTCTCGCTACGTCGCGCTGGAGCCGGGGCGGCTAGTGGAACTCGTCGTACGAGCCCGAGCCGTCCGGACCGCTGTAGTTGTCACTGCCGCGGCTGCCGCCGAAGTCGGGATCGCTGGTGTCGTCGGGGCCGCCCTGGTTGCGGGAGGGCGTGTAGGTGTCGCGGCCGTAGTCGGGGCAGCCACCGGTCTCTTGCGGGTTGTGGTCCGGCATCTTCTGGGCAGCGGCGAGCAGGTTGGCTCCGATTTTCATCCGAGGATCCTCCAGTGGTGTAGTCCATCGAATTGTAGCAGGTCCAGGCAAGTGGCAGGTTACCTGCATGTTTCCAGTCGGGCGCGACCCGACCCGACCCTTCCCGGGGGGAAAGTCCGGTCTGCTATAATGCCCGCATGTCCGGATCCCTCGCGTCCAACCTCGCGTCCAAAGGCCTGTTGAAGGTCCTCCTGGTCAAGTATCACGACACGAACATCCGTCCCATCCCCGACAAGACCGAGAGGACCCTGCAGCTCTTCCCCTCCCTGGGTATCCTGTACCTGGCCTCGGCTCTGCGCGAGGATGGTTTCGAGGTCGAGGTCCTGGACGCCAACGCCGAGAATCTCTCGCTTCCGGCCTTCTTCCAGAGAGTTCGGGACTCGCGGGCCCGGATCGTGGGCTTCACCTCGATGACCGCCGGTTGGCCCTCGACGGTGGAGGGCGCCCGACTGGCTCGCGAGGCCCTGCCCCAGGCCCTGATCGTGGTGGGCGGACCTCAGTTGTCGGTCTATCCCGAGCTCTGCCTGGGCTTTCCGCACCTGGACCTCGGGGTCTGTGGCGACGGGGAGGAGACCATGCTGGAGATCGCCCGGGCCGTGGCCGGTGGCACCTCCCTCGATTCGATCCCCGGCACGGTGGTCCGCTTGGAGGGGGAGGTCCGCAGGAACCCGGACCGGACCTGGCATCGGGACATCGACCGCTACCCCTTCCCGGCGGTCGACCTCCTGGACTTCAGTCGCTATCGGGCGCTGACGGTCCGGTCGCCCTTCTACACCATGGTGACCACCCGGGGCTGCCCCTTCAGGTGCCACTTCTGCAGCCAGGTCTACGCGGGGAATACCGTGCGCTTCCGCTCGCCCGAGAACGTGGTCGACGAGATCGAGTTCTACGTGCGCCAGCACGGGGCCCGCGAGATCGTCTTCTTCGACGAGACCTTCACCCTGAAGAAGTCCCGGGTCCTGCGGATCTGCGAACTGATCCGCGAGCGGAACCTGAAGTTCCGGTTCGACATGCGCACCCGCGTGGATTCCCTGGACGAGGAGATGGTGGAAGCCCTGAGGCAGGCCGGGGGACAGCGGGTCCACTTCGGGATCGAGTCCGGTTCCCAGCAGATCATGGATCGGATGGGCAAGGACATCACCACCGCGCAGGTGCGGACCTCGGTGGCCCTGTGCAAGAAGCACGGCTTCTCGACCCGCGGGTACTTCATGATCGGCTATCTGGGGGAGACTCCCCAGACCTATCGGGAGACCCTGCGACTGGCCAACGAACTGGACCTGGACTGGGCCTCCTTCTCGATCACCACGCCGCTGCCCCACACGCAACTCTTCGACGAGGCTCGCGCCCTGGGTCTGGTGGACGAGTCCTTCTGGAAGGACTACACCCGGCTGCGCTCCTCGCGCCTGGAGTTTCCCCACATCGAGTCGGAGTACTGGGACGAGGCCCGCCTGCGCAGGATGCTCAAGAAGGCCTACTCCTCGTTCTACCTGCGTCCGGGCCTGGTGTTGCGCCACCTGGCCGGGATGCGCAGTTGGGAGGGGCTCCGTGACCTGATGGGCGGGATCCGGGTGATGCTGGGCCTGCAGCGCTGAGTTCCGACCCCTCAGCCCTCGAAGGAGTACCTCGGTGGCCTACTTCTGGCACTTCGCGCACCAGGAGCTGGTGCGCCCGGCCACCGTCGACCGCCTCAGGGTCTGTCCGCAGCGGGGACAGGGTTCGCCGTATCGACCGTAGACGCGCAGGGCCTTGGCGTGCTGGCCCTCCAGGCCGTCGGCGTCCCGGTAGTCCGAGAGGGTGGTGCCCCCATTCCCCAGGGCCTCATGCAGCACGCAGGGGATCGCCTCAAAGAGCCGTCGGACCTCCTTGCCATTGAGCCGGTCGGCCCGGCGTCCGGGGCGGATGCCGCAGCGGTGCAGGGTCTCGTCCACGTAGATGTTGCCCAGTCCGGCGACCACCGACTGGTCCAGGAGCACGGCCTTGATCTGGCGCGTCGTGCGGCCCAGGCTGGCAGCCAGACCCTCCAGCAGGTAGTCTCCCGTCAGCGGATCCGGCCCCAGGGCGGTCAACTCCGGGCACCTCAGGGCCTCGGCCCGGGGATACATCCGCCACTTGCCGAACTTGCGGATGTCCCGGTAGCATAGGGCCGACCCGTCGGTGTGGTGCAGGATGATGTGGGTGTGGCGGTCCGGAGCGTGCTGCTCGGCCTGTTGCAGGCCCGTCAGGGGCTGGATCCGGAAGGAGGTGCAGTCCGGTCGCTCCGGGTCGCGGAAGGTCAGTTGTCCGGTCATCCCCAGATGGACCAGCAGGCTCACCGAGTCCAGCTCCAAGATCAGCATCTTGCCGACGCGCTTCAGCCGCTGGAAGGTCTGTCCCGCCAGCTCGATCATGAAGCTCTCCCAGTCCGGGTGCAGGACCAGTTTCGGATCACGCACTTCGGCCCGGCGGATTCGGCGCCCTGGCAGGTGGCGCTCCAGGCCGCGGCGGATGGTCTCGACTTCAGGAAGTTCCGGCATGGGCCCGATCATAGGCGGGGCTCCGGGTGCGGTCAATCCGGCGGAGGATCGATCCCCGCGGGGTACTTCCGGGGAGGATCCCGGGGCTGAGCGGGCAAGCATTCGGGATGCCAGCCCGTTCCCTGGTCCTGCCGCTCCTCCTGTGGCTCCTGGTGACCTGCCTGCCCGGATGGGCCGCCCCCGGCCGCGTCGAATTCTTCGTGCGCAACCAGCCCTTCGCGGGAGAGGTGCGTGTGCTGCGGGGCGAGGTCTACGCGGCCCTGGACGATCTGCTGCGGGCCCTGGATCTGTCCTGGGAGGTGCGTGAGGACCGCCTGATGGCCTGGTCCCGCCCGGGAGGCGGGCCGCCGCTGACCGGCGACCCCCAGCGCCTGGTCCTGGATGGCAGGATCCTGCAGGTGCCCCAGGAGGCCTTTGCGGGCCGGGTCTTCGTTGCGGTCTCCGGCTTCGCCGAGCTGGTCGGAGGTCGGTATTCCTGGAATCCCCAGTCGGGGATGGCCGACTACTTCCCGCGACGGGGTAGTTCCGCGGGGCCGCGTCTGCGCACCGACGGCCGGGGGCAGGGCGGTTCCACCCTGCGCCTGCGGGAGACGTCCTTCCTGGTGGAACGGCCAGACGGGTCCCCTCAACGGGTCCTCCGAGGCTACGCGGTGGTGACCAACTCCGGTTCAAGACCATTGGAGGATCTGCTCTTGGGGGTGGAGGTCCGCGATGCCGGGGGGGCCGTGCGCGGGGCCTTCGACTGGCAGGTTCGCCGCCTGGAACCGGGCGAGGAGTTGACGTGGCAGTTCCCCCTGTGGACTGATTTCGAGCAGGTCACCGAGCCGCACCCGGTCCTGTACTTCGAGCACCGCTGAAGTCCCTGCCCGATCCATGCAACTGGGGTGGGGGCCGCCGGCCCCCACCCCAGTTCAGGCGGATCTGGAATCGATTCTAGACGCGAGCAGCGGAAGCCGCCTGGTTGAACTCCTCGATCAGGTTGTCCAGCGGGTCCAGGCTCTCGTGCAGCCGGCTCCAGTACTCCGGATCGTACCACTGGGCCTGGATCTCGTCGTAGGTCTTGCCCTGCTGCTCGACCCAGGTGTAGTATTTCAGGTTGTGCACCCGCTTGCGGTCGGCGTAGGTCAGCTCCTGCATCCAATCGGTCGTGGTGCCCATCAGGTAGCGGTGGAAGGCCACTGCCGCGTCCGTGGCGGTGAAGGGCCCGCGGGCCTGGTTCATCTCGCGTAGACGGCTGGTGTACATCTCGGCCGAGTCGGTCAGCATGGTGATCACCACGTCGTCCGAGGTCAGCTCGTAGTACTTGGCCATCTTGACCGCCGACAGCACGTTGGAGATGCCGCTGATCCCCACCCAGGGCAGGCGCTCCAGGAACTCGGGCTTGAAGCCCTGGTCGGCCAGGTAGCGCCGTCCCTCGGGCTCGTTGAGCAGGCGCAGCAGGGTCATCGGGCCCTCGTCGTCGACGGCCACGACCATGTCCGTGTTCTTGACGTTGTGGACCCAGGGTACGTGCTTGTCACCGATGCCCTCGATGCGGTGGCCACCGAAGCCGTTGGTCAGCAGGGTCGGGCACTGCAGGGCCTCGCTGGCGGCGATCTTCGAGGTGGGGTAGAGGTTCTTCATGTAGTCACCGGCGGCGATGGTCCCCGCCGAACCGGTGGCCGAAACCAGGCCGCGGTAGGTGCCGCCCACGCTCTTGACGACCTCGTCCATGGCGGGGCCGGTCACGTGATAGTGCCACAGGTAGTTGCCGAACTCGTCGAACTGGTTGAAGATCACCAGGTCCTGGCCCGACTTGCGCAGTTCCCAGCACTTGTCGAAGATTTCCTTGACGTTGCTCTCACAGCCGGGGGTCGCGATGATCTCGCCGGCCACGTTCTTGAGCCACTCGAAGCGCTCCTGGCTCATTTCCTCGGGCAGGATGGCGATCGACTCGCAACCCAGCAGGACCGAGTCGTAGGCGCCACCCCGGCAGTAGTTGCCGGTGGAGGGCCAGACCGCCTTCTGGCGGGTGGGGTCGAACTGTCCCGTCACCAGGCGCGGGGCCAGGCAGCCGAAGGCCGCCCCGACCTTGTGGGCACCGGTGGGGAACCACTTGCCGGCCAGGGCCACGATCTTCGCGGGAACCCCTGTGAACTCCGAGGGGAACTCCACATAGTTCACCGGGCCATATCCGCCACCTTGGGCCACCGGCTCGTTGTGCCAGTTGATGCGGAACAGGTTGAGCGGGTTGATATCCCACAGTCCCACGTTCTTCAGGGCCTCGACGACATCCGCCGGGATCAGGGCGGGGTTGCGCATCTGCTTGAAGGTGGGGATCCGGATGTTCCGCTCGCGGGCGCGTTGAACGGCGCGTGCCAGGGCCTCGGGGTGAACGGTAAGGTCAATCATGAAAGTACCTCGGTGGGGAAGTGGTGGCCCCGTATTCTGTGCCGTGCCGGGGGTTCCTGGAGGAAGGGGGCCGCCCCCGTCCGGAAAAGCATGCAGGATGCGAGCTTCCCGGATGGTCGTCGCCCTTCTTGCCCTTCTCATCTTCTCCTCCCCGGGGGTCCAGGCCCGCAGGGCCCCGGCGCCAGGAGCCTTGGGCGAGGTCACCGCGGCGGGCCGGGAACTGGCCTGGCGCCTGGATGGCCTGCGGGTCGAGTCCCGCTGGTTGGCCAGTCGGCATCCCATCGACTGGCGCACCGGACGGATTACCGGACCCGAGCGCTTCGAGAGCCCGCGGACCCGGTGCAGCCAGTTCGCGGCTGCGGCCTGCCGGCGCCTGGGCGTGTACCTGCTGCGTCCGCCTCAGCATTCGCCGGTGCTGCTGGCCAACGCCCAGTTCACCTGGCTGTCCTCGCCTGCGGCCCGACGGCAGGGATGGGAACTCCTGGCCAGCGGGCTGGAGGCCCAGGCCCGAGCCAACCAGGGCTGGTTGGTGGTCGCCTCCTATCGCAATCCGGACCCCAAGCGGGCCGGTCACATCGCCCTGGTCCGCCCCGAGGAGCGCGACGTCGAGGACCTTCTGGCCGAAGGCCCGGCGATCACCCAGGCGGGTCGGCAGAACTTCCGTCGCAGCACGCTGGCGACGGGCTTCCGCAACCACCCGGGGGGCCTCGAACGCGGGGAGATCCGGTTCTTCGCGCATCGCGTCCCGAATCTTACCTGTCGACCAGACGGTCGGAGATCGAACGGAGGGCCGTGGCGCCGGATCCAAGGTGCCTGCACGCCATGAAGCTGGGATCCGTGCTGGCCCACCGGGGCCTTACCGAAGGGCCCGACCCGGTTCGCCAGAATCGCCTCGACACCATCGCCCGGGCCCTGGAACCGGGCTTCGGGGTCGAGACCGACGTGCGCTACTGCGCGGTCCGGCGGGCTCACTACATCGGTCACGATCCGGGGCACTGGACCCCCGAGCAGGATTTCGCCCGCCATCTGGCCCTGTGGCGGCGCTTCCCGAATCAGGTGGTGGCGCTGAACCTGAAGGATCTCGAGGATCTCCCCGGGTTGGTCCGGGCCCTGGCCCGGCAGGGGGGGCTGGACCAGGTCTTCCTCTTCGACATGGAGTTGCTGGAGCCGAACCCCGGGCAGGTGGCTGAAGACCTGCGCCGCCTGGAGCCTGGAGTCTGCCTGGCGGCCCGGATCAGCGACCGGGCCGAGCCGGTATCCCGGGCCGTTCGGTGTCAGGCCACCGATCGGGTCTGGCTGGACGAGTTCGACGGGCCCTGGGCCGGACCGCACGACTTCTCCGCCCTGGGAGAGGCCCGGAAGGCCGTCTTCGCCGTCTCTCCCGACCTGCACGGGGCCCCCTTGGAGGTTGCCCGGTCGCGCTGGCGCGAGTTCGCGGCCTGGGGAGCCTCCGGGATCTGCACCGATCACCCCCTGGAACTGGCCCGCTGCCTGGGCCTGCAACCCGAGGAGAGG
>CAZQPM010000110.1:0-11632 GCA_964595195.1 uncultured Burkholderiales bacterium | reverse complement strand
GGGGAGCGGGAGGGGGAGCGGGATCCCGTCCGGAAGATGGGGCGGGTCCCCGAGCCTTGAGGCCCCCGGGTCGGCGCTCTCGGGCGCCGCCCCGCCGGTCTTCTCAGGACCCCATGTTCATGATGACCTGGTACAGGGGCAGGAAGACCGACAATAGGACGAAGCAGACCAGGAGGCCCATGCCTGCGACCATGATCGGTTCGATCATCGACAACAGGCTGTCCAGGGTGTAGATGACCTCTTCGTCGTAGAACGTGGAGATGCGCAGCAGCATCCGGGGAACCTCGCCGGTGCTCTCGCCCACGGCCACCATGTTGGAGACCATGTCGGGGAAGAACTCCAGCTCCAGCATGACCTGGGACATGCCCTGCCCCTCCCGGACCCCATCGTAGAGCGGGTGGATGATGGAGGTGCGGAAGAACTCGTTGTCCGAGAACTCCATCAGGATCTCCAGGCCGCGGGTCAGGGCGATCCCGGTCGAAAGCAGGGTGCCCATCACTCGGCAGAAATGGGCCACCAGCATCTTCTTGTTGATGTCCCCGATCATGGGGATCGTCAGCTTCAGGCGGTCGTACTTGTACTTGCCATTGGGCGTCTTGAGGTAGTCCTGGAAGTAGACCAGGTAGTACATCACGGCCAGGATGATTCCCAGGAAGACGTAAGGGTTCTTGGCCAGCGAAACCAGCATGAACATGATCCGCGTGGGCAGCGGCACTTCACCGGCCGCCATCTGGGTGAAGACATCCAGCAGGCCCGGGAGGACGAAGACGAAGATCCCTATGATCACCATGATGCAGAAGACCAGGATGAAGGCCGGGTAGGTCAGGGCCGCCTTGGCCTTCTTCTTGACGCGCAGGTCCCGTTCCAGGAACTCGCCCAACCGGTCCATCATCCCGCCCAGGTCACCTGTCGTCTCCCCGACCTTGACCATCGAGATGTAGAGCGAATCGAAGACCGTCGGATGTTTGGCCATGGCCCAGGACAGCGTGGAACCCACGCGGATGTCGTGCAGGATCGAGGCCAGGATCGGCTTGAGTTTCTGGTCTTCCTCCTGTTCGTGCAGGACCTGCAGGGCTCGATCCACGGCCAGACCGCTGCGCACCAGGGCCACCATCCGCCGGGTCATCATCACCACGGCTTCGCGGTCCACCTTGCCCATCGCGGCGAACATGGCGAACGGGTCGAAACGGACCGGCTTGATTTCCAGGATCTTCAGTTTGCTGGCGGTCAGGGTGTCGATGGCCAGATTCAAGTTGACCGCTTCGATCGTGTTGGTGATCAAACGGCCATCGCGAGTCTGAGCCTGGTACCGGTACGTCGGCACTTAGGACGAACCTCCTCGGACACTGGAGAGCATCAGGCTCCCGAATCGGGGCTCGGGGCGACCGCATCCAGGACTCCGCACGGGGGGCCTGCTTCGCCTCCCAAGGGCAGAACGCCTTCCTTCGGCGAGCACGCGTCTAGGGGTTGACCTGCTCCTCCTTGGGGGCCTGGCCAGCCTGCAGGAACAGGATCAGATCCCGCAGGATGCGCCGGACCGGGGCGCTGCTCAGCGTCACCTCGGGTTCGAAGCGCATCTGGCAGAGGATGTACTCGCCCTTGCCCTGGCGCACCACCCCGATCGCGGTCGCCTTGACGCCGGTGCTGCGGTTGCGCCCCACCAGGAATTCCTGGGCGATGGGCCGCGAGTTGGCCTTGGTATACAACTCCTGGGCCGCCAGGGCATTGGCCAGGCGAGCCACGTCCTCGTCCGTGATGGTCTTGAACAGACCCGGCCGGCAGGAGTAGTCCGTGGAGACGTCGGAGGGCGAGATCGGCAGGTAGCTGGCCGAGAAGGGCATGCTGGTGGCCGCGCGCGGCGAGTGGTACATCACCAGGACGCGTCCACCCTCCTCGACGAAGGCCCGCACCAGGAAGAAGAAGCCCTTGGCTTCGGCAAAGCATTCGGGAGCCACGATGACTCCCCGAGGGCGGCGGGTGGTGTCGGCGGTCGCTCCCTTGCCCAGCAGCAGTCGCTCCTGGGTCAGGACCTCGGCGTTGAAGGGGGCGATCGGGTAGCCCAAGCGGGTCAGCAGTTCGCTGAAGCGTCCGCCCTCTTCATCGATGACCAGGAGCTCATCGGAGAACTCCTGCCGCGACACGGCGAAGCGCAGGTAGCGGTAGCCCAGGACCAGCAGGACCAGGGCCAGGATGAGGACCAGGGCCACCATCCCCTGGGTCAGGAACCGGGCCGCGGGGCCCACGTCCACGTTCCGCGTGGGGCGGTCCACGAGGCCGGTGGGCGTCTCGGCACCCGTGCCGGTCGAGAGGATCCGGGCCGGATTCAGGGTGGGCCCCGTGAGCATGGCCATGAAGAGCGGCCGACCCTCGACGTCCACCTCCAGCCGGTTGTAGATGGCGTAGCCGGTCCGGGAATCCTTGGGGTAGAAGCCCGAGTAGATCGAACGGATGCTCCGGCCGGTGCGGAAGTCCGCGACCTGGACCTGCATCACCTGGCTGGCCCTGGGGTCCACCCAGATTCGGGTGGGAATCCTGGAGGTCGGGCCCTGGGCCTCGATCAGCAGGCACCTGCGTCCGTAGACGATCTCCTTGCTGGAGACCACCGAATAGGTATTGCGGATGTTCGGTTGGTGCAGGACGTAGGGCCAGAGGTAGATCAGGGGGTGCCCGGGGACGGCCTTCCGGGTGATCGGGGACAGGTCGGTGAACTCCTGCGCGGCGGGCGAGGGCGAGGGCGAGGGCGAGGGAGAGGCGGACGGGGACGGCAGGCCCTCTGGAGACGGAGAGGGCGATGGAGAGGGCTCGACCCGAACGGGCCGGGGATCCTTCATCAGGTTGTAGATCCGCTCCTGACCCAGGTAGACGACCGAGTCCCCACGCAGGGCGAAATGGTGGTAGTCCACGCCCCCGATCTGGAAATACAGGTTGTACTGGCCCGTGGGCGAGTCGTAGTTGATGATGCCCCGCAGACTCATGTTGTCGTAGAAGGGGCTGTCCGGGAAGAAGTCCGCCAGGAACTCCTTGTCCAGGCGCATCAGGTGGAACTCGGATTGGAAGGAATTCACCTGGATGGATCGATTGTAGATCCCGCTGATGGCCTCCACGGCCTCAGGATCGGAAAGGCGGGCCCAGGCCGGGGACGGCAGGCCCAGCCAGATTGCGAGCAGGAGCAGCAGTCCCAGGCGGTAGCCCGACGCTCCTGGAACGCGGGGTCGCCCGCGCCAGGACCAGAACCCGTGGGCCAGCGTCATCAGGGAGGCCCGGGAATCGCCCGTCATGGGACGACTCCAGGGACACCGGAGGTGGCCCTGGGCGGATACAGAAGCTCCGCTCGTCGTCTTCAGTGGATCCCCTACTTCCTCAGGGAGGCATCGTGGATGTCGCGTCGGTCCCAGCTCTTTCGTCTCCAGACTCGCGGTCTGGCCGCAGTCGCTTTCTGCATCGCGCTGGCCGTGTCCTTCAGTCCGGCGGTTCTGGCCGACGCGCGCGGGGACTACGTCCTGGCGACCGTCCGTGGGGTCAAGGCGATCCTCTCCGGTCGCCACGTGGATGCCCCGTCCGAGGCCCGTCTGGCGGGGGGGGCCCTGGCCGGAATCCGCCGGGCGGCGCCCGACCTGAACCTTCGAGGGGAGGACTGGCGCGCGGTGGAAGGTGCCCTGGGCGCCCTGGGTGCCCGGTCGGCTCAGGCCCTGGGCCTGGCCGGAGAGGCGGCGATCCGGGGGATGGTGGAGGCGGTCCAGGACCCCTACACGGCCCTGATGGACCGCGAGGAGATGGCGGCGGACCGCGAAGGGCGCGAGCAGGGCGCATTCACCGGGATTGGCGTGGAACTGGCCTGGGATGCGGGCCTGGTCGTGGTCGCCTGCCTGGAGGGGTCGCCGGCGGCGGCGGCCGGCATCCTGCCCGGCGACCGCCTGCTGGCCATCGATGGACATCCGCTGCGGGGCCTGTCCTTCTACCGAGCGGGAGACCTGCTGACCGGGCAGGAAGGGTCCGTGGCCCGGTTGCAGGTGGTCCGGAGGGGTCGGAGCCTGCTGATCCAGGTTCCTCGACGCCGGTTGACGCTGCCCGGGGTCGAGGTGCGCATGGTCCGCACCGGCATCGGCCTGGTCCGCATCGGCTACTTCGGGCCCCAGACCGCGGCCCAGGTGCGTTCGGCACTGCAGACCCTGCGCTCGCGTGGAGCTCGACGCCTGGTCCTGGACCTGCGCATGAATCCGGGCGGGGATTACCAACAGGGTCTGATGGTGGCCGGCCTCTTCCGGGGCGGGGACCTGGTCCAGGTCCAGACCCGCGGTGGGCTGCAGACGGTGGCGGCCCCGTCGCCACCTTCCTGGAGGGGGGCGACGGCCGTCCTGGTCGATGGTGGGACCGCCAGCTCTGCCGAGATCGTGGCCCAGGCCCTGCAGGGAACCCCGGGGATCAGGGTCTTCGGGCAGAGGACCTTCGGCAAGGCGGCCATCCAGACGCTGGTCCCGCTCCCTGGCGGCTACGGGGTCCGCCTGACCACGGGGCGATACCGGAGCCGGGCCGGGGTCTCGGTCGACCGGACCGGTCTGGCACCCGACCAGCCAGTCCCCGGTGGGAGCGACAGCCTGGGCAGCGCCCTGGCCTGGCTGGCCGGAAGGCCTTGAACATGACACAAGCGGCCCCGTTCGGGAGCCGCTTGTAGAAGGCGCCGGCCGGGCTCAGGCGGTGGCGGCCAGGACCTCGACGTCCTCGTTGCGGCAGGTGGCGTCGATGACGGCCTCCATCTCCTCCTCGTCACGGCTGGTCACGTACCCGAACTCGACGGACAGCATCTTGCGGGACTGCTTGAGCATCTGCTGCTCCTTGGGAGAGAGCTTCTTCTCCCGGGACAGGCCCGTCAGGTCGCGCACCACCTCGGCCAACTGGTAGATGTCGCAACTCTTGATCTTCCGAAGGTTGATGTTGTAACGCTCGGAAGACTTGGTGGGGAGATTGCCCTCGCAGTTCCGGAGGTGCTCCATCACCCGCTCGATCTCGTCCGCATCGATCAGGGGGCGGATCATGGAATTCCTCTGCTCGAGGTTCACCATGATCTTCAAGCGGTCGTTCTGGAAGGAGATACACGCGAACTGGCTGACCTGACCGAGGATGGTCTTCTCCTCCACCTTCTCAACCGTGCCCAGTCCGTGAAGGGGGTGTATCACCTTGCTGCCAACCGTAAACATGTATCAGGTCTCCCTTGTCGGTGATGCGTCCGAGTCCGCCCCCAGGTGCAACGATAGCGGATGGACGATGTGAAAGTGTTACCGTGACGTGAAAATCGGCCCGGGGGCCTGAGAGGGGTCAGGTCGCCTGGCAGTGCTCGGCTTCCGAGTGTGCCAGATGGGCCGACACGCGGTCGCGATCCAGGTCGGGATGGACGGCCAGACGGGTGGTGAGGGTCAGGGTGGCGCAGGCGATTCCCCTCCGGACGGCAGGCAGGAACTCCAGGCCGTCCATCAGCCCGCTGACGGTGCCGGCCGTGAGGGCGTCCCCGGCCCCGACGGTGTCGGTGACCACCGTCGAGATGGAGGGCAGGAAGTCGACGCGCTCGGCGGTGGCGGCCAGGACGCCTTCCGGGCCCAGGGTGATGATCGCCCAGCGCACCCCTCGGGCCACCAGTTCGGTGCCCGCGCGGCGGACGTCCTCGGCCGAGCGCAGGGGGAACCCGGCCAGGACCTCGGCCTCCTCGCGGTTGGGCGTGACCATGGACATGCGGTTGAGATGGGGGAGGATCTGCCGCGAGCGGGCCACCGAGATGGGTTCCACGCAGAGCGGGACCCCCAGCCTCTCACATTGTTCGATGCAGTACAGGAGGCTGGGCTCGGGGATGTCGGCGTCCACCACCACGAACGAAGCCGAATCAAAAAGGTCCCTGTGACGGTCCAGGTATTCCGGGGTCAGGCAGGACAGGATCGACATATCCGCCACCGCTGATTCCAGGTCGCCGTACTGGTTCAGCAGGGCCAGGAAGATGCCGGTGGTCGCGTTGGGAATGGTCTGGACGAAGCGCAGGTCGACCCCGGCCGCCTGGGTTGACTGCAGGACCATCTGGGCGTGCGGGTCGCTTCCCACCACGCTCAGGAGCGTCGTAGGAATCCCCAGGCGCGCCAGGTTCTCGGCCACGTTCCGGGCGACCCCACCGGGTGTGCTCTGCACGCTGCCGGGGTTCGACGTCTTGGCCATGTGATAGGAGTCGGTCTGGCCCTTGATGTCCAGGTTGGACGCTCCGATCACCAGTGCCCGGCCATTCCTCATGGGGGGTCCTCCGCCCGCCGAGGGGAAGTCCGGCGGGTTGACTTTGCGGATGGACCTCCGGCCGATCACGTCGGCGGGAGGTCCATCCGTTTGGGTGGCACAGCGGGTGCCTGCATCTGGGGACATGCTTCGGCGCTCGGCAGGGCGTTCCTCTGTCGGTCCGTACCGGTGGACATGGGACGTTCGCCCCATGTCCACCCCCTCAGGCCTGGCGAGAAGGCCCCCGACGGTTGCACAGTTGGATCAGCAGCAGTTCCAGGATCAGCCGTGGGTCTCCGCCGGTCTTGATCCGCAGGTCGGCCCGGCAGATCATCTCGAAGGCCCGGTGCAACTCGACGGGAGCCCAGGTGCGCACCTCATCCAGGGCCTTGCGGATCTGGAATTCCTTCTTGCCGGGCATCTCCCGGGCCAGGGCGGCCGGCGACGGCCCGTGTCTTGCGGCCAGGACCTGGACCTGGACCAGGGAGCGCAGGTAGCTGTTGATGTAGGAGAGCAGGCCTCCGGGTTGTTCCCCCTCCTCCAGCAGCGTCTCGGCGACCCGCACGGCATCCCGCAGGTTGCGCTTGCCCAGGGCGGCCGTCAGTTCCCAGGTCTTGACCTCGGTGCTGCGCAGGACGATCCGGGTGACGTCCTCCCGCGTGATCCTGGCTTCAGGGCCGGCGTACAGGGCCAGTTTATCCAACTGCGAGGCCAGGTGGCGCAGGTCGCTGCCGGTTCGCTTCAGGATCTCGGCGACGGCGGAGCCTTCGGCCTTGACCCCCAGGCGGTCCAGGGCGGCCTGGACCCAGGCCGGTCGGTCGGCTTCCGCCAGGGCGCAGTCCACGTGGAGACCCAGGCGGGCGGCCGCCTCCTTCAGGGACGTCGACCCGACCGCTCGACCTGCCGGCCTCCAGCCCAGGGCCACCAGCGTGCCCCCAGAGCCCGCCGCCTCCTGCAGCGGAACGACCAGGGCCCGGCCAACCTCCGCAGGCAGGGCCTGCGCCTCGAGGATCTCCACCAACCGGCGATCGGTCATCATGGGAAGGTCCATCAGGGCGTTCACCACGTCGCTGACCCGGGTCGAGGCGGTACAGTGGATCCGGGCGTGGTTGAACTCGGCAAAGCCGGGGTCCAGGACCTCGCGCCGCAAGCGTTCCAGGACCTGCTCGCGCAGGTAGTCATCGGCTCCCGTCAGCAGGTATACCGGGGCCTGGGGCAGCCTGGGCGCCTGCAGGAGCTGCATGGCCGGCCGGGCCGTGGCGGCCGTGGCCCGGCCGGTGCTCAAGGCCCCTCCAGGGCTCGGGGCAGGGATGCGTCGTAGGGGGGGCGGAAGACTCCCCGTTCGGTGATGATCGCGCTGACGAGGCGGGCTGGGGTGACGTCAAAGGCCGGGTTGGCGACCGCGATCCCCATCGGAGCGATCCGCCGCCCGGCGATTTCGGTGACCTCGTCGGCGCTGCGCTCCTCGATGGGGATGTCGGCTCCGTCGCGCAGGCTGGCGTCGATGGTCGAGTAGGGGGCAGCCACGTAGAACGGGATCCCGTGCTCGCGGCACAGGACCGCCACGCTGTAGGTGCCGATCTTGTTGGCCACGTCGCCGCGGGCCGTGATCCGGTCGGCTCCGACGACGACCAGGTCGACCTGGCCCCTTTGCATGAAGTGTCCCGCCATGTTGTCGCAGATCAGGCGACAGGGGACGCCGTCCTGCATCAACTCCCAGGCGGTCAGGCGGGCGCCCTGCAGGAAGGGGCGGGTCTCATCCACCCAGACCAGTTCCACCCTGCCGGCCTCGTGGGCGGCTCGAACCACCCCCAGGGCCGTCCCGTAATCCCCGGTGGCCAGGGCTCCCGCGTTGCAGTGCGTCAGGATCCGGGCTCCGGCGGGTACCAGGGACGCGCCGTGGCGGCCGATGTCGCGGCACATCTGTTCATCCTCGGCCGCCAGGGCGCGGGCCCGGGCGACCACGGCCCGTTGCAGGGAGGGGACCTCCGGCTCCTGGGACCAGGCCTTCCGCATACGCTCCAGGGCCCAGAACAGGTTGACCGCCGTGGGACGGGTCGAGGCCAGCAGGCGCGAAGCCTCTTCCAGTTCCGCGTGCAGCGTGGAGACCTCGGTGGCCCGGGAACCCAGGGCGGCCAGGGCCACCCCGTAGGCCGCCGCGATGCCGATGGCCGGGGCCCCCCGGATCTTCATGGAGCGGATGGCCTCGGCCACATCCCGGGCCGAGCGGCAGGTCAGCCACTCCTCCCTCCCTGGGAGGACGGTCTGGTCGATCAGGCGGACGTGGTCTTCACACCAGAGGATGGGGCGCATGGAGGCTCCTAGGGGGGCGGGATGGCTTGCCCGGCAGGGCTTCCCCCCGGCCGGGCCCCTTCCTTCCCCAAGCCGGTTGCGTCAGCCCGGTTCGCCGTCCTCTGTGGGCCACTCGGGGGCCAGGACTCCCAGGACGTGAACGTCCCAGAACCGCCCATCCTGGTAGTGGGCCTGCCGTTCCCGGCCCTCGCGGACGAATCCACACTTCTCGAAGGAGCGCAGGGCTCGAGGGTTCGATTCCAGGATGCGGGCGAAGAGCCGATGCAGGCGCAGGTCCCGGAAGGCAAACCGACCCAGGGCCTGGATGGCGTCGGTCCCGACCCCCCGGCCCCACCAGGCCCGCTCGCCGATGAGCACACCGACCTCGGCGTTTCCGCACCGCAGGTCCAGGTCCCTCAACTCGATGTTGCCCAGGTAGTCGCCCTCCGGAGTCTTGATCGCGAACATGCGGATCTCCGGGTTGGCCACGACCCCCTCGAACCATCTCTCGAGCTCGAAGACGGACCGGGGCAGGGGGTTCATGCCGGCGAACCGGGCCAGTTCCCGGTCATTGGCCCACTGGTAGTTCTTCAGCAGGTCGTGCCGTTCCAGGGGCCAGAGTCGGACCCGTCTTCCCTCGATCAAGTGCACCTCCCAGACCCGAGCTTGCGCGAACCGAGGTCTTCGGTTCCGACCTCGTGGTTCCCTGGCCGGAACCGGCCCCCGGCTGACGGTGGCCCGGCCTGGCGAGCCCGACACCCGCAGGGGAGGAAACGCGCTTCCGGCGAACGAAAGTCGGGGCGCAGTCGGTTGGTCCGGAGAGGGAACTTTCCGGATCGGGGCAGGCCGGCGGAACGGTCCAGAGGGCAACCTCGAGGTCCCGCGATCTCGCGAGGAGTGACAGATGGCAGACCTGGCAATCCAATCCCTGCAGAAGTTCCAGACGCTGGTCAAGCTGCACCCCAATGACCCCGAAGCGCACTTTGGCCTGGGCTTGGCCTATGAAGAGCAGGGGAACACCGCCGACGCCGTCCGGGTCTTCGAACAGGTCACCAAACTGGATCCCAAGCACGCCCGCGCGTTCCTGCATCGGGGATTCCTGTTTGCGATGAACACCGAGCTCATCGGTGCCATCAAGGAGTGGGAGAAGGCCTTCGAGTTGGACCCCCACCTGGGCAATCTCTTCACGGATCCCAGTACCGCTGCACTGTACAAGCGCCGCATCGAAGAGGCCCTGCAGCAGTACGAGCGGCCCCTCCTGCTCAATCCCAACGACGGTTTCGCCCATTACCAGATGGGCCGGGCCAACCGCTTCTTCGGCCGTCCCGAACTGGCCCTGCAGAACCTGAAGAAGTCGATCGACATCAACCCGAGGCTCTGGGAGGCCTTTGACCAGGCCGGACAGATCTATGCCGAGCTGGGCCAGAACAAGCTGGCCATCATGCACCTGCAGAGGGCGGGGGAAGCCAACCCGCGCTTCGCCGATTCCCACTATCAGTTGGGCCAGATCTACGAAGCCGAGAACATGATGGCCCCCGCCGTGAAGGCACTGGAGCGGGCCCTGGAACTGGAACCCACGAATTCCCGCTTCCTGTTCACCCTGGGCCGTTTCCTGATGAAGGCCGGTCGTTTCAAGCAGGCCATGCAGCAGTTCCAGAAATCCCTGGACGTCGAGCCCGAGAACCCCGAGGTCCACTTCTACCTGGCCCGCTGCTGCAAGGAGATCTACCGGCCCGACCTGGCCATGCAGTGCTACGAGAAGGCCGTCCAGTTGAACCCCCAGTACGCCGACGCCCTGGCCGAACTGGGTCAGATCGCCGTCCAGTTGGGCGAACTGCCCAAGGCCGCTGAGGCTCTGCAGAAGGCCCTGGAGCTGAACCCGGGGGACCCCTACGCCTACTACAACCTGGCCCAGGCCCGCCAGCGGATGGGCGACCTGGAGAAGGCCGCGGAGGCCTACCGCAACGCCGTGGCCCTGAACCCTCGGGACAGCTTCGGCTTCTACAATCTGGGGATGGTCTGCGAGGAACTGGGGCACCTGGAAGAGGCCGTCGAGGCCCTGCAGAAGGCGGTCGAACTCAAGCCGTCCGATGCCCAGTACCACCTGACGCTGGCTCGGTCCCTGGTGCGCTGCCACCGCCTGGACGACGCCATCGTCGAGATGGAATCGGCCCTGCGCCTGAATCCCAACGACCTGGAAACCTATCAACTGCTGGCTGCGGTGCACCAGAAGGCCCGCAACTACGACCTGGCGATCCAGAACTACCAGCGCATCCTGGAAATGGATCCCAGTCAGGTCGACGCCCAGTTCCAGATCGGCATGGCCTACCTGGAACTGGATGAACCGACCTACGCCTTCGATTCCTTCCAGAAGGTCGTCAAGGAGGAGCCCAACCACGTCCGGTCCCTGCACGCCATCGGCCGGATGTATCTGCGCAGCCTGGACAAGGCCAGCGTGGCCGTGGACTTCTTCAAGCAGGCCCTGGACGTGGATTCCGGGTTCCTGGAAGCCCTGGCCGACCTGGGCGAGGCCTACATCCAGATGAACCAGGTGGAGATGGCCCTGGAGCAGTTCGAGAAGGCCATGAAGTTGCGGCCTGACGACATCGAATTGCGCTGCCGCTACGCCGAGGTCCTGGCCCAGTTGGGGCGTTTCGACGAGGCCCAGGAGGAGATCCAGGTCGCCCTGCTGGACAGCCCCGAGAACATCTATGCTCGCTCTACCATGGCCCGCCTGACCCTGGAGCAGGGGGACTCGGCCGATGCGATGGATCAGTATCAGCGCCTGACCGTGATGGCCCCCGAGCGCACCGATTTCTGGTTGGCGGCCGCCCGACTGCAGGAACAGTTCGGACACCGCGAGGAGGCCAAGAAGTCCTACTCGCAGGTCCTGCGTCGCGAACCCGAGCACGTCGAGGCGACCGAGCACCTGGAGGCCCTCTTTGCCGTGTCCGAGGAGGAGGCCTCGGTGCCACAACTCCTGGGCACCTTCCAACGCCGAGAGGAGGGGGCCTCGTCCGAGACCGGACCGACGAGCGGGGAGGACCTCCTCGCCGAGGAGGAGGGCCTCGAGGCCGCCGAGGAGGTCGAGCCC
>CAZQPM010000109.1:0-11637 GCA_964595195.1 uncultured Burkholderiales bacterium | reverse complement strand
CGCGCTGACGCCCTTCCCTCAACCCCGGGCCCGACCCGGCCCCGTCCGCAGGACCCTCCGGGCCGACTCCGGATCCTCGGGGTCGAAGTAGACGACACAGAGTTCCGGGCCCTCGTGGGCCGCCCCCAGGAGGGCCGTGCTCCCCACCACGTCACGCCAGGTCCCGGTCAGACGGGCCGCCTCGTGGACGTGGCCGTGCAGCCCGACCCGAGGCTGCCGGGCCTCGACCAGGCGCCGCAGGGCCAGGCTGCCGATGTGCACGTCCAGGGGAACCCGATCGATCGTCCGACCGTCCAGGTCGGCCCGATCCAGGTGCGTCCGATAGGGCGGGCAGTGGCTCAACAGGAGGCTGTTCCGCAGATCCTCCTCGCCGACCAGTTCCTCCAGGTCGGCCATGATGGTCCCGAAGCGCAGTTCGTGGCGCGGGACCTCGACGGTCAGGAAACCCTCCTCGGGTGCGATGCAGCCGGGGTCCAGATAGCGCGAGACGTCGTAGCGCTCGAAGTCCTTCAAGCGGAAGGGCGTCGGAGGCACGCAACCGTAACCCAGGACCGGCCAACCGGCCGCCTCGACGCGGCGCCGGTGGGCATAGCGCCACAACTCCTGCTCGTGTTCCACCCGGAGCACGGCGGCCTCGGCCAGACGGGTGTCGTCGTTGCCCAGGACCAGGACGACCTCGGGGTAGCGCGCCCCCAGGCGTCGGCGCAGGCGGCCGAAGAGCCCCGCCAGTTCGACCTCGACGTATTCCTCCGGGTCGACGAGTCCGAAGTGCGGCAAAAGGTCTCCCCCCAGCAGCACCGCCCGGGCTCCCGAGGCCAGGACCTCGGCCTCCAGGGCCTCGTAGCGGGACGCCTGCCCGTGCAGGTCGGAGACGAAGAGGAACAAGGCCACGGCGGGTGCGGCCCCCTACGCGAGGGTGGCGCTGGTGGCGCCCGCCGCGGCTACTCGCACCAGGGCACCCCGCAACGGGCGACCTCGACGGCGTGTCGGATCACCCGCTCGATCGGTTCGGGAACGCCGGGAGACCCGGGAGCCGCCATCGCCTTGCCCAAAGCCAGGGCCAGGCGGGGCTTGGACAGGCGCTTGATGGCCCGCTCGATCACGTCCCGAGGCTTCTCGCTGCGCCGGGGGTAGGGCCCCAACTCGGCGGCCCTGCGGAAGACCCGCTCGTAGCCGTAGTCCCAGAAGCACTGCTCGACATCCCGGGAATCCAGGACCGTGACGGCCCCGCGCCCCGCCCGGGCCAGGGGTCGAGCCCGCTCGGCGTAGTGACGGCCGGCCCCGTCGCCGTCGGCCAGCAGGTGCCAGCCGATCCCCAGGTGGTTGGCCAGGTTGGCCATGGGCTCCAGGCCACACTGGGCGAACTCCAGGAAGTCCACGCCCTCCTGCAACAGGTCCAGGTCCAGGGCCCGAGCCGCCTCGGGCAGCAACCAGAACTCGGTCTCGCCCTCGACCAGCAACCAGAAGCGCATGAACAGCGCGGTGCCCCGACGGACCCGCAGGTGGTAGGCGATCCGGCGCATGTCGTCCAGGCTCATGCCGCCCCGAGGAACCCGGTAGAGCCGAGCCTTCCCCTGCACGGAACGCACCATCCGGCGCAGGCTGCCCAGCGGGAGGGCCGAGAGGAGATCCGAGCAGTTCGTGGTCAGCAGCCGCTGGGCCGGCAGGCGATCGATGAGGCTCCACAGCGCGTTGAGCATCAGGGGATGGAGATGCACCTCGGGATCCTCCACCGAGATCACGGGCCGGCAGTCGGAACCCAGGATCTCGGGTCCCCGAGCCTCCAGGAAGGCGCCGGTGAAGGCCAGCATGGCCAGGCTGCGAGCTCCCGAGCCGCGCAGGAGGCCGGCGATCCGTTGCCAGGAAGCCGAGGAGGAGAGCGGGGCCGAGATGCGATCCTCCAGGTCGGGCTCCACCTCGGGGGCCAGCCAACGCTCCATGTGCTGCAGGAGACCGTCCAGGGCCTCCCGAGCGCGGGACAGTTCCTGGGACGAGACCCGGTCGGGGTCGTCCAGGAACTCCGACCAGGCCTGGCGGATGGCCCATTCCACCTGGCGCCGGGCCGACTGCTCCGAGGCCCCGGCCCCCTGGGGAGGAGCGGCCGCGCCAGCGAGGCCCCCGGACGGCACCGGCCCCGGCTCTCCCTGGGCCAGGTGGACCGGAGCCGGGCGCAGCACCGCCGAACGGATGCGCAGGAAGGGAACGACCCGGCGGACTTCGGCCAGCAGTTCACCGGGGTCGGCGTTGACCGGGAAGGGCGCCGCGAAATGGAAGGAGGTCTGCACCCTGCCCTCCTCGTCCAGCCGGGCCAGCACGACCAGGTAGAAGTCCAGGCACCCCGCCTCGTCGGCCAGGCCGGCCTGCCGCAGCAGCGGCCATGAAGCCGGGACCCCGTCGGGCGGGTGCTCCTCGCGGAGGCCGATCTGCACGCGGATCCAGTTGGAGGGGGGCCGGCCGGGGGCCTCGCGGTGGAAGTCCGACGGGGCGAAGTTGAACCCTCCGGCAGGCGCCGCCTTGCCCAGGCAGGCCTCCAGGGCATTCAGCAGGCTGGACTTGCCACAGTCATTCTCGCCCACCAGGACGGTGATCGACTCGTCCAGGTCCAGGGTGGCCTCCTGAAGGGCGCGGTAGTTCTCGACCCGGAGAGAATGCAGGTGCACGCGCCGGGGGTTCGGCGCCCCCGAGGCCCGGGCCTGCATGGGATGCCGATCGGCCCTTCAGGGGTCTTCAGGTACGACCCACGGCCCGGTCGAAGGCGGCGCGCGCCTCCCAGGCGGCCAGATGGGCCGAAACCGACTGGTTGGAGGCCGTCAGCAGGGCCGACTGGGCATCCAGGACCTCCAGGAAGGAACCCAGGCCCGCCCCATAGCGCCCCTCGGCGATGCGCGCCGCTTCCCGGGCATCGGACTCGGCTGCGCCAGCCGCTCCCAGGCTGTCCAGGGCCACCTGCAGGGCCACCATCGAGCGGGCGATCTCGCTGGCGATGTCCTGACGGACCACCTCCCGCCGGGCCAGGGCCTCATCCAGGGAAGCCCGAGCCTGCTGGACCCGGCCCGCTGTGGCCCCCGAGTCCACCAGGGGCCACTCCATCTCCAGGGCGTACAGGGCCTGCCAGCTTTCGGGAGGGTAGTCCCGACTTCTGGCCGACAGGCCCGCCCGGGCCGACAGCGAGGGCGCTGCGTTGACCCGCGCGGCCCGCAGGTCGTGCTCGGCCGCTTCGACCTGACGCTGGGCCCAGAGCACCTCGGGTCGCTTCTGGGAAGCCTCCTGGACCAGGCCCTGAAGGTCACCTTCCACGCCCGCCGGCGCACGATCACAGACCGGCTCCAGGGCGGTGCGCGGGTCCAGGCCCAAGAGTCGGGCCAGGGCCACGCCGGCGCTGATCTCCCGGGCCAGGGCGGCATTCTGGTTCAGCGTGGCCGTGGCGACCGCCGAGGAGGCCCGCACGACATCCGCGGGCAGACCCAGGCCCGACTCCCAACGGGCTCGGGCCAGGGCCAGGTTGCCCTGGCGATTCTCCAGGTTGGCCCGAGCCACTTGCGCCAACTCCCTGGCCGCCACCAACCCGTGGAAGGCCTGGCGCACGGCCATGGCCGTATCCGCTCGGGCCGCCGCCAGGCTCGCCCGAGCCGCCTCTTCGCGAGCCTGGGAACCGGCGACCTGGGCCGAGGTCCGCCGGAAGTCCCACAACAACTGCCTCACCCCCAACGAGACCTGGGCCTCGCTGGAGTTGCCCG
This sequence comes from uncultured Burkholderiales bacterium, assembly GCA_964595195.1. Classification (GTDB taxonomy): domain Bacteria; phylum Vulcanimicrobiota; class Xenobia; order Xenobiales; family Xenobiaceae; genus CAZQPM01. The sequence goes on along the minus strand of CAZQPM010000109.1, from coordinate 7,900 downwards.
CGCCGGACAGCGAGCCGGAGCGCTCGTGGCTGCTGCGCAGGTCCAGGGTCGGCAAGAGGCCGGCCCGGTCCTGGGTGGTCCGGCCCCGGGCCCCCAGGACCTCGGCCTCGGGGATGAGCAGGTCGGGCTGATGCTCCAGGGCCAACCGGACGGCCTCCTCGGCGCTCAGGAACCGGGGTTCACCCAGGGCCGGCAGCCGGACGCGGGATGGGACGGGAGCCGGCGCGACCCGGACGGGCAGAGGGGGAGTCCGCGCAGCCGGTTCCTGCGCCGGCCCGGCCCACGACGCCGTGGTTCCAGCCAGCAGCAGGACGACCCCCAACAGGCCTCCCGGCCCAGGCCAGCGGACGCTCACGACCGGCGCACCAAGCGCCGGAAGAAGCCCGACACCTCGTCCATCAGGGTATAGACGACGGGTACGACCAGCAGCGTCAGCAGGGTGGAAGCCACCAGGCCGCCCACGATGGCCGTGGCCATGGGCGCCTGCATCTCCGAGCCCCGGGCCATGCCCACGGCCAGGGGCAGCATGCCCAGGACCGAGGCCCCAGCCGTCATGAGGATGGGTCGCATCCGGGTGGGTCCGGCCCGCATCAGCGCCTCCCGACGGGGCAGACCCCGCTCGCGCAGGTGGTTCGTGTAGTCCACCAGGAGGATGCCGTTCTTGACCACGATCCCCACCAGCATCAGGAGGCCCACGTAGGCCGTCAGGCCGAAGGTGCGCCCGCTCAGGAAGAGGGCCACGATGACCCCGGAAGCTGCCAGCGGGACCGAGGTCAGCACGGTCAAGGGGTGGACCAGGGACTCGAACTGGGAGGCCAGCAACATGTAGATCAGGGCCAGGGCCAGGTAGATGGCCAGGCTCATCCCGGCGAACTCCTCAGCCTGCTGCTTGATGCTGGAGGCCCAATCCAGGTAGTAGCCCTCCGGCAGTTGCATGCCCTGCAACGCCGCGTCGACGTCGGCGCGGATGTCTCCCGCCGGCCGCCCCTCGGCGGCCCCGGTGATGGCGATGTAACGCTGCCGATTCAGGCGGGTGATCTGGTTGGGCCCCAGGTCGGTCCGGGCGCTGGCGACCTGCCCCAGCGTCACGTAGTTTCCCCCCTCTCCGGGAACCTTGATCGGCAGTTCCAGGAGGCGGGGCAGGGTGCGACGATCCTTCTCGGGGAACTGGACCAGGATGGGATACTGGAAGCCGCCCTCCTGGAAGTAGGAGGCCTCCCGGCCCTTGGTGGCCGTGCCCAGGGTGTCGGCCACCTCCTGGAAGCCCAGGCCCAACTGCATCAACTTCTCGCGGTCGACGGTGAACTGGATCTCGGGGCTGGCCTCCTGCCAGTTGGTATCCAGGTTGGTCAGGCCCGGGACGCCCTCGATCTGCCGCATCACCCTCGCCGCCTGTTCCCACAGGACGTCCAGATCCTGTCCGAAGAGGCACAGCTCCATGTCCTGGGTCCGCCCGGTGATCTGGCGGCTGACCATGTCGAAGGGTTGGAGCTGGGGCCGCACGCCGGGCAGGGTGGCCAGTTGGCGCCGCAGGATCGCGATGTTCTCAAGGGTTGTGCGCTGGCGGTCGGCCTTGAGCTTGACGGTGGCCGATCCCAGGAACGACGTGGAACTGGTGCCGGTACCCCGCAACCCCAGGTTGGTTCCCACGGCCACCAGGGCCGTCTCGACGTCGGGGTTGGCCAGCAGGATCTCCTCGACCCGCAGCATCGTCTGCTGGGTGATGTCCAGGGCCGTGCCCACCGGAAGCCTGACGTTCACGGTGAAGTCCCCGCTGTCCGTGGGAGGCATCAACTCGGTGCCCACCAGCGGCGTCAACAGGAAGCTGGCCAGGGTGACTCCCGCGGCCAGGGCCAGGGTGGCCAGACGGTGGTCCAGGGCCCAGCCCAGGGCCCGGCGGTAGCTGTCCTCCCACCCCGTCAGCGTGCGCGTCCAGGAAGCGAAGCGCCGTTCCAGCCAGGAGTCGCCCGGTCGGTCGGTGGGGGTCGACATGTGCGAGGCCAGCATGGGCACCACGGTGGTGGCGTCCAGTAGCGACACCGACAGCGAGAAGACCACCACCAGGGCGAACTGGAAGAACATCTGCCCGGCCCGGCCCTCGACCAGGACCATGGGAAGAAAGACGATCATCACGGTCAGGGTCGAGGAAACCACTGCCGACATGATCTCGTCGGTACCCGAGACCGCGGCGTCGACGGGGCGGGCGCCATCGCGTTCGATGTGACGGAAGATGTTCTCCAGGACGACCACCGCATCGTCGACGATCAGACCCGTGGCCAGGGCCAGACCTCCCAGGGACATGGTGTTCAGGGTGAACCCGCACAGGTCCAACAGGGTGAAGGTCGAGACGATCGAGATCGGGATCGACAGGGCCACCACCAGCGTGCTCTGCACGTTCCGCAGGAAGAACAGCAGGATCAGCACCGCCAGGGCGGCCCCCATCAGGGCGTGGTGGTACAGGCCCTCCAAAGAGTCCTCGATGAAGGTCGACTGGTCGTAGACCACCTGGAAACGCACGTGGGGGAAGAGGCGGCTGGCCTGCGCGACGCGGTCCATCACGCTGCGCACGGTGCTGACGGTATTCGCGTCGCTCTGCTTGTTCAGGGTGACGGCCACGGCCGGCTGCGAATCCAGGCGGGTCCAGATCCGGGTCTCGGGGTGCGAGTCGCGGACCTCGGCGACGTCCTTCAACAGCACCAGACGGTCTTGGAAGCGCCCCACGGGCAGGCGCAGCAACTCCTCGGGACTGGTCAGCCAGCCCACGCTGCGCAGGGTGTACTCGGTGTCCCCCTGGCGGGCGATCCCCGCGGGCAGATTCTGGTTCTCCCGGGCCAGGCGGGTCAGGATCTGATCCAGGGACAATCCGTGGGCGCGCAGACGCACCGGATCCAGATTCACCAGGATGGCCCGTTCCTCGCCCCCGGAAACCGTGGCCGAGGCCACCCCGTCGGCGGATTCCAGAAGCGGGGTGATCTGGTTCTCCAGCAGGGTTCGCAGGGCCACCGGATCGGCGTCCCCCGAGACGCCCAACATCAGGATGGGCATCTGCGAGGGGTCGTAGCGGACGACCACGGGTGGCTGCAGGGTGGGGTCGTTCGGGAAGCTCCGCCGGGCCCGTTCAACCTGCTGCAGGACCTCCACGGCCGCCTCGGCGACGTCGGTCCCCCAGGAGAACTGGACGCGGATGGTGGCCCGTCCCTCGCTGGTGGAGGAACTGACCTCGTAGAGGTTCGAGACCGAGGAGACGGCCTGCTCGATGGGGCGGGTGACCTGGACCTCGATCTCGGCCGGAGCCACGTTGGGCCAGGTGACGTTGACGGCAACCGTCGGCAGGCTGACCCGGGGCAGGAGGTCCACGGGAAGGCGGGTCAGGCAGATGGCCCCCAGAAGCACCAGGGACAGGATGCGCATGACCACCGTGACCGGCTTGGCGACGGAGAGGCGGGCCAGGCTCACGAGCGCCGGGACCCGGCGCTGTCCGTACGCACCTCCTGTCCCTCCTCCAGCGTGCTGGCCCCCATCGTGACCACCTGCTGCCCCTCCTCGAGGCCTTCCAGGATCTGCACGTAGCTGGGGGTGGTCAGGCCCGGCGTAACAGGCTGCAGGTGCACCTTGTGGTCCGCCCGGACGAGGACCACCACGGGTCCGTCCGGCGTGGTCCGCAGGGCCGAGCGAGGCACGGCCAGGGCCCCGGGGGCTCGGGCCACCCTCAGCGTCACCCGGGCAAACATGCCGGGCCGGGCCGCGATCGAGTCGGGCAGCAGCACCCGCACCTGGAACTGGCGGCTCTCGGGGTCCGCCGCCGCGTTGATGCGCAGGATCCGGGCCTGGACCGGGGTCCCCGGCTGGATCTCCACCCTCGCCGCGGCGGCCGGGTCCAGCTTATCCCGAATCTCTGCAGGCACGGGGACCTGCACCCAGAGTTCCCGGGTGGTCTGCAGGGTCAGCACGGTCTTGTCCGGTTGCGCCAGCGACCCGGGGTCCTGATAGCGGTCCGTCACGTAGCCATCCAGGGGTGAGAGCAGTTCCGTGTCGGCCAGGCGTGAGCGGGCCGACTCCAGGCTGGCCTGAGCGGCCTCGACCACGGCCTGGAGCGCCTGGAGGTTCTGCACGTAGGCCGACTTCTCGGCCGTGCTGGCTCGGGCGTGGTCCAAGGCGGCCCGGGCCTGTTGCAGGCGGGCCTCGGCGGCAGCCACCTCGGCCCGGGCCCGGGCCCGGGCGCTGCGCAGCCCCTCCTGGGCGGCCCGAAGCTGCCCCTCGGCCACCGCCGCCTGGGTGCGCGCGTCGTCCACGTCCTGGGCGGCGGTGAAGGCCTGGCGATACAACTCCTCGACACGCTCCAGGCGAACCTGCGCGTTGGCCGCCTGGGCCCGGGCGTTGTCCTCCGCGGCAGCGGCCGCGCCGATGGCGGCCTGGGACGTCTGCCGAGCCTGCACCAGGTCGGCCTGGGCCGTGGCCACCGCCGCCTCCTGCTGGCGCAGGGCGCTGGCCACCGAGGCGTCCGCCGGAGCCTGGGCCAGGCGAGCCTGGGCCAGGCGCGCCTGGGCCTCGGCCACCTGGGCCCGACGCTCGTCCACGGCCTCCTGCAACTCACCCCGGTCCAGGCGCACCAGGACCTGCCCCTGGCGGACCCGATCGCCGGGGTGGAGCTCGAGCTCCTCGATCCGCCCGGAGACCTTGGGGGACAGTTCGACCCGTTGGGGAGACTCCACCGTACCCACCGACTGGTAGGTCTCCTCCAGGTCCCTGCGGATCACCGCGACCACGGCCACGACCGGCGCCGACCGGCTGCGTCCCCGGCCCCCGGCCTGCTGGCCCAGGCGCTCCCAGAGACGCCAGCCCACCAGGGCCAGCACCACGAGAAGGAACAGGAACAGGACGACACGCTTCTTCATGGACGCAGGGGCCTCATCGGATTCCCAGTTTCTCCCCGTCCTCCTGCCCCGTCAAGGCCTGGAGACGGGCCGAGGGGCGGGAAGCCCCCCCGGTGCGCGGCGATCCCAGGCGACCAGGGGGGGAACCGGCAGGCCGGCGGCGAAACCCCAGGCCACGACAACCTCCGAACCATCGATCCGGGCGACCCGACCCCTTCCGCCCGAGCCGGATCGTCCAAGGAACCCGAACGAACCTTGCGAACCTCCACCTCCCACTGCACCCGATGGCGCCCGAACCGTCCGGCCTGGAGCCTTCTGGGGCTGGCGCTGCTGGCGACGGCCTGGCTGGTCTGTGGCTGTGGTGGAGGGGCAGCCCTGGAGGCCAGTGGCGCCGCCCCGCTGGCCGCGGTGGCCGGCACGGCGTCGGGAGGCCCGCCAGGCCCGCCGGACGTAGAGGAGTGGCTGGCCCGCCTGGATCCGGCCCCGGGGGTGCGGCCGGCCGAGGCCGCGGCGTCCGAGGCGGTCTCGGACCCCGAGGAACAGGTGGAGGGGTATCTGGAACTGCAGGACGGGTGGAACCTGGTCTGCCTGCCGCTGGCCCGGGTGACGGCCCTGGATCCCGGCGCGACAGTCCTGGAATACGGGTTCTCCTGGGACCCCGCCACCGGGACCTACCACCCCCTGGACCTGCGCAACCCGACCGCCCTGGCCGGGCGCGAGGGGATCGGCCGGGGCCTGTGGGTCCTGGCGCGGCAGGCCGACCGGCTCCACTATCGGGGGCTGCCCGACCACGCCGAGCACACCGCCCCGGAAGTCAGCCTGGTTCCGGGCTGGAACCTGGTGGGCTTCCCCCATGGCCTGCGCCAACCCTTTGCCCGGGTGCAGGTGCAGGCTCCCCGGGACATCGGACTGCCCGTAGCCCTGCCCGACTGCCTGGGGCGGGCCCTGGCCGACGCCGACCCGCAGACACTGATCCTGGCGACGGCCTATACCCTGGACGCCCAGGGCTACCGGGTCCTCGACCTGGGAGATCCCTCCGGGGCCTTCGAACCGGGTCGGGCCCTGTGGGTCTACGCCTACCATCCCGATACCGTCCTGCGCTACGGCCAGGGTGCCCAGGAGAATCTGGCATCGTGCCGGGCCAACCTGATGGCCCTGGCGACGGCGGCCCGCCTGCACGCGATGGACAACTCGGGGCACTATCCGGCCGACCTCTCGGAATTGAAGGTGCGCCACTACCTGGCCAGCATCCCGACGTGTCCCTCCGCCAGGGCGGCGACCTATCTGGACGGCTACCAGACCAACTCCAACCCCGACGCCTTCACCGTCTACTGCAAGAAGGCCAACCACACCGGGGCCGGGATCCCAGAGGACTATCCGCGGTATGGCTCGTGGAGGGGTCTCATCGATCGGCAGGCCCCCTAGGATCAGCATCCCGGCAGGCCCCCGCCCCCGCCCGCGAGCCGATCGGGGATGGCTGGGTTGTCCTCAGGGACTCGATGTCTCCTCGGCCTCTCCCCTGAGGTGGGCCAGCCAGGACGCCAGGCGCTTCTCGTAGCCGAGGTTCCCGGGCTCGTAGTAGCGTTGCCCGGCCAGCCTTTCGGGCAGGTGGACCTGCCCGACATAATGGTTCGGGTGGTCGTGGGCGTACTGGTAGCCCTTCCCGTAGCCCAGGTCCTGCATCAGTCGGGTCGGCGCATTGCGCAGGTGCAGGGGCACCGGTTCGCCGGGTGCCAGCCGGACCGCCTGGACCGCCTTCATGTAGGAAGTCCCCACGCTGTTCGACTTGGGAGCCAGGGCCAGATACAGCGTCGCCTCGGCCAGGGGGTAGAAGCCCTCGGGCATCCCCACGAAGTGCGCCGCCTGCTGGGCCGCCACGGCCACCTGCAGGGCATGCGGGTCGGCCAGCCCCACGTCCTCGGCCGCCAGGATCACCAGACGACGCGCCACGAAGAGCGGGTCCTCGCCCGCCTCCAGGAGTCGGGCCAGCCAGTACAGGGCGGCGTCCGGATCCGTACCGCGGATCGACTTGATCAGGGCCGAGGCGATGTCGAAGTGGGATTCGCCAGCCCGGTCGTGGCGCAGGTTGGGCCGCCCCAGGGCCTCGGCCAGGCGTTCCCCGGAGATCACCCGCCGGCCCTCCGCGTCGGCCGTCACCGAGTTGGCCGCCTCCTCCAAGGCGTTCAGGGCCATCCGGGCATCGCCGCTACAGGCCTCGGCCAGCGCCAGGAGGGTCGGATCCTCCATGTCGATGCCCCGTCCCCCCAGGCCTCGGACGGGATCCTCCAGGGCGCGCCGCAACAGACCGACGAGCTGGTCCGCCTGCAGGGCCTTGAGGGTGAAGACCCGACAACGGGACAGCAGGGGCGCCACCACCTGGAAGGAGGGATTCTCGGTCGTGGCTCCGACCAGGGTGATCGTGCCCTCCTCGACGTGGGGCAGGATCACGTCCTGCTGGGCCTTGTTGAAGCGGTGGATCTCATCGAGGAAGAGGATCGTCCGCTTGCGCAGCAGACGCTGACGATCGCGGGCCTCCCCCACCACCTTGCGAACCTCGGCGACGCCGGCCGTGACGGCCGACAGCGCGACGAAATGGCCCCGAGTCAGGTGCGCCAGGAGGCGCGCCAGGCTGGTCTTCCCGGTCCCCGGAGGTCCCCACAGGATCATCGAGGGAAGGCGATCCGACTCGACCAGGCGCCGCAGGACCCGGCCGGGCCCCAGGAGGTGCTGCTGCCCGACATACTCCTCCAGGGTCCGGGGGCGCATCCGGGCCGGCAGGGGCCCCGAGAGATCATCCTCGCTGGCGGGCAGGGCCGCGTCGGCCGGGTCCTCCCCACCGAAGCCGAAGAGGTCCCCCTGCTGCTGAAAGCCGGATGTCGTCACGCGGGGTGCTTCGCCGTCGATGCGCCGCCCCTTCCTGGAATGGCGTCGAATCGAGGTGGCCGCCGCGACTCCGGGGACCCGACCGGGGGGGTATCGGGTAGCCGGGGAGGCGGGCGAGCCTGGCTGCCCGCCTCCCAAGCTCC
>CAZQPM010000108.1:0-11681 GCA_964595195.1 uncultured Burkholderiales bacterium | reverse complement strand
CTCCGATCCTGGTCATAATCCGCCCTCAGGCGGCCAGCCAGCGTGGGCGTCAACAGTCAGTCGAGCGTTACTCAAGAGGAGATCCTGGAGAGACTCCTCAGCCTGGGCAAGAGAACGCGTGAGAACGTCGAACGACATGAAAGAAAGCCTCCTGACGCTGGATGTGGGCCAAACACCAGTTCGTCAGAAGAGGCTTTTTCCTTGCTTCCGTGGGCTAAGTTGACGGCATTGCTGCTAGCCGGTCCGGACCGAACGGCTCAGCGGTAGGGCTCTTCCCTCCAGGAAAGCACCTTGAGGATCGGGACGGTGGGGAAGTAGGGGGGCGGGTTGGTCGCCGTGCTGGGATCGTATCTCAGTTGCGAGAGGAAACCGGCGTTGTCCTGGATGGCTCCCGTGCTGGGATCGGTCCAGACCATCAGGAAGCCGCTGTCCTGGGCCCGGACCAGGCTGCCGAACATGGTGAACAGGCCGACGCCCAACTGCGACTCGTCGAGGTCATCGACCTTGAAGGTCCCCTCGTAGGTCCCGTCGGCCTTCTTGCGGCCCGCGAAGACCGAGCAGTAGAGGTACAGCGGGTTGTTCAGGTCGCGCCGGGCCGTTCTGCCGATGCGGACGTTGTTGCCGATCAGGCCCAGGGTGTCGGCTGCGCCGGCAGGCTTCTCGCCGATGACCGTGTCGTTGCGGGTCAGGTCGCCCGAGATCACGATGTCCTGGCCGTTCTCGACATCCACGGCGATCGTGCGGCGGCCCTTGTTCTCGCCTTGCAGGCCCTTGATCGTCCCGGAGCAGTAGACCAGGCCGTTGGTCAGCCCCGGGGCCACCGAGAAGACCTTCACGCCCCCCGGACCGTCCGGTTTCTGGATCACCGTATTCCTGACATCGATGTGCTGGCCCGCACTCTGCACGACCCCGTTGACCATCGCCCCCGCCGGGAGGGTCATCCCCTGATCGGAGAGGACGGTCACCACCGTGCGCTGTTCTGCGCCGTCGGTTCCCTGGGTCACCGTCATGACGGAGTTGCCGCCGACCACCGAAAGGTCCATCCGCTCGACGTCTCCCTGGATGAAGATCCCTCGCTGGTCACCGCTTCCCAGGGCGGTATTGATGTGGACCCCCTGTTCGCCGGGAGAGACCTGGCTGCCCCAGGCCTCCTGGGCCAGGTTGCGGTTGTTCTCCGGCATCTCCTTCTCACGGACCCCCGTCTTGAGGGCCTCGCGTCCTCCCGTGAGAATCCGTTCGTACCTGTCCGGGATCGGGACACCCTGCTCGTTGTAGGGCTTGTCATCGTTGTCCAGACCCCCGACGGTCTTGTAGCGCACCCCGTCCCCGAAGCCCGCCGGCTTCCCCGGCGGGGTATAGAAGCCGGACGCCGTGTAGGTGCTGCTGAAGTTGGGGGCACCGACACTGAACCAGTTCGACGCGTAGGCGATGGACGCGATCCCGTTCACGTGCATCGGGCCTTCCATGCGGCTGTTCCTGGTCAGGGTCCAGCGCATGTCGTTGTTCGACGAGCCGATGAAGGAGAGATACTTCGCGAAACTGTCCTGGCCCACGTCCACGACGACCTTCCGATAGGGCCTGTCATCCAGCGTGGCCACGGCGGTCAGGCGGAAGACATGGACCGGGTTGGAGTTCCGGGTCTCCGCGTCGGGCTCGACCTTGACCGACCAGGCCCAGTCTCCGAAGGTGCCGTCCCGCTCGATGCTCTTGGTCAGGTCGTTCAGGCTGCCCTGGTTGCCGGCCAGGACGTCCTCCAACCAGGTCATCGTGTCGGTGATGCCGGCGTCGGCGGCGTAGGAGGCCTCCTGGTTCATCCGCGCCCAGCGGGCCGCGTTCAGCTCCACCGGAAGCAACTGCAGCAGGGCCATGGCCAGGAAGAAGAGCAGGAACAGGAAGAAGATCGATAGCAGCAGGATCGAGCCGCGTCGTCGGGGTCTTGGTCTCACCTTCCGCTCCCTTCAGTTCTTCGAGTAGTAGGGGACCTGGATCAGGCCATCCATCTGGAAGGTCTGTTCGTCCACGCGCCCACCGGCCGCTCGGACCTTTTCGCGCAGGTCGACGCCGATTCTCACGGTGTTCTCGGTCGGCAGTCCGAAGCGCACGTCGTAGATCTCCCGGGCCAGTTCCCGGCTGCGGAACATCACATCCTGGTCGGTCGCCGAGGTCACGCTGTTCTCCAGGCGGACCGTCCGGTCCAGGTCGTTGTGGTAGATCCCCACCAGGATGTATTTGGGGGAGCGGGGCAGGAAGTCCTTGTCCGGCACGTAGAAGGCCAGCGAGGCCGAGTTGGCCGAGAAAAGGGCGCGGCTTCCCTCGTGGGGTGGGACGGCCGACTGGATCAGGGGCGTGATCACCTCCATGAGGGTGCGCGCCCGCTGCTGCAGGGCGATCTGCCCCGAGCCCCGGCTGTAGGCCTGCTGGGAGACCAGGTAGATCTGCAGCAGGATCAGCCCCAGCAGGGCCATGATGGCGCAGGACACCAGGGTTTCCGCCAGGGTCAGGGCGGGGGGGCGTGAGCGCTTCATGGTTGGCGGTGCAGGGCCTTCATGGTCACCTCGCGCAGGCGGCCGTTGTCCATCCAGTAGACGGTCACGGTGATCTCGGCGATCCGCTGGCGGTACTTGTCGGCGGCCGACGTGCTGCCCAGGCGCCGGATCTGGATGCGGCGCTTGAACCCCGTTCCCAGGGGCAGGTCGTTGAGGAAGGGGGCGTCGTTGAGGTCCCTGAGGTTGCGGAACCGGGCCTCGTCGGTGCCCGTCGAGGGGGCGGGGCCGTCGTTCAGACCCGAGGTCGATGGGGGGATGTCGGGGGTGAAGGCCAGGTTCCGCACGCGGATCATCTCGATCAACTGGCGGTTCCAGGCCAGGGCCCGGCTCATCTGGCCGCTGAAGCGTGTGGACTGCAGGCCGAAGGTGAACGAGGCGACGACGCCCAGGATGCCGACCGCCAGGACGACGACGGCAACGGCCAGCTCGACCTGGCTGAAGCCGCCGGGCCGGGCCCTGGATGTCTTCCTCCAAGCCCCTCCCCTGGGACGGGCCTGGGCCGGGAGTCTCCCGAACAACTGGATGGTGCCTCCTACAGGGGCCGGTAGGGCCGGGCGCAGGCCCGACCTGTTCTTGACGCAGTAGTTCTTCTTGGCGCGGAGAGTTCCTTGTGCCCCCGGGTCAGGAGTCTCTCGATTCCGTCGCCCCGGCACCGGCTGCGCGGATCACCCGCCCTGAGGGGCCCAGGTCCTGACGTCCTGCGTCAGGGGCGTCGTGTAGACTGGGCAGGACTTCCCCCCCGGCGAGGTGACCTCCAGATGGACCTGAAGTTCCTGCACTGCGCGGACCTGCACCTGGACAGCCCCTTCCAGGGCCTGCAGAAGCTGGAACCCTGGCTGGCCGAGCGCTGCCGCAAGGCTGCGCGGCAGGCCTGGCGGAACCTCCTGGACCTGGCCGAGCGGGAGCAGGTGGACTTCGTCCTGGTGGCCGGCGACGTCTACGATGGGGCCGAGCGTCGCCTGCAGGCCCAACTGGTCTTCCAGGATGGCCTGCAGCGTCTGGCCCGGCGAGGGATCCACGCCTACGTGGTGCACGGCAACCACGACCCCCTGGACGGCCGCCTGGCCACCCTGCGCTTCCCCGACCAGGTCACCCTCTTCCCCGGGGACGGGGTGTCCAGCGCCGTATACCGCCGGGATGGTCGACCCCTGGCCCGCATCCACGGGATCAGCTATCCCAGGAAGAACCTGCCCCAGGCCTTCGGATCGGGCTTCCAGCGTTGCGGCGATGAACCCCTGCAGATCGGCCTGCTGCACTGCACCGTCGGCGCCCACGGAGAACACGAATCCTACGCCCCGCGCACCCTGGCTGAACTGGCCGCGGCCGACCTGGACTACTGGGCCCTGGGGCACATCCACCTGCCTGGGGTCCTGCTGGAGAGGAACCCCACGGTGGTCTATCCGGGCTGCCTGCAGGGGCGGCACGTGCGTGAGAGCGGCCCCCGCGGATGTTACCTGGTCGGGGCCCACCAGGGCGCGATCCAGACCCTGGATTTCGTGGAACTGGCGGACCTGCGGTGGGCCGCGGCCGAGGTGGACGTCGGCGGGGCGGAAGCGATGGACGAGGTTCGCGACCGGGCCAACGCCGTCTGCGAGCGACTGCGCGCCGAGGGGGAGGGTAGGCCCGTGCTGGTCCGCCTGCGCCTGGTGGGACGCACCGGCCTGTGCCGCGAGCTGCTGCGAGCGGGCGAGGACCTAGCCGAGTTCCTCCGGGAACGTCATGGGATGGGCCTGGACCTGGTCTGGGTCGAGCGTCTGGAGGTGGCGGTCCGTCCGGCCCTGGACCTGGAGGTCAGGCTCGAGGACCCGGGCTTGGTCGGCGAGGTCCTGCGCCAGCGCGCCGGGTTCACCGACGATCAGGCCAGGGCCGTCCTGGCCGACCTCTGGGACCGGTCGATCGCCCGCCGGGTCCTGCCCGAACCGACCGGAGCCTGGCTGGCGGAGTGTCTGGACGAAGCGATGGTCCTGGCGGCCGAGAGCCTGGAGGAGGACTGAACATGCGGATCGAGACCCTGCACGTCGACCGTTTCGGTCGCTTCCACGACTTCCGTCCCGAGCCCTTCTGCGGCGGAATGACGGTGCTCTACGGTCCGAACGAGGCCGGCAAGAGCACCCTCTTGGCCTTCGTCCGCTCGATCCTGTTCGGGTTCGCCTCGGTCCGCAGCGGGGAGAACCGCTACGAGCCGTGGTGCGGAGGGGGCGTCCAGGGCTCTCTCGAGCTGCGGACCCGGGATGGCGCCCTGTACCGGATCTCCCGCACCGCAGGCCCCAAGGGAGGCCCGGTGCAGGTCTTCCAGGATGGCCGGCTGGTCGGCTCGCAGGATGTCCTGGAATCCCTGCTGGGTCCCGTGGGACCGGACGTCTTCCGCAAGGTCTTCGCCTTCAGCCTGTGGGAGCTCCAGGATCTGGACACCCTGCAGGAGGGGGAGGTGCGCCAGGCCCTCTACGGCGCCGGATCCGGGGGGATCCGGGTCGCGTCCGTCGAGAAGGCCCTGTTGGAGGAGGCCCAGAAGCTGTACAAGGGGGGCGGCAACGCCAAGGCTCGCCTGAACGAGTTGCTGCGCGAAATCGACAAGTCCGAGAAGCGCCTGGCCGAACTGCGCCTCCTCCCGGAGGACTACGAGCGCGCGGTAGGCCGCGTCGCGGAGTTGGAGTCGCGCCTGGCCGAAATGGCCCTGCAGGAGGAAGACCACAGGACCACCCGGGATCAGTTGCAGGCCCGGATCCGAGCCCTGCCGCTGCATCACGAGATCCTCGACCTGCAGGCCCGGATCTCCGAACTCCCGGCGATCCAGGCCTTTCCCAGCGAGGGCTTGAGCCGTCTGGAGGCCTTCGAGCAACGGCTGGCCCAGCTTGAGCGGGAACTGGTCGACAGCCGGAGGATCCTGGAGACGCTGCGGCAACGCCTGGAGGACTGCCCGGTGGATCCCCGGATCCTGGCCGCGGCCGAGCCGATCTCCCGGCTGCACGGCAGCCGCGAGCGCTGGGAGGACAGGTCGCACCGACTGCCGGCCCTGGATGAGCGCCTGCGCGGAGCCGAGGAGAGCCTGCGGCGCGAGATGCGCAGCCTGGGGGCCGGTTGGGACGAGCAGCGGGTGCGCTTGCAGGACCTGTCGGTGGGGCTGCGCGAGGGGTTGGAGCGGGGGCGCAGCCGGCTGCAGCAGGCCGAGGCCGACCTGCGGCAGGCCACCGGGCGTCTGCAGCAGGCCGAGGAGGCCGTGCAGGCAGGCACCGAGCGCGTCGCCGCCAGCCAGGAGGCGCTGGCTCGGGTCGAGGCCGGCGATCCCCGACTGGCAGGCCTGGACGCCGCCGCCCTGGCTTCCGCCCAGGAGGCCGCCCGGCGCTTCAGGGACGAGTCCGAGGTCGTGGATCGGGCCAGGGAGGAGGACCGCGACGCCTGCGCCGAGCTTCCCGAGGGGTGGGCCGAGGTCCGGCGTCCGGGCCTGGACGAGATCCGCGGTTGGGGGAGGCAACTGCAGGAGTCGCAGGGGAAGGTCCGGGATTCCGAGCAGAGGGAGAAGCAGGCCGCCGAGGCCGAGGAGGAGGCCAGGCAACGGGTTGACCGGGGCCAGAAGGCCTGGGAGGCCCTGCCCCAGCCGGTCCTGAGGACCGAGGACGAGGCGCGCGCCCGGCGGGAGGACCTGCGCCAGGCCCGGCAGATTCAGGAACACCTGCGGGAGGTGGACCAGGGCCGCCAGGCAGCGGCCACCCGGGCCCAGGATCTGGAGCGGACCGCCGGCACCGTGCCCGCCAGCGCGCCCGCCGTCGCCGCCCTGGTGGCCGTGGCACTGACAGGCTGGCTCCTCTGGCAGCAGCAGGTCGCGCCAGGCTTGCTCTGCCTGGTTCTGGGCCTGGCGCTGGCCTGGCGGTTGCGGCAGTGGACCCGCGACCAGGCTGCGGTCCTGGAGGCGGCTCGCGCCGATCTGGCGCAGCGCGGGGAGGCCCTGGAGAAGGCCCGGCAGCAGGCCTCGGGCCGGCCCGCCGGCCAGGACCTGGAGAAGGCCGAGACGGAACTGGCCGAGGACCTCGAGAAGCGGACCCGCTGGCTGGCGGCCCGCGAGTCCCTGGAGCAGACCCGGGCCGACCGGAAGACCGCGCAGGGCAAGGTCGAGGACGCCAGGACGCAGGCTGCGAAGGCCCGGCGTGCCGCCCAGGAGGCGAGCGACGGCTGGGAAGCCTGGTGCCGCCAGCGGCGCCTGCCTTCCGGCAGCCCCGAGACCCAGGTCGACTTCATGAGTCGGCTGAAGACAGCCCAGGACGCCCGACGCCGGCTCGAGGTGGCCCAGGAGCGCAAGGGCCGGGCCGGCAAGGCCCTGGATCAGGCCAAGGCCCGGCTGGCGCCTCCCCTGGCCGAGCTGGGGCGGACGCTGCCCCAGGCCGGCCCGGATCTGGTGGATTTCCTGGTACGGCTGGCCGCCGAGGCCGACCAGGCCCGGCGCTCGGCCGGAAGCGTCCAGGACCTCAAGGTTCGCCACGAGCAGGTCCTGGAGGCCCTGCGCGAGGCCGGTGACACGAGGCAGAAGGCCGGCCAGGCCCGGGATGCGGCCGGACAGACCTTGGAGGAGGCCCGGCAGGCCTGGACGCAGTGGGCCGCCTGCGCCGGCCTGGACCCCGGTCTGTCCCCGGAAACGGCCCTGGACATCCTGGCTCGGGTGGGGCAGTTGCAGCGCGGCCTGAGCGACCTCGAGCAGATGCGCCTGGAGCGCCGGGCCCTGGACCGGGAGCTGCAGGACCTGCTGGAACAGGCGCGGGATACGGCCCTGCAGGTCGGCATGCCACCCTGTGACGCGGCCGGCTGGGTGACCCTGGTGGAGGCCCTGGCAGCAGCCCGGGACGAGGCCCTGGCCAACCTGGCCCGACGCCGGGAATTGGAGACGAACCTGCAGGAGGCCGAGGAGGCCCCCATGCGCCTGGAGTTGGAGCGCAACCAGGTCCGCCAGGGCCTTTCCGAGCTGCTGCAGCGCGGCGGCGCTACCGACGGCGAGGACTTCCGCCGCCGGGCCGGGCAGTGGGAGCACCTGGACCGGCTGCGGGGCGAGTTGCGCCAGAGGGAGAGGTCTCGGGAGGCCCTGGGAGTCGAACCGCGGGACCTGATGGGCGTGACGCCGGCCGAACTGGAGTCGCAGGAGCGCGAGCTGGTCCACCTCCTGGAGGATCTGGAGGCCCAGCGGAGCCAGGTGGCCGACGAACGCACCCGCCTGACGGTGGAGATCGAGAAGATGGCGGGGGCCGAAGAGTCCAGCGCGCTGGCCCAGGGCCTGGAGACCTCGCGGGCCGGCGCTCGGGAGATGGCCCGCGACTGGGCGGTCCGGACGCTGGCCCGGAGCCTGGTGGGACGGGCCCGCCAGGCCTTTGAGCGGGAGCGGCAACCCTTCGTGCTGCAGCGGGCCGCCGAACACTTCAAGCGGATGACCGCCGGGCACTTCGTGCGGGTCTACCATCCCTTGGAGGAGGATTCCCCGCTGCGCGTGGAGACCTCCACCGGGCACAGCCGGCAGCCCGAGGCCCTCAGCCGGGGGACGGCCGAGCAGCTCTACCTGGCCCTGCGCCTGGGTTTCATCGAGGACTTCTCACGCCGCCGCGACCCTCTGCCCCTGGTCATGGATGACATCTTCGTGAACTTCGACGGGCAGAGGGCCCACCGGGCCCTGGAGGTCCTGGGCGAGATGGCGGAACACCACCAGGTCCTGGTCTTCACCTGTCACGCCGGAACCGTCGAGCGGGCTCGTCGCGTACTCCCCCAGGTCCAGGTCGTGCACCTGCAGGAAGAGGTTCGGGCCGGGTAGCCGGGACCTCAGGAGCCGAGCCAGGCCAGGACCAGGACCAGGCTGGTCAGGGTCAGCACGGTCGCCAGCAGCGCCGGCCCTGCCAGCAGGGCCGGCATGGCGCGGGTCAGGGCGGTCTGGGAGGCCTGGTGCAGCCGCCGGGAGGCGTCGGCCAGGCGCTCGGGCAGGTCGCCCTGCTCTTCGCCCTTCTCGACTTCGGCCAGGACCTCCGGCCCCAACAGGCCCGTCGGGGTCAGCGAGTCCAGGACCGGATCCCCTTGTTCCATGCGCCGGGCGGCCTCCATCAGCGCCAGGGTGTGGGCCGTGCTGCCCGTGCAACCCGCCGCCAGCAGGGCCGCCTGGTGCGTCGGCAGGCCCGAGGCCAGCAGGGGCCCCAGGGCCTGCAGGAAGCGCGCACCTGCCAGCAGGCGCAAGGCCGGACCCAGGAGGGGCCAGCGGTCCACCAAGCCGTCCTGCCAGCGACGAAACGAGGTCGAGTTCCCGAGCCGGCGATGCGCGGCCCACACCAGGAACCCCTGCAGGGCTGTTCCGGTCAAGGTGGCGGCGACGCCAAACGCGTAGGTCGATGGATCCTGACCCAGCCTGGGGAACAAGAGGATGCCGGGCAGGCCCACCGCCACGGCCGGCAGGGTCAGCCACAGGCCGCGTCGGACGCGTCCCTGGTATCGGTTCGCTTCCTCCAGGGCGGGGGCCAGGGCCTGCAGTTGTTCTTCCAGGATCCCGGCTTCCTCCCCCGCGGCGATCATCCCCAGCTCGAAGGAGGAGAAGCGACCCGGGTAGCGGGCCAGGCTCTCCGAGAGACCATGGCCCGCCAGGATCGCCTCGGAAAGCCCCGCGGCGAGCGCAGGAATGGAGGCTGTGGCGGCTTCCTCGACGGCCTCGCGGATGGGCTGTCCCTTGCCCAGGCGCTCGGCCAGGCCGGCGAAGAACGCCGCCCTTTCGGAGGCGTCGGCCCTCTGCTGCTCGGGTTCGGGGGCGGGAACATCCGTCGCCGTCGCCGTCGCCGCCTCCGTCTCCGGCCCTTCGGCCGGAGCGCCAGGCTCGGCCGGCTGCGGGCGCTCCTCCCTGGCCAGGACGCTGACGGGAAGCCAGCGCAGGGCCACCCCCTGACCCAGCAGGATGAAGTCGTTGGCCTTCAGGAAGGTGCCTCGGGGGATGGCCTGGCCGTTCACGAAGATCGCCCGCTTGGAGAGGGGAAGGAGCACCGGCAGCTTCTCGTACCACTCGATCGAGGCGTGCATGTAGGACAGCTCGGGACTGGGCAACTGGAGGTCGCAGCGCTCGCCGCTCCCGATCTCGATGCGCTTGCGGTTCAGGGGGAAGCGGGTTCCCGGGAAGCCGGGACCATGCATCAGTTCCAGGCAACCCATGAAGGGCTCGGTCTCAGGCTTGTCCTGACGGGTGTCCCGGACCTCGGCCACCAGGGCGCCCAACTGCAGGCGGAAGCCGTGCGGCAGCAGGGCCCCGGACGTGGTCGGCTCGCCGTTGATGCGGGCCGGGTTGGTGAACGAGCGGTTCGACAGCTCGTAGCAGTCCTGCTCCCCCCGCCACTCCAGGACGGCGTCGACCCCGGAGACGGAAGGCACCCCGAACTCTACGGTTGACTCACCCCCGGCACCCGGTCGGCCCAGCGTGATCTCGGGCCCGCGCAGGTGGAAGACCCGGCCCTTGTCCTGTCCTTCCCGGACGACCAGCTTGTATCTCCCCACGGGGTGGAAGGTTCACCCTGGGGCGGCGGGACCCTGCCTGGGTCCGGCGCACCACCCGCCCCCGAGGCTCAGGGGCGAACGTTCGGCCATTCCGGGATGCTCTCGGGGTCCCCGACGCCGGCCTGCGCCAGGGTCCTGGCGCAGTTCACGTTGACGGTGGCCTGGCCCTGGTGGACCCTTTCGAAGTGCTCGACGGCCTGGTCCAAGTGGGCCTTCCAGTCGGCAGTGCCCTCCCGCACGTAGGCCGGATGGGCCCGTCGCCCGTCCCGGAACTGCACCTCGATGACGAAGACGTGCGCAGTCTGGTTCAACGTCAGTTGCACCCGGTTCCCAGGATGCGGTGCTCGTCGGCGGTGACCGAGGACTGCAGCGTGCCCACGTAGCGGATCTCGGGGTCACTCAGCTCGGGGTGCAGGGGCTTGTACCCCGTGTTGTGCCACAGATCGGCCGCCAGACTGGCATTGAGGGTCGTCAACTGGATCTCGCAGGGCACTCCCTGATGGACCACCGTGTAGGTGATGCAGCGGTAGGGGCGGGTGCGCTTCTTGGGGTTGGCGTAGAAGTTGTCCTTCTCGAAGATGGCGTCCTTGCCGAAGCGCGCCTCCAGGCGGTCCATCACCTGCTGCAACTGCTTGGGGTCGCGCACGGTGATGCGGCCGCCTACGGCGTCCGGCATGTCGGCCAGGCAGTAGTCGGGGCGGGGGGCCTTGCCGTCGTTGCCCATCTGCATCCGGCCGATCTTGTCGGCGATCCCGGCGGCAGACTTGGCCCTGGCGTTCACGGCGGGGAAGCCGCCCGCCGAGGGCATGTCCCCGACCAGGTCCTCCAGTTCCCGGGTCAGGCCGGGCAGCACTTCGGAGCGCAGTTGCCGGGCGTGGGAGTTCAGGCGATCCCAGCCGGCCTCGGTATCCGGGTGTCCCAGGGAATACAGCTCGGGGTCCCGGGCCAGCAGTTCCTGGCGCAGGGCCTCCGGGCCGGGGACTCCGTTGCGCTGACTGAGTTCGGCACCCGCGTCGGTCAGGAGCGGGACCTCGGGGTTGAAGGTCTGTTCCACGACCGCTTGGACTCCGTCGGTGGGGATCGGGCACAGGCTGGCCATGCGGTCCAGGTGCTCGAGAACCACGGGGCGGGACTCGGGGTCCTTCAGGTAGCCGACCAGGTTCATCGGGTGATCCTTGTCCCGGATGAAACCCTCGACCACCCTGGCCAGCACCGGATGCTCGGCCAGCTTCTGGCGGACGGCGCCCAGGGCCTGGGCATCGGCAGGGCTCAGGTCCAACGTGGCTGGCGACACTTCCGGGGGGGGCGTCTCCAGGATGGCAACCGCCGAGGGGATCGAGCCGTCCCCGAAGAGGGCACCGCCCAGCCCCCCGTCCCCGGGAAGGGCCAGAGGGCCCGGTGAGGGAGCCGCTGGCGCCGCCGGGGGTCGAGGCCCGACCG
This sequence comes from uncultured Burkholderiales bacterium, assembly GCA_964595195.1. GTDB lineage: Bacteria > Vulcanimicrobiota > Xenobia > Xenobiales > Xenobiaceae > CAZQPM01. The sequence continues at coordinate 201 of CAZQPM010000108.1, read as the reverse complement.
GGGTGGCCGGGAGCAGTTCGGCCTCCTGCAGGGGGACCTCCGGCTCGACGGGCCGGGAGAGGCTGACCGCGTCCAGGGCCACGGCACGAACCGCGGGAGCCTGCAGCCAAGCTCCGGGGCGCGGGGCCTCGGGACGCGTCAGGGGGGATGATTCGAGGTAGGAGGAGCTGTGGATCTTCATGGTATCACCCGCTCTTCACG
>CAZQPM010000107.1:0-11785 GCA_964595195.1 uncultured Burkholderiales bacterium | reverse complement strand
CAGGCGACAAGACAGGCGACAAGACAGGCGACAAGATGATAGAATGAGAAGAGCCCACCAGCCCCCCGACGTTGCGAGTCGGTAGGTAGCTCGCAGGACCGGCTTCCGCCGGAGGGGGTGGGCCGCCACCTTTCCGGGGGCTGGCCACCCAGCGCCGGATACCTGCTCCGGGGTGTCGGCCGGCCCGTCCGGCAGGCGATTCGCCGGGCCCGTGGAATTGCCGGCGAAGGATCGTGTTTACGGGGAGTTCACAAAACGGGGGGCGCGATCCGGTATCCTCAAGGCAGTCCCAGCGACCGAAAGGAGAGGACCGGTGAAATCAGATTTCCCGCGCCCGATAGGTTCAACTCCCCCGCAGGAGGCCCCCAAGTCCGCCCGCAAAGGTCGCTCGGGATCCACTCGCGCTCCCAGGGCCGACGAGCCCCAGGACCAGTTCGAGAAGTCCAAGGCTCCGGCCGCGGAGAAGAAGCCCCAGACCGTGAAGGTCTCCTACCTGCCCCAGGATCCGGGCATGCTGCCCGCCGGCACGGTGGAGTACCCGGCCAGCGAACTTCAGGCCGGCCCGGCCAACGCGCGCTTCCGGGTGTCGGAATCCCCTGATTTCCCCGCCGCCAGGCCGGACGCCAAGGGAAACCTGGTCTTCGACGTCGAGGATCCCCGCTTCGACGCCACGCAGAGCTTCGTCATCGCGGACCGCACCCTGAAGATGGCCGAGCGCTACCTGGGCCGTGAGCTTCCCTGGGGCTTCTCCAAGGAACTGGACCGCGACCAGTTGCTGATCCATCCGCACCTGGCCCCGGACGTTCCCAACGCCTTCTACAGCGCCCAGTCGGGTTCGGTGAACTTCTTCCACTTCACCGATCCGGTCACCAACGAGGTGGTCCGGACCGGGCAGTCCGCCGACGTGGTGGCCCACGAGATGGGGCACGCCGTGCTGGACGCCATCCGCCACGAGTACATCAGTTCGATGTCGATCCACGGCGGCGGCTTCCACGAGGCGGCCGGCGACATCGTGGCCATGCTGACCGCCCTGCAGGATGACGCCGTCATCGAGGCGGTGCACGCCGAGACCCAGGGTGACATGACCCGACCCAGCGCCGTCTCCCGGGCGGCCGAGGGTCTGGGCCAGGCGATCGGTCACATGCAGGGTGAGAGCAAGGATGCCCTGCGCAGCGCCCTGAACAACTTCCGCTATGCGGACCAGAGCTTCCTGCCCTACGTCGACCGTCAGGGCGACGATCGTCTGGCCCAGGAGTCCCACTCCTACTCGAACCTCTTCGTCGGGGCCTTCTACGACATCCTGACCGAGACCCATACGGCCATCTCCGGCAGCGATCGCGACTTTGCCCGGTCGCTGAAGACCGCCCGGGACATCACGGGTTCCCTGTTCTTCCGGGCCATCGAGATGGGCCCCGTCGGCGAGCCCTCCTTCCGGGAGATGGCCCAGTCCTTCCTGACGGCCGACGAGGTGGACTTCGGCGGCAAGTTCCGCCCCATCCTGGAGGCCGTCTTCCTGCATCGGGGTATCCTGCGGCCCGAGGACATCGCCGAGTATGACCAGCAGCGGGCGGAACTGCCCGACTTCAAGCTGACCGCCCCGGTGGAGGACAAGAAGTCGGCCGAGTCCTTCCTGAAGGCGAACCGCAAGAAGCTGGGCCTGCCCGAGCGGCCCTACGAGTTCCTCGACAAGCGCCAGACCGAGTCGGGCGACACGGTCCTGCTCTACAAGTTCGACCAGACGTTCCCGATCGAGGGGGCCGAGTTCGGCTCGTTGGAGGGCTCCAAGGGGCAGATCACCGGCGGTCTCACCCTGGCCTTCGACAAGGACGGCGCCCTGAAGTCCAGGTTCCTGGACGACATCACCGAGCGCGAGATCGACGACATCCGCTACCACATGAAGAGGGCCGTCGGCGAAGGGATGCTGGTCTCCCAGGGGACCGACCCCGGCGCCAAGGGCCAGGACACCCAGGCCCTGTTGCAGTCACTGCACCTGGCCAAGGTGGCCACCCCCAACGGCTACGTCCTGCGGCGGGCCCCTGAAATCTGGGGCTGACCTCACCGTCGGCAGGAAACGCACAGGGCCCGGGCGCCTCGCGGCGGCCGGGCCCTGTGCTTGAAGGATGGAGTCAGGAGGAAACGGGCCGCGCCCGGCTTTCAGTCCTCGTCGTCCTCGTCCTCCTCCTCCTCCCAGTCGTCGCCGTCGAGGTCGTCGTCCCACTCTTCGTCGTCCTCGTCGTCTTCGTCCTCGTCGTCCTCATCCCACTCTTCGTCGTCTTCCTCGTCCCACTCGTCCTCGTCGTCCTCGTCCTCGTCGTCCCAGTCCTCTTCCTCGTCCAACTCCTCCTCGTCTTCCAACTCCTCGTCGTCCTCCCAGAGGGGGCCGAGCTGGCGGTCGAGTTCCTGCATGGGGTTCACGCTCCTTGTTTTGCAGAGCCCTGCGGGCCGATGTTGGTCTCGAACGGCGCACCGTGCGAGGGCAGCCCATGGCTGCGAACCGCGGATCCGAGGATCCCTCCCCGGAGGAGCGCGAGCGTCTCGGCACCACCAGGTTCTCGCCTGATACCAGATCCCTCCCGACATTTCCTTCCGGACCGCGCCAGATCCCGTCAAGGTGGGCGTCAAGGTGGGCGTCGAGGTGGGACCCTGCGCGGTCCAGCCGGTTCTGGTGGTGGCGGCAGGACATGGGCCTGGCCGGACTCGTCCGCCGGTCCCACCCGCGCACGAGCGGGGCCGGGTTTCCCTGCTCCGCCGGCGGTTCCTGCTGCCCTGGTGGCCGCCTTCCCGCGCGAACGGTCCTTCGGGGGGAGGCCGGCCGGTGCGGGTCGAAGCGGTCGGGCCCATGATCGAGTCGCGTGAGAGCCTGACCCCCCTCTTCCAGCAGTACTACGAGCTGAAGCAGTCCCATCCGGGTTGCCTGCTGCTGATGCAGTGCGGGGACTTCTACGAAGCCTACGGAGAGGACGCCGAGACCTTCGCTCGCGAGCAGGAGATCGTGTTGACCTCCAAGGAGGCCGGTGGGGGGCGGCGCCTGGCCATGGCCGGGGTGCCCATGCAGGCCGTGGACGCCTACCTGCGCGGTCTGGTCTCGCGTGGGCATCGGGTGGCGGTGGCCGATCAGACCGAGGATCCTCGTCAGGCCAAGGGCCTGGTGCGGCGCGAGGTGGTCCGCGTGGTGACCGCCGGGACCGTCCTGGATCCCCGCATGCTCGACGAGAAGTCCCACAACTTCCTGGTCTGCCTGGCGGCGGGCCGGGATGAGGTGGGACTGGCCGCTGCAGACATCAGCACCGGCGACTTCCTGGCGACCGAGGTGCCCGCCGAGCTCGAACGTTTGGTGGAGGAGGCGGCCCGCTACCAACCCTCCGAGGTCATCCTGGCGGGGACCGGGGAACTGGTGGAGGAAGCCGCCGGGCGCCTGGAGGGCAGCCTGGCGCGGGCGCCCGAGAACCCCTCGCCCCGGCAGGCCGAGGAGATCCTGTGCCGGGAGTTCCACCTGGGAAGCCTCCGGGGGCTGGATCTCCACGGCCGCCCGGCAGCCACGGTGGCGGCCGCCGCCCTGCTGCGCTATCTGCAGAACACGGCCCTGCGGCACGAGGTCAGCCTGGAGCCTCCTCGAGGCTACAGTCAGGCCCACCACATGATCCTGGACTCCACCTCGCGGCGCAACCTGGAGTTGACCGAGACCCTGCTGGGTCGCGAGCGTCGCGGCAGCCTGCTGGGCACGATCGACCGCACCTGCACGTCCATGGGAGCCCGGCGCCTGAGGGACTGGATGCTGCGGCCCCTGCTGGAGGAGGAGGGGGTCCGGGCCCGCCACGACGCGGTGCAGGCCCTGGTGGACGACTACGCGACCTGTGGGGAGATCCGTCAGGCCCTGGCCCGCGTCCTGGACATCGAGCGCCTGGTGGCCCGGACCGTGTACGGGACGGCCCACGCCCGGGACCTGCTGGCGCTGCTGCAGTCCCTGCGAGCCCTGCCCGACCTGCGGATCCTCGTGCAGCGGTTGAACGCGGGGCCGGTCCTGGGCCAGGTCGTCCAGCGCCTGGATCCCCACCAGGACCTGTGCCGGCTGCTGGCGGATTCCCTGGCCGACGAGCCTCCCCTGGGCCTGCGCGAAGGGGGGCTGATCCGGGACGGCTGCTCGCCCGAGCTCGATGAGTTGCGCCGCAGCCGCTCGGAGGGCCGCTCCTGGATCTCCTCCCTGGAGGAGCGCGAGCGCGAGAATTCCGGAATCCGCTCGCTGAAGGTCGGCTTCAACCAGGTCTTCGGCTACTACCTGGAGGTCACCCGCGCCAACCTCAAGAGCGTCCCCGAACACTACGTCCGCAAGCAGACCCTGGCCAACGCCGAACGCTTCTTCACGCCGGAATTGAAGGAATACGAATCCCGGGTCCTGGGGGCCGACGACCGGATCCGCCAGTTGGAGTACGACCTGTTCGTGGCCCTGCGCGCCCGGGTGGCCGAGCAGGCGGGCAGCCTGCGCCTGGTGGCTCGGGCCCTGGCGGATCTGGACGTGCTGGCCAGCTACGCCGAAACGGCGGTCACCCAGGACTGGGTGCGCCCCCAGATCGTCCCCGAGAACGTCCTGGATCTGGAGGGTTCGCGCCACCCCGTGGTGGAGGCCGCCCGGCAGGGCCAGTTCGTGCCCAACGACTGCTACCTGGACTCCGAGCAGCGCCTGGTGATCCTCACCGGGCCGAACATGAGCGGCAAGTCGACGTGGCTGAGGCAGGTCGCCCTGCAGGCGATCCTGGCCCAGATGGGCTCCTTCGTTCCGGCCCGGCGGGCCCGCCTGGGCATCACCGACCGCGTCTTCACCCGGGTCGGGGCCTCGGACGACCTGCACCTGGGCCAGTCCACCTTCATGGTCGAGATGAGCGAGACGGCCAACATCGTCAACCACGCGACGCCCCGGTCCCTGGTGGTCCTGGACGAGATCGGGCGGGGAACCAGCACCTTCGACGGCCTGGCCCTGGCCCGGGCCGTCGCCGAGCACCTGCACGACCAGGTCCGCGCCCGCACCCTCTTCGCCACGCACTTCCACGAGCTGACCCGGTTGGAGCGTTCCCTCAGCGGCTGTCGCAACTGTCGGGTGGCGGTCCGGGAGAACCTGGACGAAGTGGTCTTCCTGCACCGCATCGTTCCCGGAGGTGCCGACCGCAGCTATGGCATCTACGTCGCGCGTCTGGCCGGCCTGCCCGCGGAGGTCCTGCAGAGGGCCGAGGCCCTGCTGCGGCGCATGGAGGCAGAGAGCCGCCGCCGCCAGCGCGAGCCGGTCCTGGCCCGGAGCCAGCAGTTGGGCCTCTTCGCGGAGGCCGGGCCGGTGGACCTGGGCGCCGAGCTGGAGGCCCTGGAAGTGGAGGAACTGAGCCCCGACCAGGCCCTGGAGGCCTTGCGGGACCTGCGCCTCCGTCTGGTCGGCGGCTGAGCGGCGACCGCCGTCGGCCCTGCGCGCGAAGGGGCGCCCGCGCAGGAGGCTTCGGTCGATGAAGGACTCTTTTTCGGCCGGCTCGAATGCGCTGGCAATTCTGCTGGACGGAATGGGCTTCGGGGATATCGGCAGACTCGGATCCGAGGCTGGAAGAGGACCCCTTGCGGAGGACGGAACGTGGATAACTTGATGACGGTGATTCTCGGGGCGGTCGGCGGCCTGCTGATCCTGGCCCTGCTGGTCTACAACATGCGCGTGCGTCGCCAGCATGAGGGGCGCATCCAGGCCCTCATCCGGGTCATCGAGGCGTCCCAGCAATTGGGCTCCTCGACCTCCCTGGAGAGCGTCATGCCCATGGTCGCCGACAGCGTCAAGACGCTCTTCCATGTGGACAGCGTGGCGGTCTACCTCCTGGACGAGGAGAACCTGGATGAGTCCGTGCTGCGCGCCAAGGGCGTGGAGTCTCCGCACGGAGAGGCCTTCACGGACTTCAACCCGGATGTGACCTCCTCGTATCTCAGTCGGGTCATGAAGGAGCGCAAGCCCGCCCTCTTCGGTGACTTCAACGCCGAGGCCAACGACGAGAAGGTGATCCCCCGCGACCGCGACTTCCGGTCGGTGATGGTCGCGCCCCTGATGTTCGAGGGTCGGGCCATCGGGGCCATGTTCGCGTCCTTCCACCAGCCCGGGAAGTACAACCAGGACAAGCTGCACTTCTACAACCTGCTGGCCACCCAGGTCGCCCTGGCGGTCCGCAACGCCCAGCTCCAGGAGGGGTTGTCGGCCCTGGCCACGCGGGATTCGTTGTCGGGCCTGTTCACCCATGGCTACTTCCAGGAACACCTGGGCAAGACCATCGTCAAGTGCAAGTATGCCAATCAGCCCGTGGCCTTGATGATCCTGGACATGGACTTCTTCAAGAAGGTCAACGACAACTACGGCCATCCCCAGGGCGACGCCCTGCTCAAGCAACTGGGCGGTGTCATCAAGCAGGTGGTCCGGCCGACCGACACGATCTGTCGCTACGGCGGAGACGAATTCACCGTGACGATGCCCGACACGAACCGCATCTCGGCGGTCGTGGTGGCCGAGAAGATCCGTCAGGCCGTCGAGGAATTCGAGTTCGTGCTGGGCCCCAACATCGTCCACATCACGATCTCGGGTGGCGTGGCCGCCTTCCCCGAGGACGCCGGGACCAAGAAGGAGATCATCGAGAAGGCCGACCAGGCCATGTACGAGGCCAAGCACAAGGGCCGCAACAAGATCTGCTTCGCCGCGTGACCGTCGCGCGGGTTTCCGGACGCCCGGGCTCGCCCCGGGCCCGAGGCGTCCTGCTCCTGGGCCTGCTGTTCCTGGCCGCCTGTGGAGGGGCGAAGCTGCCCGATGTCTCGGGAACCTGGCTGGATGGCTCGCCCTTCAGGACCTCCGACCTGAAGGGGCGCACCGTCTGGTTGGAGTTCTGGGCCCCGTGGGACGCGGCGTCGCTCCAGAGGCTGGGGGACCTGGCCCTGGTGCACCAGCGTCATCCCGATTGGAAGGGCCGACTGGTGCTGGTGGCCGCCAGCACCACGGGCGCCGAGGTCAGGCAGGCCCTGGGCCGACTGACCGGGCGGCCCCTGCCGGTCATCCTGGATGGCGGCCCTCTGGGCCAGGCCCTGGGAGTCGAGATGGTCCCCGCCACGGTGTGGGTGGGTCCCGAAGGTCATTATCGGGTGCTCAGGCAGGGCTACGTGGAGCCGGCTCGCCTGATGGAGGAGCTGGCGCCCCTGATGGGTGCGGTGGCGCCTTGAAGAGCCGGCCCCGGGAACCGTCCGGGTCCGGGCATCCGGGTCGGAGGCTGGCTCTGCTCCAAGGAGGAACGGCATGTATCGCCTGGGCCTGATACCGGGAGATGGGATCGGCCCCGAAGTGCTGGGGCAGGCGCTGAGGGTGCTGGAAGCGGCCTCCCTCCAGCATGGCTTCAAGTATCGCCTGTACTCCTATCCTTTCGGCGCAGACCACTACCTGGAGACCGGCGTGCTCCTGCCGACGGCCGACCTGGAGGAGATCCGGAACCTGGACGCCCTCCTGCTGGGAGCCCTGGGCGACCCCCGCCTGGAGAGGGGATTCCTGGAAGAGGGCATCCTGGGCCGTCTGCGTCAGGAACTGGACCTGTACGTCAACGTCCGGCCGATCCGGCTCTTCTCCGAGGATCTGTGCCCGCTCAAGGGCAAGACCACCCAGGATCTGGACCTGGTCCTGGTGCGCGACATCGCCGAGGACGTCTACGCCGGACTGGGTGGTTTCTTCCGGAAGGGGACCGCCGAGGAGGTGGCCACGGCCGAGAGTCTCTACACGCGCCGCGGGGTGGAGAGGGTCATCCGCTTCGCCTTCGACCTGGCCCGCTCGCGTCCCCGGCGTCACCTGACCCTGGTCGACAAGGCCAACCGGGTGCCCGCCCACGATCTGTGGCGGCGCTGCTTTGCAGAGGTCACCCGGGAGTACCCGGATGTCAAGACGGCCACCGTCTACGCCGATGCGGCGGTCACCTGGATGATCAAGAACCCGGAGTGGTTCGACGTCGTGGTGACCACCAACCTCTTCGGTGACATGTTGATGGCCCTGGGCCTGCAGCTCCAGGGAGGACTGGGCCTGTCGGCCTCGGCCAACCTCAACCCCGGGCAGGTCAGCCTGTTCAAGCCGGCTCACGGCTCGGAACCCAAATACGCCGGGGGGGGCACGGCCAATCCCCTGGGAGCCATCCTGGCGATCCAGATGATGTTGGAGTACCTGGGCGAGGAGGCGGCAGCCTCCCAGATCGACGGGGCCGTGCGCCGGGCCCTGGCGGGTCGGCGCCCGGGCGACCTGCGGCCCGGTGGGAACCGGACCACGGAGATGGCGGACCTGGTCCTGGAGGCCATGTCCCGACCTGTGGACCTGGCGCAGGAGGACCGGATCCCATGAGCCAGAGCAGCGAATCGGCAGAGATGGAAGCGGCGGTGGAGACGCCCGGCGTGGCGAGCGATCCCGAGGTCAGGACCCTGGCGGTGGTGGGGGCGGGCGCCCTGGGTAGCCTGGTGGCCCAGGTCGCCTCCACGGCCGGTTACCAGGTCTTCTTCACCGACCTGGACGCCCGCGCCCTGGACCGTGGGGTCTCGAGCCTGCGCCAGAGGGTGGACCGCGCGGTGAACAACGGTCGGATGGTCCGTCCGGTCCGGGACGCCATCATCGATCGCCTGGAACCCGTGCGGGACCTGGAAGAGGCCGTCGGGGTGGACCTGGTCCTGGAGTGCATCAGCGAGGAGTTCGAGCTCAAGAGCGAGCTGTTCCGGAAGCTGGATTCCCTGTGCCCCGCCCGGACCATCCTGGCGACGGGGACCTCCACCCTGTCGGTGACGGAACTGGCCCTGGCCAGCGGGCGCCCGGATCGCTTCCTGGGCATCCACTTCCAGAGCCCCTCCGAGCAGATGAAGCTGGTAGAACTGGTGCGCACCCCGCTGACCTCGGATCCGACCCTGCAGGCCTGCCGCAAGAGCCTGGACAGGATGCAGCGCATGATCGTGGAGGTCCGGGACTGTCCCGGCTTCCTGGTGAATCGCCTGGTCCTGCCGTATCTCAACGACGCGGTCTGGACGCTCTTCGAAGGGGTCGGCGAGGTCTCCGACCTGGACCGGGGCCTGGTCGCCGGCGCCGGGCTGGCGGAGGGCCCGCTGGCCCATCTGGACCGCCTGGGCCTGGACGTCGTGCTGGGCATGTGCGAAGCTCTTTTCACCAGGACCCACGACCCGCGCTTCCGGCCCTGCCCCCTGCTGGCGCAGATGGTCCAGGAAGGCCATCTGGGCCTCAAGAGTGCGCGGGGCTTCTACGACTACAGCGGGGACGAACCTCAACCCGTGGACGTGTCGCCCTGGCGCACTTGAGATCCGGCGGCCGGGCCGAGGCGGGCCCCGCACGGGAGGTCTGGGCATGTTCAGTTTCGGACCCTGGGAATGGTTGCTGGTCGGCCTGGTCGCTCTGCTGCTCTTCGGCCCGGGCCTGGTGGTCCGCGCCGCCGGCACCTTGGGGAAGGGGATCCGCGAGTTCCGGAGTTCCCTGGGGGCCAGGGATGAGGACCCTCCGGGACCCCGGTCCGGAGGGTGAGACCCCAGGTGGACCCGGAACCCGTCGCGTCGGCTGAGGACGCCCGCCTGGCGGGCCTTCCCGACCCGGACCAGGAGTTGGACCGGGACCGTCCCATGCCGCTGGAGGGGCACCTGGAGGAGCTGCGGCGGCGTCTGATCCTCTGCGCGGTCACCTGGGCGGCCGCCACCAGCGTGGTCTACGGTCTCTACTCCAGTCGACTGCTGGAGGCTCTTCGCGGCCTGGCCGGCCACGACTTCCGCTTCATCTACACCGAACCGACCGAGGCCTTCTTCGCGTTCCTCAACATGTCCATGGTCGTCGGCCTCTTCGTGACCCTGCCGATCCTGGTCTACCACGCCGTGATGTTCGTCTCGCCCGGTCTGACTCGCCGGGAGCGGCGCTGGCTCTTCCGATTGGTGCCCTTCGCGATGCTGCTCTTCGGGGCGGGCGGGGCCTTCGCCTGGTACGTGGCCCTGCCGGTGATGTGGCGATTCTTCCTGGGCTTCCAGTCCTCCGGGGTGGAGGCCATGTGGACCATCGGCAAGGTCGTCGGCTTCGCCGTGGGCCTGATCCTCCTGTGCGGCCTGGTCTTCCAGTTGCCCCTGGTCCTGCTCTTCGCCTCGCTGCTGGGTCTGGTCCGCTCCGAGGCCCTGCGGCGCCAGCGCCGGATGGCCATCTTCCTGGCCTTCCTGCTGGCCGCGGTGGCGACCCCGACGCCCGACCCCCTGTCGGCCACGGTGGTGGCCCTGCCCCTGATCCTGCTCTTCGAAGTCAGCCTGGTCCTGATGCGCCTGATCGGTCGCTGAGCCGGCCGGGGCCCGGGGGCTGCGTGGCCCGCCCGGCGAGGGAAGGCGAGCCCGGCGGAGAAGGCTGGGACCCGATGGGATGAGGTGGCCCCGCCCCGACTGCGCAGGGACGGGACGAGTGGCGGGACGAGCACGCGCCTGGAGGTCCGGAATTGCACCGCGAGGAGTTGTTGCGTCGCCTGGACCAGGCCGGCCTGGTGGACTACCAGCGCGCCCTGGCCGCCATCCAGGACCGCGCCCGCGGCGAGGTTTCCGCCGAAGAGGCCCTGGTCAGCGCGGGCCTGGTCAGCGAGTCCGCCCTGGCCCGGCTGGTGGCGGAGGCCTACCGCGTTCCCTTCATGACCCTGGCGGACCGCCCCATCGCTCCCGAGGTGGTCCGCCTGGTGCCCAGGGACGTCGCCGAGAACTATGCCCTGCTCCCCCTGGAGAAGGAGGGCGAGGTCCTGACGCTGGCCATGGCGGATCCCCTGGACCTGATGGCCGAGGATCTGGTCCGCTTCCTGACCTCCTGCCAGATCCGACGGGTCATGGCCCCCCGGTCGGAACTGATGCGCGCCTTGGAGGCCGCCTACGACGGCAGGACCCAGCCTGCGGCCTGCTCGGCGCCCGAGGTGGAGCCCGTCCTGGACCCGGAGGATCGGGCCCGATCCCTGATCCTGGAGGGTCTGCGGGAGGGCGCCAGCGACCTGCACTTCGAGCCCTTGAGCAGCGGCCTGTCCGTGCGCTTCCGCGTCGCAGGCCGGCTGCACCGGTCGGTGGAACTGGGCCCCGAGGAGCGCGCCAGGGTCCTGGCCGGATTGCGACAGATGGCGGACTTCCCCGGGGGCGACCTGTCCGAGCCCCATCTCGGGCGTTGCACCCTCGAGACCGGGCAGACCGTGGTCCAGTTGACCATCTCCAGCGTGCCCTCCCTCTTCGGGCAGAAGTTCGTCCTGCGGGCCGTGGACCGCTCCAGGCCCCTGCAGGATCTGGAGGAACTGGGCTTCCTGCCGGAGTCCTACCGCCGCCTGGTCGGTCTGTTGGAGAGGCCGTCCGGCCTGATCGTGGTGACCGGACCCGCAGGTTCGGGGAGGACCTCCACCGTCTACGGGATGCTGCACCACCTGGTCCCGCGCGGGCTCAGCCTGGTGGCGCTGGAGGACTCCTGGATGCCCGACCAGCCCGGTATCACCTGCATCCCCGTCGGTCAGGGGCCGGGGACGATGGACATGCGCAGCGCCCTGGAGGGCGCGCTTCTCCAGGATGCCGACGTCGTGCTGCTGCAGGGCCTGCCCGACCGGCAGACCGCCGACCTGGCCCTGCGGGCCGCCCAGGAGGTCCTGGTCATCACCACCCTGGGAGCCGAGGGGGCCCTGGCCGCCGTCGAGAGCCTGAAGCGCCTGGCCAGCTCGCCCTGGTACGCCGTGTCCAACCTGATCGGCGTGGTCGCGCAGCGGAGGGTTCGCCG
>CAZQPM010000106.1:0-11838 GCA_964595195.1 uncultured Burkholderiales bacterium | reverse complement strand
GAAGGGCAGGAAGCTCTCGACCAGGGACTGATGGTTGCAGACCACCACCAGGCGGGCCCCGCGGGGCACGTTCTCCAGTCCCTGCAACTCCAGTCGTCCCAGTCCGGCCCGGATGCTCCCCGCCAGGAGCCGGCACATCCGGCTGGCCGCCCGATCCATCGCCCGCTCTCCGAAAAGGGCCGCCACCCGCAGGAAGGGGTCGCTGACCAGCAGGGTCAGGGTGAGCCAGGTCCAGGCTCCGATGGTGGCCAGGAGATCCAACGGTCGCACGGCGCTCGTTCTCCCTTCGCCCGATGACGGTCTGCCCGGGGTTTGCGAAATTCTTCAAGGGTTCCTTCCCCGCGGCGGGATTTCTGGAATCGACCCAGAAGGGGCGGGGCCACCCACCCGCGGTCTGCAGGCAGACCGTGCCAGCCACCGCGGATCCCGGTGAATCCCCCCCCCCGAGGCCACTGCATGGAAAACGCCCAGACCTCCAAAGAACTCGGCTTCCTTCAGAAGTTCATGGTGCTCAAGGGCGCCCTGCGCGAACTGTGGATCATTTTCGGTACCAAGATCCTGTCGATCGTGGCCTACGGCCTGGTGAACTCGACCCTGGTGCTGTGGCTCTCCAAGGACCTGGGCTATAGCGACGTCTCGGCAGGCTTCATGGTGGCCCTGTGGTCCACCCTGCTGACCCTCTTCACCGTGATGATCGGCTCGCTGGTCGACGCCATCGGTCTGCGCCTGTCACTGCTGATCGGGTTCGGGGTCTGCCTGGCGGCCCGAGGCGTGATGGCCTTCTTCACGGCGCCCTGGTTCGTCATCCCCGCGGGGTTGCTGCCGCTGGCCCTGGGCGAGGCCCTGATGGTGCCGGTCATGGTGGCCGCCATCAAGAAGTACGCCACCACGGCCCAGCGCTCGATGGCCTTCTCGATGTTCTACGCGATGATGAACGTGGGCTTCGCCATCTCAGGATACATCTTCGACCGGGTGCGCACAGGACTTGGCGAGTACGGGCACTACGCCCTGCCTGGGGCAGGCTTCAGCCTGACCACCTACCAGACCCTGATCCTGCTGGGCTTCCTGTTCACCATCCCGAACCTGTTCCTGGTCTGGTGGGGGCTGCGCGACGGCATCGAGGTGGACGAGGACGGCCAGGTCAAGATCCACAAGAACGAGTCGAAGTATGCCGAGCACCCGGTCCTGACGGCCGCCTTGAAGTCCAGCCTGGATGCCCTTGCCGAGTGGAAGCGCATCTTCACGGGCCTGTGGCACCAACCCGCCTTCTACCGCTTCCTGGCCTTCCTGACCCTGGTGGTCGGCGTCCGCCTGATCTTCTACCACTTCCACTACACCTTCCCGAAGTACGGCATCCGCGAGTTGGGCGAAGGGGCTCCGATCGGCCGCCTCTTCGGCGTGCTGAACCCCGTCCTGATCGTCTTCCTGGTGCCCCTGGTGGGCGCCCTGACCCAGAAGATCTCGGCCTACCGGGTGGTCATCTTCGGCAGCCTGATCGCGGCCGTCTCGGTCTTCTTCATGGCCATGCCGCCGGTGTGGTTCCAGGGCCTGGCCGACGGCCCGATGGGGGACCTGATCGCCCGGAAGTGGCTGGGCGTCCCGGACTCGACACCGGTGAACCCCCTCTTCATCTCGATCTTCCTCTCGGTGATCACCTTGTCGGTCGGCGAGGCCTTCTACTCGCCCCGGCTCTACGAGTATCCCGCGGCCATCGCCCCCAAGGGGCAGGAAGCCTCCTACATGTCCCTGTCGCTGCTACCCTACTTCGTGGCCAAGTTCTTCGTGGGCACCCTGTCCGGGTGGCTGCTGATGAAGTTCTGCCCCGAGACCGGGCCCCGCGACTCCGAGACGATGTGGCTGATCATCGGTATCATGGCCCTCGTCACCCCGATCGGTCTGATCCTCCTGCGGCCCTGGATCCAGGTCAAGGAAGCCGGACGCGACGAGGAGGACCACGTCCCGGTCACCCAGGCTGCGGTCCAGGAGGAGTCCGAGGACCTGTAGCCCGGCACCGCCGGTTCGCGAGAGGCCCGACAGGACTGGAGGCCGACCTTCCCACCCGGGGGAGGCCGGCCTCCAGTCCTTCAGGCCCCAGGGCTGGGGGCGCCTCAGAACAGCGTGTAGATGAAGGGAGCCACGTGGGTCGCCTGGGCCAGCGAGACCAGACCCGTCAGAAGCAGCAGGCCCAGGAGGATGGGCACCAGCCAGGGACGCCTGCCGCCCATCCAGACCAGCAGGTCCCACGTCGTCTGCAGTCGCCTGCCCAGCTTGCGCAGGACCTCCCTCACGGCTCCTCCTCCTGCGCCGAGCCCGGGTTCAGCAGGCCCTGCTGCCTCAGGAACTCGGCGACCCTCTCGCCGACCTGGAAGTGGCCCAGGTCGTTCCAATGCATGTCCGCCCGATAGTACAGGCGCTCCCGACCGCGCAGGACAGGCACCAGATCCAGGACCGGCACACCCCGGCCCCGGGCCCAGGCCGTCACGAAGCGCCGGGGTCGGTTGCGGTCGAAGAGCTGCTCATCCAGCCCCTGGTAGTCCAGCCAGGCCCGCCAGTCCTCGTCGTAGACCTCCTGGGCCGAGGGGATGACCACCAAGGCCAGCGGCATCCCGCGGCGGGTGACCTGAGCCAGGACCTCATCGAGATGATCCGCGGTGCTCTGCAGGGCCTGCTCCATCTCGGGGGTATACCGGCGCAGGAACCAGGCCTGGGCCATGTTGGGCCGCAGCACCTGCCGGGAGGCGCCGTACATCAGGGAGCGACCGAACTGGTAGAGGTGGCTGCGGCCCAGCAGGCTGCGATACCAGGGCCGACGAGCCGGAAAGACGCCCGTCGGCGAGGGTTGGGGGACCCGGGCCAGGCAATCGTAGTCGCTCCAGCGGGCCTCGGCCGCCGGCCTGAGGACCAGGAAGCCGGCGTCCAGGGTGAAGGCCTGACGACCCGCCAGGTTGTCGAAGAAGTCATTGCCCGAGTAGAAGGCCAGCACCGCCAGATCGGCCGGCACCGAGGCGCCGGGGCCGGCCAGCCAGGCGGCCGCGGTATCGGTGCCGGCGTTCGGGCTGCCGGCGTTGACGATCCGGGCCCCCGTGGCCCGTCCCAGGCCCGCCAGCCAGGTCTTCCCGGCGGGCGACCAGCACCCGAAGGTGAAGGAGTCCCCCAGGGCCAGGAGGGTCCGTCCGGAGGGCACGGACGGAGGGGGCACGGGGCGCCGACCGTCCTCACCGATGGTCACCGGGACGTCGAACTCCGAAGTGTGGACCCGCCCCTGCCAGCCCGGGCGCAGGTGGATGCCGGTCTCGTCCTCGGCGTACATCCCGCGCACCTGCATGTTCGGGTTGGGCAGGGTGAAGCGGACCAGGAGTTCCAGCACCAGGAAGGACAACACCAGGCCCGCGACGGCGCTGCCGACCTTCTCCCAGAGGCGTCCGCGCCGGGGGGCGGACGCCTCCTCGGGGCGCACTCCGAAGACCCCGTGCCCGGCCGCCGGGGCGGGCAACTGCGCGGGCCGCTGCTCGGTTCCCGAAGCGCGCTGGGGGGCGTGGGCCCACTTCTCCAACTCGGCTCCGGGGACCAACCGCCCCTCGCCGGCGGCCCGCCGGCTGACCAGGAAGCGGCCCATCACCAGGGCATCCATGTCCGACCGGGCGAAGGTCGAGAAGGCCTCGGCCGGCGTGTTCACGATCGGTTCTCCGCGCAGGTTGAACGAAGTATTCAGGACCACCGGAACACCCGTCAACTCACAGAACTTCGAGATGACCGCGTGGTAGTGGGGACTGGGCTCGCGGTGCACCGCCTGGATGCGCGAGGTCCCGTCCACGTGGGTCACGGCCGGGATCTCGGCGCGGCGCTCCTCACGGACGGGCACCACCATCAGCATGAACCGCGCCGGGTCGACCTCCATGGCGTTGGGAAGGTCGAAGTAGTCCTCCACCCGCTCGGCCAGGACCGAGGGGGCGAAGGGCCGGAAGGGCTCGCGGAACTTGATCCTGGCGTTGACGACGTCCTTCATGTGGGCCGCCCGGGGGTCGGCCAGGATGCTGCGCGCGCCCAGGGCCCGGGGGCCCAACTCGAAGCGCCCCTGCATCCAGCCCACCACCTGGCCGTGCTCCAGGCGTTGGGCGACCTCGGCGTAGACCGCGTCCATGTCGGACAACTCGGTGAAGGCGTGCCCCTCCGAGCGCAGGAAGGCGGCGATGTCGGCGTCACCGTGCTCCTGCCCCCAGTAGCAGTGGTGCATCCGGAAGCGCTCGCGCCCTCCCAGGACCTGATGGTAACCCCACAGGGCGGCTCCCAGGGCCCCTCCGCCGTCGCCTGCGGCCGGCTGGATGAAGACCCGCCGGAAGCCCGACTCCCGCAGGACGCGGGCGTTGGCCACCGAGTTCAGGGCCACCCCGCCGGCCATGCACAGGGCCTCGTGGCCCGTGCGCCGCTGCAGGAAGATGGCCTGGCGCAACAGGATCTCCTCGGCCACCTTCTGGATGCTGGCGGCCAGATCCGCGTAGTGCGGGTCCAGCAGGTTGGCTTCCCCAGCCGCCCGGGGCCGGCCGAAGAGCTCCACGAAGCGCTCGTTGAACGAGTGGTACGCCGAGTGATGGTAGGCAAAGTAGTCCATGTCCAGGCGGAAGGACCCGTCCGGACGCAGGTCGACCAGCTTGTCGAAGATCTGGTCGACGAACCGGGGCTGGCCATAGGGCGCCATGCCCATCACCTTGTACTCGCCCTCGTTGACCTGGAACCCCAGGAAGGCCGTGAAGACGCTGTAGAGCAGGCCAAGCGAGTGGGGGTAGCGCATCTCCTCGTCCAACAGGATCTGGTGGTCCCAGGCGGTCCCCCGCGAACCGGTGGCCCACTCACCGACCCCGTCCACCGTCAGCACAGCCGCCTTCTCCAGCCCCGAGGGGTAGAAGGTGGCCGCCGCGTGGGACATGTGGTGTGGGCAGAAGACGATGCGGTCGCGGGCGCAGCCCAGCCGTTCCTGGATCTGGTCCCGGGCCCACAACTTGTCCAGCAACCAGACCAGCATGGCCTCGCGGAAGGCCACCATGGAGCGGGGCCAGGTGGCCAGGACGGACATGAGGATCCGGTCGAACTTCCAGAAGGGCTTCTCGTAGAAGACGACCAGGTCCAGGTCTGCGCCGGTGATCCCCGCCCGGTCCAGGCAGAACTGCACGGCCCGGGAGGGGAACTCCCAGTCGTGCTTGACCCGCGAGAAGCGCTCCTCCTCGGCGGCAGCGACCAACCGTCCGTCCACCAGCAGGGCCGCGGCGGCATCGTGATAGAAGCAGGAGATTCCGAGGACGCGCATCAGTGTTGGAAGGGGGGCTCGGAGGAGGGCGGCCTGTGCCAGTGCCCACCACGCCCCGACCTGATTTCCAGGGGGTCAGCCACGAATCTCAGGACGATGGCGAAAGGCGAGATGACCACCCAGTAGAAGATCACCAGAAGGATCCGCGCCTGGAAGGTGGCGGCCCGGGCCGCCAGATCCTTCCAGCGCTCCCAACCACTCTTCTTGCGCATGCGCCGCCTATTCGGAGGTCCCCAGGGAAAGCCCTACCGGGGTCGCAGCCCGCCCCCGGTGGGGTGACCCGCAGCGATCCTCGTCCACGAAGAGGGCAGGTCCCGGCCCGCGCCGAAGGCTGCAGCCCATGAGCAGTGCCCCCTCCCACACCGGAGCCGAGGCCACCCTGGGAACCGTCCGGGTCGAACCCGACGGGCCCCTGGTGGCCGATCGGTCCGCGGCCAGGCTCCTCGGCCACGAGGAGGAGACCGGCGACTGGATGACGGAGGATCCGGATCTGGTCCCCCTGGTAGCCGCCCTGCAGGAGGGGGCGGAGGTCCTGCGCGCGGGCGCGGACTCCTGGGACGCCCAGGTGACCCTGCCCGACGAGGTGATCCTGGAGGTCCTGATGCATCGGGACCCCCTGGGAGAATCCCAGCGGCTGTATGCCCTGGTCCGGGACGTCACCCGCCAGCAGCAACAGACCGAGCAGGCCCACCGCGCCCAGCGCCTGGAGGCCCTCTCCCATCTGGCGGGCGAGCTGGCCCACGAGTTCAACAACGCCAGCACGGCGATCCTGGGCCTGACGGACCTGCTCCTGCTGGACGCACGGGACACGCCGTCCCGAGTCCTCTTGGGACAGGTCCAGGCGGCGGCCCGACGGGGGCAGTCGCTGACCGACCAGTTGCTGACCTTCGGCCGGCGGCACGCCCGGCGCGAGTCCAGTTGCGACCCCACCCGGGTCTTCCAGGGCGTGATCGACCTGGTCCGCCAGTCCTTCCCACACAACATCGAGATCGGGGTCGACCTGCAGGCCGGGCCGTGCCTGTTGGAGGCCGACCCCGAGCAGTTGGGGCAGGCCTTCCTGAACCTGGCCCTGAATGCCCGCGACGCCCTGGGAGAAACGCCCGGCGTCATCGTCTTCAGCAGCACCCGGGTGGAGATGGATGACCAGCAACGGCAGCACTTCCCGGAGGCCGCTGCGGGGACCTACCTGCTCTTCGAGATTGGCGACACGGGTCACGGGATCCCCAAGGAGACGCAGGCCCGGCTCTTCCAACCGTTCTTCACCACCCGCGCCGGTTCGCGCACCGGCCTGGGCCTGCCCACGGCCTACGGGATCGTCACCAGCTACGGCGGCCATATGACCTTCGTCAGCGAACCGGGGGTCGGCACGCGCTTCCTGGTCCTGCTGCCCTACGCTCCCAGCGAGGCCGCCGGGGTGCCTGCCCAGGCCCCGCCGCCCTCCCAAGCGGAGCCGTCTCCCTCGCCGACGCACGACGAGCTGGTCCTCTTCGTGGATGATGAGGAGTCGATCCGGCTCTTTGCGGGGGCCGCCCTGCGGCGGCGAGGCTACCGGGCCCTGACCGCGCGCCACGGACAGGAGGCGGTGGACCTCTTGCGAGCCCATCGCGGCGAGATCCGGATGGTCTTCCTGGACCTGACCATGCCCATCATGGGGGGACACGAGGCCTTCGAGAGGATGCGCGAGATCCAGCCGGACCTGCCCATCGTCGTGATCAGTGGCTACGGCGTCGACTCGCGGGTGACGCACCTGATGGACCAGGGGGCCGTGGCCTTCATGGCCAAGCCCTTCAACGTCCAGGAGCTGCTGACCATGGTCGAGACCGCCCTGCGGTCCGCCTCCTCCGGTCCGGGCCAGGATCGGCATCCCGCCTCCGCGGGCCCATCTTGACGGATGTGCTAGACTGAACCATTCCAACAAACGTTCGATCCCGACCTCGCCAGGCGCCCCCGATGCGCCGTGTTCCACTGGGGACTTCTTCCGGAAGAACCGCCACGCCGTGTTCCCGGCCCGCCCCATCCGTTCAGGCGACCTCCCGGATCGCGGAGGCAACCAGATCTTGAATTCCTTTTCTTCCTTCGAACTGCTGCCCGGCACATGCCAGGCCCTGACCGAGATGGGCATCCAGACCCCGACCCCCATCCAGGAGCGCGCCATCCCGCCCCTCCTGGAAGGACGCGACGTGGTGGGCCAGGCCCGCACGGGCTCGGGCAAGACCCTGGCCTTCGGGATCCCCCTGGTCGAGATGCTCGAGCCCGGGAACCCCTGGGTCCAGGCCCTGGTCCTGGTGCCCACCCGGGAACTGGCCGCCCAGGTGGCCCAGGTCCTGGAGCACCTGGGCCGGCGCGACGGCCTGAAGGTGGTGCGGGTGGTGGGCGGTGTCTCCGCGGGGCCGCAGGAACAGGCCCTGCGCAGGGGAGCCCAGATCGTCGTGGGGGCCCCGGGTCGGGTCCTGGACCTGGTGCGCCGGGGAACCCTGAAGCTGGACCGACTCGTCTACATGGTGCTGGACGAGGCCGACGAGATGCTGGACCGGGGGTTTGCCCCGGACGTCCAGAGGATCCTGGCCGAGACCCCGGCCCCCAAGGACCGCCAGACGGCGATGTTCAGCGCCACCCTGCCGACGTGGGTCCAGACCGTGGCCGGCAAGCACCTGCACCAGCCCGTCCAGGTGGCCGTGGACACGCGCCCTGAGGACCGGCCCCAGATCGACCACGTGGCCTGGGAGGTGGACTCCACCCGCCGCATGGACGCCCTGCGGGAAATCCTGGACCACCACAACCAGGGCCCGGCCATCGTCTTCGGCCGCACCAAGCACGGGGTGCGCAAGTTGGGCCGGCAGTTGTCGACCCTGGGCTACCGGGTCGCCGTCCTGCAGGGGAACATGAGCCAGAACGCCCGCGACCGGGAAATGGCCTCCTTCCGCAGCGGACAGGCCCCGATCCTGGTGGCCACGAACGTGGCCGCCCGCGGCCTGGACGTGGATGGTGTCGAGATCGTGGTGAACTACGAGCTGCCCGAGACGGCCGAGTTGCTGACCCACCGGGTGGGCCGCACCGGACGGATGGGCCGTGAGGGTCGCGCCGTGACGCTGCTGACCGAGACTGACCGGGAGCGCTGGCGCCAGTTCGAAAAGGACCTGGCGGTGCGCATCCCGCGCCAGCCCTGGCGAGGCCTGAATCCCTCCGCCGGCCGACTGCAGACCCCGGCTCCCTCCCCGACCCGGACCCCTGCCAGGACTACCCGTCCGGCGCCGGCCGGTCCCAGGTCCCGTCACCAGACCAGCCCCAGGGCCCACCGCGTGGCCGGCTGACCCCAGCGGAACGGGTCGACCGCCGGCCCCCCGGGGCCGGGAGGGTCGGGTGACTCCCGCAGGGTCGGCAGCCACGGGCAAGAAGACGAAGCGTCGACGGACAGGTCAAACAACTTTCGACAACGAAAGAGTCCAGCCGATGTCGCACACCCGCCGGTCCCAGGTCAACTCCCTGCTGTTGGGCCTCCTGATGCTCGGGGTCTGGGCGATCGACTTCGCCGCCCGGGACGCAGTCGCCGGCCTCCCCCCCTTGGCCGGACACCACGCCGGGATGGGAGGAGCCACCTTCCCCTCCCGAGAGGTCCTGCCCTGGGTCGAGGTGCGGTTGGCCGACCTGGCCGTCTGGCTGGTGGGGGCCCTGTGGGCCCTCGAGACGCTGCCGCTGCTGCTGCCGGAGTGCCGGCGACCCCGCCCCTGGGTGATCGGCGCCCTCCAGGCACTCGTGGTGGTCGCCCTGATCCTGAACATGGAACTGGTCGCCCGCCAGATCCTGTGGCCCCTGCGCAGCGCCCCCCTCATGGCGCCGCACGCCACCCGGTATTGGACGTTCAACCGCTACACCAGCGACAACCGCTTCTCGATCAACCGCCACGGCCTGCGCGGCGTGGAGATCAACCCCCACCGACAACCCGGAGAGTTCCGCATCCTGGTCCTGGGCAACTCGATCTCGGCGGGGGACAACCTGGCCGAGAACCAGACCTACCCGTTCCACCTCCAGGCCTACCTCCGCAAGCGCTGCCCCGGCACCCTGATCCGGGTCCAGAACGGCGCCGTGAACGGGTACTCGTGCCTGCAGGGGGTCATGGTCTACCAGGAGGTTGCCGAGGAGTTCCAGCCCGACCTGGTGATCCTGGGGATGTCCTACTTCGACGTCAACCTGGTGGATGAGAATGGCAATCCCCGCCTGACCCATCGCTGGCCCCTGAACAGGGTGAGGGAGGCGGCCTTCGAGAGCATGCTCTACCTGACCCTGCGGCAATCGTCCCAGATGCACCTGGACGGATCCTCGGGGCTGGATCCCCTGGACACGCGCATGGACTCGGGGAACATGCAGGACCCGGAAAACCTGACCGCCAGGTATTTCATGTGGTTCGTCGATGAGGCCCGCAGGAAGGGCTTCCAACTGGTCCTGTACACGACCTACGCGCATTTCCGGGGAACCCACATGGTCCCCAAGCCACCGCTGGAGAATCCGGTCCTGCGCTCGGTCTACCGCCAGATGCACAGGAACGGCCAGGCCGTCGGCATCGAGCACCTGCCCCCCGGCATCCAGGACACCGTGCGCAAGCAGGCCCAGGACCGCCTGGCCTGGCTCTTCGACGTCCCCCAGGTCGACCTGGACCGCTCCTGGAGGATGAAGCCTGACATCGCGAACTACCTGCAGGACGAGACCCACCCGAACGTGCCCGGGACGGTCATGCAGGCCGAGGACATCGGCCGCTTCCTCCTGGAGCGAGGCCTGGTCCCCGGGGCCCGCCCGGACCCGACCTGAGCTCGAACCGAGGGGACCTGAGCCCCGGCGGCGCCCCGGGCTCAGGTCAGGGTCAGGACCGAGTCGAAGCCCCCGTAGGGGTCGGGCTTGCGGAAGAGGTTGGAGGGGTCCTCCAGCCACTCGGCGCTGTCCACCCGGAACTTGTAGTGGTAGCGGCCCGGTCGGGGCGCCTCCACCTCCAGCCGCCACAGTCCGTCCAGGACCTCCTCGAAAACGTGCCGGCCAGCCCGCCAGTCGTTGAAGTCGCCCACCAGTTCCACCCGGCGGGCCCCCGGCCGCACGAAGACGAAGCTCAGACGGCCGTCCTGGACCAGGGGAGGGCGCAGTTCGCAGATGTGCGTCGGCGTCCAGGCCTGCCCGGCCTCCTCCACGGCCCGGCGGGGATTCACCACCCCGCACCCCTGAGCCAAGAGGTCGGCCTTGTGGACCCGGTCGGCCGTGGACATCAGGATCTGGCGCAGAGCCGCCGGCGACAGCGAGGGTTCGACCTCCAGCATCTGGGCTGCCACCGAGGCCACGATGGGAGCCGCGAACGAGGTGCCATCCACGTGTTGATAATGCGCCGCCACCGCCTTCTCCTGACGCAGGCCTGCCTCCACCAGACTGCGCAGGGTCTGACGGGAAAGGTCCGGCAGGTTGGCCGGCAGGTTGGCCTCCGGGGGGGCGGCCCGCAGCCAGTGCTCGAAGTCCGGGCCGGTCGCCGAGGCCAGACGACACAGGTAGTCCACGCGGACGGCCTGAGGCGAGCCCGGCAGCAGGGGTGCGGCCACCCAGGCCGCGGGGGCGATCACCTCGGGCTTGACGACGAGATCCAGGATCACCCCGGAGTTGCTGCGATAGAGTTCCACCTCTTCGGGACTGCAGGCCTCCCGCGAGACGCACCCTCCGACCGTCAGGACCGACGGCGCGTTGGCGGGAGCCCGCGGCAGGCCCCCCTCGTTGCCCGCCGCGGCCACCACCAGGAGGCCATCCCCCACGGCGGCCTCGGCGGCCTGGGCGATCTCCGAGTCCAGGAAGGTGCCGTCCCGGGCGCTGCCGACCGAGATGTTCAGGATCCGGATGCCATAACGCTCGCGGTTGGCCCGGACCCATTCCAGGCCCCGGACGATCCGGTCATCTCGGATGCGCCCCTGGCGGCTGACCTGGACCAGGACCACCCCGGCGCCGGAGGCCAGACCTTGATAGCGTCCGGAAGACAGCGAACCATCCCCGGCGGCCACCACCGAGGTCTGCATGCCGTGCCAGTTCCAGGCATTGCGGCACCGGTCGGCCTGCAACCCGGCATCCCCGCCCTCCACGTCGTGGTAGGCCACCAGGCGCGACCCCAGGTCCGGGTGCGGGTAGAAGCCCGAATCCAGGAAGGCGATCGTCACGCCTCGACCGCAGGGCCCCGGATCCGCTTGGAGGCGAAGCGGCGTCGGGGGCACCGAGTAGCCGGTCAGGTCCACCAGGGGCCCCCGGGGCACCCTCAGCCCTCCCCTGAGGGGCCCGCCGGGCTCAAGAGCGCAGGACCAGCAGGCGCCAGCGCTTGCCCACCTTCAGACGGGACCCGTGGTGGACCTGCAGGTTGAGGGCGGGGTCGGTCACCGTCTGACCGTCCAGGCTGAGGGCCCCCTGCTCGACCAGGCGACGGGCTTCGCGCTTGGACGGAGCCAGGCCCGCAGCCACCAGGAGGTCGGCGGGCAGGATCGGCTGGGGGTCCAGCAGCACCTGCGGCATGTCCGCGGGCACCT
>CAZQPM010000105.1:0-11881 GCA_964595195.1 uncultured Burkholderiales bacterium | reverse complement strand
GCCCACCAGGATCCGGCCCCGCATGGTCTCGTACAGGCGTGGGACCAACTGCACCAGGGTGGTCTTGGACGAACCGGTCCCCCCGAGGATGCCCAGGACCTGCCCCGCCTCGACGCGGAAGCTGATGTCCTGCAGCGTCAGGTTCTGGAGGTCGTCGGCATAGCTGAAGTCGACGTGCTGGAACTCCAACGAGCCATCCTCGACGCCGGGGCCCGCATCATGGAGCCCGGGGCCCTCTGGGACCGGGGTTCGAGTCCCGACGGGATCGGAGGCTGGAGACGCCTGGCGGTCGGGGTCGGCGGGCTCCACCTCCTGGGACAGCACCTCCACCAGACGGGCGACCGAGGCCCTGGAGATCACCAGGCCGATGAAGGCGTAGGACAGGACCATCAAGGAGATCAGGATCTGCCCGATGTAACTGACGAAACTGACCAGTTCCCCGGTCTGCATCCGCCCCATCATCACCTGCTGGCCCCCGAAGTACAGGACGGCCACCAGGGTTCCGGCCATCACCAGGCTGGAGACGGGGGCCTCGAAGGCCACGACCTTCTCGGCGCGGGCCTGCCACTGACGGATCTGGTCCGCCGCGGCGCGAAAGCGCTCCTCCTCGTGTTCCTCGCGAACGAAGGCCTTGACCACCCGGATGCCCTGCAGGTTCTCCTGGACCTGGGCGTTCATCAGGTCCAGACGGCGCAGCATCTCGCGAAAGCGGGGGTAGGCCAGCAGGGCCATCGCGGTCAGGGCCAGGGCCAGGACGGGGATGGCCACCAGGAAGACGGCGGCCAGGTCACGGTTGATGTGCACCGCCATCAGGGTGGCCGCCACCAGCATCACCAGGGAACGAACCAGCATGCGGATGATGATCTGGAAGGCGTTCTGGGCGTTGGTGACGTCGGTGGTCAGACGCGTGATCAGGGAACCCGTGCTGAAGCGATCCAGGGTGGCGAACGCGAAGCCTTGGATCCGGTCGAAGAGCGCCGACCGGAGACCCTTGGCGAAGCCCGTCCCACCCAGGGCCGCCAGGCGCGCCGCCAGGCCACCGCACAGCATCGACAGGGCGGCCATGACCAGCATCAGGGCGCCGCGTCGCAGGATGTAGGGCACGTCTCCGCGGGCGATCCCGTAATCCAGGATGTCGGCCATCAGCCAGGGGATGCTGACCTCCAGATGGACCTCCAGGACGATCGTCAGCGAGGCCATCACCGAGACGAGGCGATACCCCCTCAGGGCCGGAGCCAGGGTCCGGATCACGAGGGTCGCACCGTCCGAGGGGAACGGATGGGGCCGCAGCCGTCACTGAGCATGGCCCGGGGCTTCCACCCCGGCGCTGAAGGTCCCGCCGGATTCATCGTGACCTTGACGGGCCGGCAGGTCCACGCGTCCGGGCCCCGGACAGGCCCGGGCCGTCGGCCCCCGGGATCGGCCTGGCCCGCCGACGCAGGAATCCCTGGGGGCGCGTTCAAGGCAAGTCGGCCACGGGTCCCCATCCGAACGCGGGAGAGGCGGGGGGACCCGGGACACCTGCTCTCGGGGGAGAGACCGATGAAGTTCCTGGAGATCGCAGCCTGCGCGCTGGCTGTGTCCGCCCTCTGGTGGGGTGGACCTGCGGCCCGCGCCGGGGAGGTGCCGGATGCCCCACCCGAAGAGCCCACCGAGGTCCGCCTGCGCTACCACCTGACCCGGGTGCGCAGTTCGCGGGGCCTCCACGCCGATGCCCCCGGCCCCTCCCTGCAGGTTTCAGCCCCGCTGGGCCCGCGCCTGCGCCTGGAGGTGGCGCACCTCACGGGCAGGGGGGCGGGAAACGGGAACTGCCGGGCCAGCCACTTCGATCTGGACGTGGGCCTCGGCTGGCGATTGGACAACCCCAAGAACGTGGGGGACGGTCCCCTGCAGAGGATCCACGCCGTGGGCCAGTGGAGCATCTCGGAGGGCCGCCTGACCCTTCCGGACGGTCAGGTCATCCAGGAACGCGACGAGGGGGCCGGGGTGGGCCTGGCGCGCCGGGCCCACCCCGACCGCAGCGTGTCGCACTCGTGGCGGGTGATCCTCCATCCCACCTTCCTGAACACCAACGGCCGGAACGTCGCGGGCCAGCGGGCCCTCCTGGCCCAGGCAGCGGTCCAGGTCCGGCTGGGGCGCGACGGCTTCGCCGAGGTGGGCTACAGCTACCGCACCCACAAGCTGGCTCAGGACGTGGACGCCAGCGCCACCGAGCAGGGGCCCTTCTTCGGAGCCACCCTGCGCTTCTGAGGGGCCGACCCGCAGCGGCGGTCGGGTCCTCGGGGGCCATTCCGAGAATTTTCAGGCCCCTGGGGGGTCCTCATGCGACGAGGGTCTTCCTCAATCCAAGAACCCGTTCCGAGGTGCAGCCGTGAAGATTCCAGGCGCAGGGGTAGCGCGATCCCCGGATCATGACTGCGGCTGCCGGGTTCCTGGTGGCTGGCCCGTCCCCCAGCGCGTCCTGAGGGGCCCTCGAGGCCCGAAGGGCCGGATCCCAAGCCTTGTCATGGAGCCGTCGGGCCGGGAGTGATGGTGTTGCCGACCGAGGCCGGCACCTTCACCTGGAAGCTGTCCATCACCTGGCGGTCAACCAGGACCCGCACCTCGAAGTCCAGATCCTGGTCGGCGAACTCCCGGCGCACCTGCACCTCGGCCAGGTCCTTCCCAGCCAGGACCACCCTGTCCGGGAACTCCCGGTTCACCGTCAGGCGGGGGGTGGGCAGGTAGGCCGAACCCGGGGTCCCCTGGACGATTTCCAGGATCACCCGTCCCGGGGCGTAGCGCTCGTCCCCAAAGTTCCGAACCTGCACGTTCAAACCCAGCGGGGCCCGGGCCAGGCCTTCGGTCGTCGCCGCGCGGGGTTCGAACCCGGCCTGCACGATGCGCAGGGGGCGGGCGGCCAGGTCGGCCTTCTCGTCCACGCGGCCCTTCTGGAACCAGATCCTGGCATACTCGGGATAGTTCCGGGCCATCGCCAGGTCCCTGGCCGCCTCGCGGGCCGCGGTGCGCAGGGCATCGTACCTGGCCGAGAAAGCCTCGGCCTTGATCCGGTCGAAGTCGGCTTTGTAGAAGCCCGGGTAGAGGCGAGCATAGACCTCGGCTGAGACCCGGGCGCCCTCCTCGGCCATGGCCTGGTTCATGCTCGTGACCCGGCTGGAGGTGTAGTTCGCGTCGTACTGCTCGCGATAGCCCTGGTCGTAACCCCGCCGCCGGTCGCCGAAGTAGTCCAGGCGCTCGGCCTCGCGGCGTCCCTCCTCACGCCCCCGCGCGAAGGCCTGGTCGTAGGTCCTGCGGTAGACGCCATCGTAGCCGGACCGTCGGCCGCGCTCGTAGGCCGCGTCATAGGCCTTCCGCCAGGCCTGATTCTCCTCGGGGGTCGAATACCCGCCACCGGTTCCCTGGGTCTGGACAAAACCGTCGTCGCCCTCGTTGGCTGGGAGGCGCCAGGCGCCGGGCCCGGCCTGGATGGGAACCGTGGCCCGCACGGGCTCGGCGGTGCGTTGGCGGTGGTAGTCGGCCCGGCCCCTCGGGTGGTCGACCTCCCTGGCCTTCTGCAAGGCCTGGGCGTCCCCCTCAACCAGACCCTCCTGCCGTCCCCTCTCGCTGGCATCGGAGGCCTCGGCCTCGGCCCAGGCCGCCCGGGTGGCCGGGTCCTGGGCGTTCTGCTCGGCCTCCTGGCGGGCCCGGGCCTCGCCCTCGCGCTCACCCAGAAGGCGCCCCTCGACCAGACCTGCCGCGCGCCCATCCACCTCGCCGCGCTGCCTCCCCTCGAAGCTGCCGACACTGTACCCTTCGCGAAGACCGTCCTCGTAGGCCAGGCGCGTCAACTCGTCGCGCCGGTCCCGGTAGCCCCGGTCCCGCCCCTCGCGATAACCCTTCTCCTCGCCCTCCCGGCGCCCCCGGGACTCGCCTTCCTGCTGGCCGGCGCGCTCACCGTCGACGGTACCTGCCCGCCGCGCGGACTCCACGTCGATGACGGGCAGGATCCCCTGGGCCCGGGCCGCCATTCCCAAGGCCAGGAACAGGCTGAGGACCACCAGGAATCGACGCATCGCTACCCTCCGGATTCCTCGGGACGAGGGGGTTTCCAGGCCCCCCGCTGACTCAGGACCCGGGAGCGCCTGTTGGACGCGCCCTTCTCCGAGAAGCGGCAAGGCCCCTTCGCCGAATTCCCCGCCTGCGCGGGGGATGCCGAGGTCAGCTCAGCCAGCGGGCGGGCCCGGCCGCCCGGGGAAGGGGAACCAGACTTTGAACTCGCCGGGGTCGGGCCCCGACAAGACCTTGGGGCGGCCCCGGTGGGCCCCGGGGACCACCGGCACGCCGATGCATTCGGCCACCAGACCCGCCAGACGCTCGGCCCCGCCGACATCGTCCACGAAGGGATCGCTGACCGCGACCAGCTTCCGGCTCTTCAGGGCGACCAGCACGACGTGCTCGATCCAGGACCGGTGATTGGCACGCTGCCTTCGGGTCTCCATCGTGACGGCGAAGATCTCGGAGAAGGAGGCCACCTGGGTGATCCGCTCGGAGAACAGGACCTTCCTGCGATAGAAGAGAGCCTGCCGGTGGGGATCCAGCAGGAAGTAGTTCTCCGTGAAGCAGGCCAGGATCAGGCCGAGGAAGGCCATCAGGATGGGGATCAGGGCGACCCAGGTCGGGTCATGCCCCATCGCCAGGAGGAAGGCCCCCAACAGAAAGAAACAGATGGACGGCACGGTCAGCCAGGATTCCAGCTTCGTGTCCAGATCCAGGACCAGCACCCCGTCCTGGACATACTGCTGCGTCGGGGCCTCGAAGAGGGCGCGCAGGAAGCCCTCGCTGGGTTGAGGTCCGAATGGGAGCGACGGGCCAGCGGGCCCGTCGGGTCCGGGGTCTTGTACCTGCCCGCAAGAAGGCTCGGCCAGCCCCGCTCCTGGCCTCATGCCGATCCCCGGCGTCTCCCGATTCTCGACCCTCTCGAAGGCGCCACCGCCCTCCCCGGGGTCCTCGGCGGAGGCTCCCCCGGAGGCGGCCAGCACAGCCTGGAGCCTGCGGTAGAGGTCTTCGGCCTCGGGGTAGCGGCCCATGCGGTCCAGGACCTCGGCCAGGCCCAGGAGCACATCGGGGTTCTCGGGCTGACCCTCCAGGAGCGGCGCCAGCAGGGCCAGGCCCCCTTCGTGGTCACCGGAGGCCGAGAGATTCCGGGCCCGCTGGATGACCGGGTTGGGGCCTGCAACTCCCGTAGGGTCTGCAGAGTCACGTGTCATGAGGACCTCCCGCCCACGAGGCGTGGGCCTCCCCCCCCCCGACCTCCAGGCCCCTCGACTCGTGACCCGGGTGCCATTCAGCGGTTCCCGGCGCCCCCCGACCTCTCCTGCCCGCTCGCGCGGCCGGCCCCCTGCCCGCCGGCGCGGGCCGCCCCCTGCGGTGGCGGTGGCGCCGGCGCAGAATCCAGCGGTCGCAGGAGCCAGGCCCGGACCTCGAATGGCATCGCCCAGGTGCGGTCGATCCTCAGGTCCTGCCCCGTCCAGACCTCCAGCGTGGCCAGGCGGCTGGAGAGCCACTGGGGCCGGGTGACCAGGACCACACCCCGCCTGGGGACCGCAGCCTCGCCCGGACCATGGGGCGCAACCGGCCGGCCCTCGGCCCGTCCGATGGCCCACGAACCGATCTCCCCGAGGGAGGGGACCGGGACCAGACCGGTCGGGCGGAAGTACAGGACGCTCCAGACCAGCGGGTAGCCCCGGAGCAGACTCAACAACTGCAGGCCATTCTTGTCGAAGACGCTGAGGCGCTGGTCGTGGGTCTCGACAGCCAGCAGCAGGCCGGCCGGCATCTCGAGGTCCTGGGCCAGATCCGCGGTCAGGCGCTCGAGGCGACCGTCCACCACCTGGATCTCGCCGACCTCGGCGGAATGCGGCGCCAGGCGCTGGAACGCGGCGAGGTATCCGCCCTGGTCGGCGGGGAAGCCACCCGCGGTGCAGGCGCACTGGGCCAGGCCGACGGGGAAGAGCACGGCCACCATCGGGACCCGGAGCCAGGAGGGTGCGCGTGGCAGCCAACCGGTTCCCAGGACCACGGCCAACGGGACCAGGGGCGCCCCGTAATAGGGAATGTAGGGATGCGGAGAGGTGACGACGACGTATCCGGCGCTGAAGAGCGAAAGGGCCAGGAGGGGGATGTAGCGACACTGCCGGGCGAAGAGGAGTCCGACCAGGACCACGAGGGGGAAACCGAAGACCAGGTGCAGCCCCATGTCCAGGTATTTCGGGAATTCCTCGACATAGGTCCGCCCGGGCGGCGCCATCGCATCCGGCCCCAGGAGCTGCAGCAGCGCCGGGAAGATGTGCGCGTAGACGACCACCGACAGGGTCCAGGCCACCACCAGGCTGCCCAGGAGGTTCCCCAGGCGGTTGTCGGCGCCGGAGCCCAGCCTCCGCCGCGAGAGGAACCACAAGGGCAGGGCCAGGGCCAGGGCGTAGGCCTGCACCTCCAGGGCCTGCTGGAAGCGCATCATCTCCAGGAAGCGGACCGTATACCCGCCCAGCACCGCCAGGCCCAGGAGGAAGCGCAGGCGTTCGGCCCATCCGGACCTCCACAGGCCGACCCCCGCCACCACGGCCAGGGGAAGGAGGAAGTACCACAGGGCCAGGTAGCGGGCCAGCAGGCTGGCTCCCAGCGCGACACCAAAGGCCAGGGAGCGACCGGGACGCGACAGGGTCGGGTCCTCGGCCAGGAGCGCCAGGCCCAGGAAGGTCAGGGTGGCCAGGGCCATGTCGGGCGCATAGACCACGACTGTGGCGACCATGACGCTGGAAGATCCCGTCAGGAGCGCGGCCAGGGCCGCCACCGTGCGCCCCGAGGTCGGCCGCAGGAAGAGGTAGACGCCCACCAGCAGCAGGAAGAGCCAGGCAAGGTTGCTGAGGAAGGCCGCGTGCTCGGTCACCCCCAGCATCCGGAAGGCCGCGGCCGTGCCCAGATAGGCCAGGGGCGGATACTGGCCGGGCCACAGAAGGACCGTACGCAACCCGTCGAGGAAGGACGAGGATTCGGCCAGGCTCCAGTTCATCAGGACCGCGCTGACCAGGTGCTTGGCATACTCCTCGCGGCTGAGGAGGCCCTCGGCCACCCAGCGCCCGTGGATGCTGCCCAGGACCAGGCCGAGAAGCGCCCCCACCAGGACGACCTCGGCCGCCAACGAGCGGGCGTGTCCGGGTTCGAAGGGCCTGAAGGATAGCCAACTGCGCGCAGACGGTGGGTCCATCGTCCAATCTCAAGGCGCCCTGAAGGGCCCGGAAGGCGGGAATGCCGTCCGCGCTTCGCGGCACCCCGAGCGATCCCCTGTGTGGGCCTGCCGACACACAAGGACTGCAAGCGAATCGGGGCGAAGAAGCCCGGATATGTCCAGACAGCGCGCGATCGCGATCGGAGTCCTGATCCTCACCGCCCTGGCCGTCCTGCAGTGGCCCGGGCAACGGGCCAGTTCCGCCTCGGAGGTCAAGGCCCGGGACGGCTC
Source organism: uncultured Burkholderiales bacterium (assembly GCA_964595195.1). GTDB lineage: Bacteria > Vulcanimicrobiota > Xenobia > Xenobiales > Xenobiaceae > CAZQPM01. Next base: position 4,386 of record CAZQPM010000105.1, on the reverse strand, counting down.
GGTCCTGCTGCCCGTTCCGGGAGGGGTCTACACGATCGGCACCTACCTGAAGGGCTTTGGCGGCTGCTACACCGATCACAGCCGATACGTCGCCCCGTTCTACATCGCCAGGCACGAGGTGACGAACGCCCAGTTCCGCAGATTCATCACCGAAACCGGCCATCCGTGTCCGACGAATTGGATGATCGAAGCCGAAAAGTGGGGCGAACAGGCCCCGGTCGTCGAGGTTTCCTGGGAGGAGGCCAACGCCTACTGCCAGTGGGCCGGGTTGCGCCTGCCCGACGAGTTCGAATGGGAGGTCGCGGCCCGCGGGAACGACGAACGGCTGTATCCCTGGGGGGATGACTTCGACCCGGGCCGCTGCCAGAGCCTGAAGTCCCAGACCCGAGGCCCGGCTCCGGTGGGCAGCTTCCCCTCGGGAGCCTCGCCGTTCGGAGCCCTGGACATGTGTGGCAACGTCTGGGAGTGGACCTCCTCGCCCTGGGGCGGGTGCCTTCCCGGTTACGATGACAACTCCAGGGACCGCGCCTTTCGCGTGGTGCGCGGGGGCGGTTGGGCCAGCAGCGGGTGCTACCTGACCACGGTCTTCCGCGGTCGGAACGACCTGCGGGGTCGGGCCAACGGCTTCCGGGTGGCCCGGGACGGCTGACGGAGGCCGGCCACACCGTCGATCCCGCGCCGAGGGGACCCGGCGTGGGCCCTCCAATGCCTTGTTTCAGGGCTGCCCCCCTGGCGGCGGACCCTCCTGACCGGAATCCCGGTTCCAGGTCGGCACCGGCAGGTTCAGGGACTCCAGGACCGCCCCCAGGACGTTGCCGGCCACGCAGGCGTTGCCAGCCTGGTTGCAGTGACCGTCGGCGATCAGGTAGGCCCGGGGATCGGGCAGACGGTCGAAGACGGCCTTGTTGTCCACGAAGGACACGCCGCGCTGGTCGGCCACCCTCTGGTAGAGGTCGTTGGCCATGGGGCTGAGGGGATAGTTCATGACCACGATGGGGATGCCTCGGGCCAGACACAGGTCGATCGCTCGTCCGACGTCCTGGGCCACCCACTGGTGCACCCGGGCCTGGGCCCCGTCCGGGTCCCGGATCTGCTGGATGAAGGGGATCAGCCTGGGGCTGGTCCGAGCCGCCCTCTCCAGGCGATCGGACATGGCCAGCAATTCTGCGCGGGTGGCGAAGGAAAGCAGGGCATCCATGACCTTGGCCCGCTCCTTCATCCCGAAACGGTCGTCCCCCCTCTCCAGGCCCTGGGCGTAGGCGTCCAGGGCCTTCTCCCGCTGGCCCTTGGAGGCGTAGATGCCGGCCAGCATCGAGTAGGACACGGCTCGCCCCGGTTCCAGACGCAGGGCCTCCAAGGCCCACTTCTCGGCCTCGTCCCAGCGCCGGGTCAGGGCACACGTCATGGCCATGTCCGGCAGGGCCATCCGGTCCTGGGGATTGACCCGCAAGGCCTCCTGGAAGAGCTGGTAGGCCTGTTCCAGCCTCATCGCCCGGAAGGCGGCCTGGCCCTGGATCGTGGACTGGCTGGGACGCTGTACGAGATGCATCGGAGGATGCGTGGGGGCGTCGCCAAAGGTCTCCCGCCGACCGGGGTTGGGAACCTGGGGGTCGCCCGTCCTGGTGAAGCGCAGGGCCAGCAGCCGGGCCAGCTTGAAGATGCGCACCCGATACAAGAGGTCGCGCAGCCGCGCGGAAGCCGAGTTCGCGTCCTGGAAGGCGTGCATGCCGGAGTAGTCCCAGAGGTTGGCCCCTCCCGTCATCAGGACGACCACGTGCGGGCGATACCTCTCGAGGTTGCCGGGCAGCTCGTCCAGCAGGCTGGTCGTGTTCTGGCCGCTCAGCCCCAGGTTGAGGACCTGGAAGCGATGGTCCGGGGAGGCGGCGTTCAGCATCTGCTCGAGTTGGCTGGGGTAGGTTCCACCGGCCGGGACCCCGGGGCAGGCCGTGTAGGAATCCCCCACGCAGACCACGACGTAGCGGTCCGAGGCGCGAGACAGGAACCCCTGGCTCAGACGCCCGGCGGCACCGAAGCCGCGCAGGACGACCTCCAGCATCAGCAGGGCCACCACCAGGCCCAGGGTGAGACTCAACAGGATCTGGCGCAGTCTCCGCCAGCGGGCCGACATGTTCATCGCGGATCATCCCGAAACCAGGCTGGCCCCGCGTTCGCGCAGCCCGATCGGGAAACCTCCAGCACGGCAACCGCGCCGGACGCCCCCGGCCCGGGAGCCGGGCGCCATCCCTAGTCCGGCAGGGGCCTGGCGTAGTAGAGGATCCTGCGCCCCTGGCACAGTTCCTGACGCTCCAGCACCTGGAAACGGGCCTTCAAGGCGGCCTCGAAGGGAGCCAGATCGTAGTCGCTGTAGAGGTCCTCGCGGTGGACCAGGAGCGACTGCACCATGGCATCCTCTCGGGTCGGGAACTCCAGCACCAGGTCGGCCCCCAGACCGACCACCCAATCGAGGAATTCGGGCACCCGGATGTTGGCCGTGATGCAGATGTGATGCAGCACGGCCAGGCCCAGGACCAGGTCGGGCCTCCCCCTCTCGGGCAGACTCTGGCGTTCGGTTCCCCTCCACCCCAAGCCCGGAGAGGGATCCGCCACGTTGACCACCAGGGGCAGGATCTTCCGGCACTCCTCCTGGGACAGGGAGTGGTACAGCCGCTCGATGGCCAGACCGTCGGCGTCTGCAGCCACCACGTAATCCGAGTTCTCGGCGGCGATCCGCGAGTAGATCCCGATGTTGCAGCCCAGGTCCCAGACCAGGCGGCGCGAGCGCTCGGCCACCGCCTTCCGGACGAAGGTGGCCTTCTGTTCCTGCTGCTTGTCATCATAGCTGTCGCCGGTCCCGTAGTGGGACCAGGCGGTGCGGCCGCGCCTCCACTGCAGGTTCTCGACCAGACTCCGCATCTTGCGGGCGTTGGCCTTCAACAACTCCACGTGGAAACCGGCGTCGGCGATCTCCCGGCGCAGGTCGGTTCCCGAGGCGGCCGGCCGGGACTGCAGCGAGGCGTGCAGATGCACGTGCATGAGCACCCCGGGACGCACGAGGTCCCGCGCGGACATCATGGCCCGACACTGGTCCGGCGGGATCCCATCCAGGCAGCCTCGCAGCAGGGGACGGAAGTCCACGTCCCGGTAGGCCTGCAGCATCAAGGGGTAGAGGAAGAGCTGGCAGAACTGGGAGTAGCCCATCCAGACCCCAGGCCGCCCCTCTCCGAAGGACGGGGTGTCGATGAAGACCGGACGGGTCCCCTGCCATTGGACGTTGTAGGGGGTCGCATCCCGCAGGGTCATCTCCTCGTCCAGGGCCTCGCTCAGCAGATCCAGGGTCAACCGGGCGGCGTCCTTGAGCATGCTGAAGCACCACTCGTAGGGATAGGAGATGAAGGGAATGCGCCGGTGGTGCAGCAGGACCTCGCATCCCTCCGGGACGGGAACCGCCAGGTCCTGCGGCGGGACCTCCCGGGTCTCCACCAGGCTGCCGTCAGCGGTCCGACGGGCGAACAACCGGCTATCCCGCAACCTCTGCCAACCCGGCACGGCCGGGGCGCGCAGGGCGCGAAAGATCTCGGCACCATGGTGGAGGACGGAACTGGAGCGGTCCCGACAGGAGCCCGCTTCGATCTGGAACATCTTCATCGCCGGCCTTCCTGTTTCCGCAAGGCTTGCGGTCCGTCACCGTGCCGAGGCGCCCGCTCGGGGGGCCGACGCCTGCCCTTCCGATGGAGGTTCCGGTCGATGTCAGGGCGGGCCCGGCAGCGCCTCCTGGAGGGCGACGATCGACCGCCAGGGGAAGGGCCGGACCTCGACCGTGGGACAGGGTGTTCGGACGGTTTTCCTCCGGACCGGACCGACTCCTGCCGGGGCCTTCTGCGCTGGCCCCGGAGGGCACCCTCCCGGTCGCACGGATGGCCCGGCCGCAGCAGGAGACCACGCCCCCGGCCCGGGAACTCAAGACCCATGGTTCTGCTGCAACGCCTGCTGTTCACGGCAGCCCTCCTGGTGCTGCTGGCTCCCCCACTCCCGGCGGGCCCGACCTCCGCCAGCCCCCCCCAGGCCCTGCCCCAGGCCCTGGAACTGCGCGCCTCCGGCCGATCGGAGGAGGCCCGGCAGCTCCTGGAAGCCCACCTGGGCCGAAACCCCGAGGATGCCCGGGCCCGCTACCTCCTGAGCGTGATCCTGCTGGAGTCGGGTCAGTCCCAGGCCGGTCTGGCCGCCCTGCTGGAGACCCTGGAAAGGTCCCCCGAGCTGCCCCAGGCCCGAGCCTCGCTGGCCGGCGCGGTGCAGGCCGTGGTCTACGATCTGGCCGACCGGGGAGAGTGCGACCGGGCCCAGGAGGTGCTGGTCCATCTGCAGGACCCTGCGACGGCCCTCTTCCTG
>CAZQPM010000104.1:0-11954 GCA_964595195.1 uncultured Burkholderiales bacterium | reverse complement strand
CGCAGCCCCGCAAGCCTTGCAGAAGCGGGCCCCCGGGACGCCGACCACGCCGCAGCGCGGGCAGACGACCGAGGCGGGCGTTCCGCAGCGCGGGCAGAAGCGGGCCCCGGGAACCCGGGGCGCCCCACAGGCGCAGGCCGCAGAGCCCGGAGCCCGCGCGGATTTCGCGGGCGGGCCGGCATGTGCGGCCTGCCCGACGTCGGCTGTCGGCACGGCCTGCCCGGCCCGTGCCGCGACCCGGGTGGCCAGACCCGCGACCAGGGAGGTCAAGGCACCGACCGACAGGCCGGGGGCCACCATGTCGCCGGTCCAGGCGGCCTCCTCCTGGTCCGTCTCGCCCCACAGTCGCGCCGGCCCGCCCTCCCCCCGGGGAACGTCCTGGGACAGGGCAGCCTCCTCGGCCCGGTCGCCCCCCTCCTCCAGGCGGTCCAGGCCCTCGAGGGAACGGCCGAGCAGATCCTCCTGGGAGAGGACCGCTCCCGAGGCCAGCCCGGCCCAGGTCTCCTCCCCGGGCCTTCCGGCCACCCAGGATCCGTCTTCTGCCCAACTGACGGTGAAGAGCGGGCCGTCGGGACCGGCCAGCACCAGTTGGCGGGGCCGCCCCGGGGCTCCCTGAACCGTGAGCAGGGACCCTTCCCCGAAGAGCCATGAGCCAGCCTGCTCCTCGGCCGCCTCCCAGTCCGAGTCGGCGGGCGCCCGACCCCACTCCACCCGGGCCACCAGGGCCCGAGCCGCCATCTCCAGGGCCGCCAGGTCGGGCCCGGAGGGCGGGCCGGCCGGGACCAGGGCCAGCAGGCCCTGCCAGGCCGGGGCGGCCACGGAGTCCGGCAGGCGGCCGGTCACGCCAGGTCCTCCGGAGTCGGATAGCCCCAGGCCCGGTCGGCCTCCTGCATGATGGCGTCCTCCCGATAGACCTTGGCGATGTAGGCCACGTGGGCGGGCAGGACCACCGCGGCGACCTCGATCACCCCGACCAGGGCCTTGCCTCCCCGCGCGGCCGCCTTCAGCCAGTCCCAGACCTTGTCGAAGCTCTCGATGGCCGCGGTGATCTCGAGTTGCAGGGCCAGGAAGGCCGCCAGCGAGCCTCCACCCGTGGGGATGGTGAAGAGCAGCGCCAGCACCGCCAGGATGGCGTTGGCCGCGCGGCTGGACCAGACCACGCCGAACTCGATCCAGTCCAGGGTCTCGGCGAACCACTCGGCATAGCACTCCCAGGCCTCGGCGGTGAAGCCGTTGGCCTCGATGGTCTCGTAGTACCAGCGGAAGGCGGCCTGGATCTGTTCTCGGGCCTGCTCGTCCTCGGCCGCCAGGTTGAACCCGCTGGTCAGGCGCAGGGCGCTCGTCAGGGCCTCGGCTCCCGCATTCAACTGGCGCGACTCCAGGCTGCGGCCGATCCGGGGGACGATCCCGTCGGCCGGCGTGCCGCCCACGAGATCGCTGAAGCCGGGCTTGAAGACGACGTCGTCCAGGGTGTTCCAGAAGGTCTCGCCCAACACCGGGTAGTACTTGTTGGCATACTTCCGGGCGATGGGGCGGACCATCCCGAAGACCATGGCCGAGAAGTACACGACCACGTAGGTGCCGAAGTTCCATATCCGGTTGAGGACACCCAGCACCAGGGCCAGGGACTCGTCCAGCATGGAGCAGGACTCCTCGGTGAACGCACGGTTCTTCAGCGCCTCGTCCAGGGCCCTGGCGGCCTGGTCCCGCCGGGGCCCCAACTCCTCCAGGGTCCGGCCTGCCTGCTGGCAGAGCCCTTCGGCCTGGGCCAGTTCGCCCTTCAATTTCTGGATGGTGGCCGCCCAGCGGGCCTGGGTCCGAGGATTCACCGCGCCGGCCAGGGTGGCCTCAGCAGCCTCCAACTGGGCCTTCAGGCTGGTCACCCTGGGACCGGCGCCCTCCAGGGCCTGCCGGGCCGCGGCCAGTTGCCGTTCCAGGCCATCCAGGGCTTCGGTAGCCTTTCGTTCAGCCTGTTTGAGCACATTGGCGTCGGGGCGGACCATCTGCCCCTTCTGGATTGGGAAGGGACCGTCGTCGGGGGTCTTGGGCAGGCGGTCCTTGAGGTTCCCGGGCATCTTCCCGTCGGCGAAGAAGCCCTTGCGGCGGAACCAGTCGGTGAACTTCCGGCCCAGCGAATCCAGCCCGTCCAGGACCCAGCGCAGGCCCTTCACCAGGGGCTTCAGGGCGGCCCGGATCCAGGTGTGGGAAGCCAGTTGATGGGCTGCCCAGGTGAAGAGGCCCTTGGCCTTGCTGACGATGCCCTCGACCAGGCCGCCAGCAAGCTTCTCCCCATAGCGGCTGTAGATGGCCGCCGCCAGGTTCTTGCAGAAATCCGTGAAGTCGCCGCTGACCCGGCTGAAACGCCGAACCAGCAGAGCCCTGGCCATCTTCACCACCCGCGCCGCCGAGGCCAGCAGCTTCACGCTGAACATGGTGGCGCCGTAGTCCTTGACCTCCTGTTCGGCCAGACGCTCGACGAAGGTGACCTCCACGAACCGGATCAGCTCCTGCACCAGCGACTTGAAGCGCTCGGGAGCCACGGGCAGGCTGGCCAGGGGCTCGAGCTCCAGGAGCTTCACCTGGACCCCGGAGGCGGCCTGGTCCAGGGTCAGGCGCAGGGTCAGGGACTCTCCAGGCCCGGAACCGCTGCCCACCTGGGCCTTGCCCTCGTCGTCGGTGATGGCCTCCTGCCCCTCGACCGTCACGGTGGCGTAGGCCACCGGGCGCAGTTCCTGGGGAAGGTGCGCCGGGGTGGGCGGCAGGACCAGAACCTTCACCGGCCCGGGCGCGGTCAGGGCCACCTTCTTTTCGAGTGTTGCGAAGCCGGGCTTGGAGACCTTGACCGTGACCGTGCGCTGCCAGGCGATCCGCAGCGCCTGGGAACCGACCTCGGTGCGGTCGGGGCCGGCCAGTGCCACCACCCGCACCGAGGCCTCGCCGCCCGAGGCCTGGAGGGAGGCATCCTGGTCGGTAGGAGCCACGTAGGTGACCTGGAAGCGGCCGGATTCGTCGGTTGGCCCCCCGCCTGGCTGCAGGGACCCGCAGTCCGGCTCCAGCCGCCACTCGGTGGCCAGGCCCGCCACCCCGGTCCGGGCCGAGTCCAGGGCTTCCAGGCACAGGGTGGCCTGGACGGGCGTCCCGTCCTCCACCCCCGGGGACATTCCCAGCCGCCCGTCCGCGGGGCTGACCAGGGTCACCGAGGCGCTGAGAGGCTGCACCTGCACCCGAACCGTGCGGGATCCCAGAGGACGCCCCCCGGGGCCGGTGCCATGGAAGAGCAGCGAGCCCCACAAGCCGCGAGCGGCCTGGAGGTAGGGCCGGGTCGACTGGATTCTCACCACGAGCCCGCCGGCGGTCCGGTCGACGCTGACGCCAGCGGCCGGGCCGCTCCCCACCGGGTGCTGGGAGCACTTCAGATCGGCCTGAACGGGGTCCCCCTGGACGTTCCCCCGGCCGTCCACCCGATGGCACGCGGCCTCGACCAGGGTGCAACTGCGACCGTCGCCCTCCAACTCGGCGGCGGCTCCGGGGGCCAGCGTGCCCTCCGAGGTGACGCCCCCGACCTGGCGACGCTGCCGCACCACCAGGACGTAGGGGACCAGGAACACGTCGACGCGGGCGGTCATCCGGGGGAAGGGGCGAGGGAGAGGCACCCCGGGAGGCAGGGCCGCAGACAAGGCGGCCATGGCCACCTCGGTGCCGGGGTCGGCGACCACGTGGATCAGCGCCCGGTCGTCGCCGGGAAGCGCGGCGTCGGGACTGACGGTGACGGTGGCCAGGGCCTCCGCCCCCTCACCTCCCATCTGGAAGCTCAGGCAGGGCGGCGTGGCGGTCAGGCGCAGGGTCAGGGGGATCTGGCGGTCCGGCTCGGAGAGGGACCGCACGCGGACCGCCAACTCGCCCGAGGTCCACTCCGAGCCATTGAAGCCCAGGGTGATCGGCTTGGGGGTGGAACTCACGACGGTCGCCCTCCGGCCGAACCCGGCGGCAGGACCCGACCCACAGGCGGCTTCAGTTGACGGATCGCCATCAGCTTCCCCAGGCCGACGAGGTCCGGATCTCCAGGTCGTACCCCCCGCGCAGGCTGAAGACCACCGGGGCCGCCACGGGTTGCCCGGCCAGGGTGGCGTGCACGGTCAGCGTGGCGCTGGTCGGCGGGGGCTGGGCCTGGACCTCCAGGGCCCGGACGTAGACGGCCCGGCGCGAACCGGCCGCCTGCTGTCCCGAGAGGCCCAGCGCCGCCGGATCGGCGTGGAAGCCGATGGACGCCGAGGCCGCGTTGACCAGGGCGGGCGGAGCGTTCCGGGCTCGGATGGAGGCGTAGACCCACAGGCCCTCGGCGGCCCCCGGAGCCAGGTCCGTGCGACGATCCTGGGTGACCACCTCCAGACGCAGTTCCGGAACGGGGCCCTCCTGCTTCTGGCCGGCCTGGGTCCCCGGGCGGGTCAGGACCTGGCTGAGGATCGTCTGCCCGTTCACCGCGGCCGCGATCAGCACCGACAGGATCCCCTTCAACGGGGGCCCCATCCAGATCGTGTCCATGGCGTCCTCGGGGCTGCTGCAGTCGTCGGCCCAGCCGGTCCCGGTGACCAGCCAGACCGCCAGCAGCGTGAGGGCAAGGCGCAGCCACGGCTGGACAGACGCCGCCGTCCGGCCCTCTGTGCAGGCCGGGTGCCCCCCCGGGACGCGCCTCACCTCGAGCAAGAGACCTCCTCCAGGCTTGCCGATGCCTCCCCTCTTCGCCGTGCCGCCCCGGTCCTCCCCCAGGGCCCGGCCAGCAGGAGGAGGACCGACCCCTGTGGCGGAACGGGGCCGGCACCTTCCAGTCGAGGTCCCGCGGAATGGAGAGCTTCCAGGTCGCCCACAGCCACGTCGAGTTGCACCAGGCCGACTGCCTGGCCGTCCTGGCCGGCATGCCGGCGGATTCGATCGACGTGGTCGTGACCTCTCCCCCCTACAACATCGGGATCCGCTACGGTTCCTACGACGACGCGGAATTGTCGCGCCAGGAGTACCTGGACTGGCTGGCCGACTGGGCCGTGCAGATCCGGCGGGTCCTGAAAGACCAGGGTTCACTCTTCCTGAACCTGGGCTCGAAGCCCTCGGACCCCTGGGTGCCCTTCCAGGTGATCACGCGGTTGCAGGGGATCCTGGCCCTGCAGAACGTGATCCACTGGATCAAGTCGATCGCCATCGAGAAGGCCCTGGTGGGCAGCGCGGTGGATCTGGCCGAGGACCTGACGGTCGGGCACTACAAGCCGATCAACAGCCGACGCTACCTGAACGACTGCCACGAATACGTCTTCCACCTGACCCGCCAGGGCGACGTTCCCCTGGACCGACTGGCCGTGGGCGTTCCCTACCAGGACAAGTCCAACGTGCGTCGCTGGTCGTCGGCGGCCCGAGACCGGCACTGCCGGGGCAACACCTGGTTCATCCCCTACCGGACGATCCAGTCCCGCTCGCAGGAGCGGCCGCACCCCGCCTCCTTCCCGGTGGAACTGGCCCGCAAGTGCATCCTGCTGCACGGGGTGCAGCCCGCGCTGCGGGTGATGGACCCCTTCCTGGGCCTGGGCCACGCCGGTCGGGCCGCCGTCCGGTTGGGAGTGGACTTCGTCGGCTGTGAGTTGGACCCCGAATACTTCGCAGTGGCCTGCCGGACCCTGCGCGATTCGACGGCCGAAGCGCACGCGGCCGATGGCGCCGCCGACCCGCCGGCGGCGCGCCCTGCGGAGCCCACGGGGCCCGGTCCCGCCGACCCCGACCCGTGGGAACTGTTCTGAAGCCCCAGCGCAGGGGCGCCGGGTGGCGACGGAGAAGACCTCCGGATGAGCCAGGGCCAGGAACGTCAGGGCATCCGCGTCGGACAGAAGGTGGCCGTGGTCCTCAAGAAGGACCAGGCCACGGGACGGCGCACGGAGGGCGTGGTCGCCAGCATCCTGACCCGGTCGCCCTTCCACCCCCACGGGATCAAGGTCCGGCTGCAGGACGGACAGGTGGGCCGGGTGCAGGAGACCCTGGACTGAGACCGCGCGGCTCCTAGGAGGTGCCCCTGGGGCGTTCCCAGCCGGGGCCTCCGGTTGAACGCCCAGCCGCTCGTGGCGGCTCTGCCGTGACTCCGTGCTCGAGGCACCCCTCCGTGCGAGGTGGCCCGACCTACAGGCTTCCCTCATCCATCCCCGCGAGGTCGTCCGCGGTCTGGAAGAAGTGGTCGTTGCGACTGCAGAAGGTCGGACAGTGCTGGCGCAGGGCGTCGACCTCCAGGCGTCGCCGGGCGGCAGGCAGTTCCATCAGTTGCACCACCACCTCGTTCCAGTGCTCGAGGACGCCGACGTCCTGGCCGGGCGGCAGGCGCAGGTAGTCGATCTCCAGCCCCAGCAGGCGGCGCGCCAAGGTCCTGTCCAGCGGCACCGCCGCGCGTTCGCGCATCAGCGCGACCAGGGCTCGGGGGATCTCCAGCACGCCCTGGACCTCGGGATCCCGGCCCGCCACGCTCTCGGCCAGGCGCAACAGTCCCGGCAGGGCGGCCAGATCCCCCCGGCGGGACCGACGCACGGCTTCCGCTCCCAGGTTCAGACCGGACAACCTGGCCGTTGCGGGATCCCGGGTCGCGGCCTTCAGGCGCCACAGACCCTGCTGGATGGCCTCGTAGTCCCGGCGATCCCAGTGAATCTGACACAACAGGACCAGGAGCGGTGCGTCTTCGCCCGACTCCAGTCCCACCTCAGGCAAGGCCTCCTCCAGGGTCTCCAGGGCCCGCTCCGGCCACCCCTCCAGGAGGGCCAGGCGCGCCGTCTCGAGCACCTGCGGCGGCGTGGGGGCACCGCAGGCCTGCGCCAGCCTGTCCAGCAGACTGCGGGCCTCCCGAGCCAGTCGGGAGACGGTGCGGGGTGCGCTGCCTGGGGTCTCGGCCCACAGCCTGCGGGCCAGCGCCGCCAGGAACAGCAGGCCACCGTCCTCCGGTGCAACCTGCAGCAGGCGGTCCAGCTCCCGGACGGCTTCCCGGTGGCGTCCGCGCTCCTGCCAGTTGCGGATCAGGGCCAGGCGGGCCGGCCGGTGCCCTGGCGCCAGGACCAGGGCCCTCTTGAGCAGGGCCTCGGCTCGCCCCGGCTTGAGCTGACGCTGCAGTTCGAAGGCCCGGGCCATCAGTTCGGACACCGTCCCATCCCACAGGTGCTGCGCATCCCAAGCGGCCCGGCGGACCGGGTCCCGCAGCAGTTCGTAGGCCTGGCGGATGCGCGTGAAGCCCGGGGCATCCGTTTCCGGAGGGCAGCGGCGCACCGCCTGCGAATAGGCACGGCGCACCTGCCCTTCGTCGGCCTCGGGGACCAGGCCCAGGATCCGATAGGGGTCTTCAGCCGTCATGAGGGTTCACCCCTCCAGGTCGAAGAGCAGGTCGGTCAGGCGGTCGGCAGCCTTCTCGGCAGCCGCTTCGTCCCCGCGCTCCAAGGCCGACTTCAGGGCCCCGCAGGCCTCGTGGACGCGCTTGCGCTCCTCGGGGCGCAACTGGGGGATTCCCCTCTCGGCCCGCCGCAGCAGGGGCTCGTGACGCCTGGCCAGGGGGCTGCGCGACCAGAGATCCTCGACCTTCTGGCGGGCCTCGGCCATGGCCTCGGGGTTGAGGTTGCGGGCCCCATCGCGATGGGTCATCAGGCGTGCCACCTGGCCCGTGGCGGGAATCTTCAACTCCAGGTTGATCAGGCCATTCAGGTCGTAGGAGAAGTTGAGTTCCAGGGGGTGGGGAGTCCCGTCCCGCGCCGGCGGGATGTCGTCGATCTCGGCCCACAGGCCGGTCTGCTGGACCTCGTGCACGGTGCGCGCTCCACCCTTGTGATCCTGGTAGAGCGACAGGCGAACGGTCTTCTGCTCGTCGTGCAGCAGCGAATAGTCCTTGTGGGTCGAGAAGGGGATGGTGGTGTTGGGCAGGATCAGGGCGTCATACAGGTCGGGCACGAGGTGCCGACCGACCACCCCCATGACGTCGACCCCCAAGCCGAAGGGGCTGACGTCGGTCTTGATGGGGGCCACCTCGGCAGGAATGGCCCCCGCGATCAGGGCCGCCTCGATGGCCGCCCCCTGCGCCACGGCCAGGTCGGGGTCCACGTCGCGGCGAGGCTCCCTGCCGAAGACCCCGGCCACCAACTGGCGGACCGCAGGGATGTAGGTCGTGCCCCCGACCAGCAGGACGTGCTCGACGTCGCACGGCTGCAGACGCGCCTTCTCCAGGGCCTGGATCAGGCACACCCGGGTCCGGTCCAGGAGCGGGGTGACCAGGCCTTCGAAATCCTGGCGCGTGACCTCCAGCTCCAGGTCCAGCGGTCGGCCCTGCGCAGTGGCGTAGTTGGCGCACCGGGCGAGCGTTCCGGGGTGCCTGGAGAGCTGGATCTTGACCAGCTCGGCCACGGTGCGCAGGTCCTCGGCGGCCCGGGGGCCCGCCTGGGCCCGGGGATGCTGGCTGGCGAAACGCTGGCGCAGCATCCCCGCCAGGGCCTCGTCGAAGTCCTTGCCCCCCAGGGCAGGGTCACCGAAGCTGGCCCGCACGTCGAGGACGCCCTCCATCATGTCCAGGACCGTGACGTCCAGGGTCCCTCCACCGAAGTCGAAGACCACGACGCGGCCCTCGGTGCGCGAACGCTTCAGGCCGAAAGCCAGCGCGGCGGCCGTGGGCTCGTTGATCAGGCGGCGGACCTTCAGGCCGGCCAGTTCGGCCGCGTCGTAGGTCGCCTTGCGGGCGGGTTCAGAGAAGTTGGCGGGGACCGAGATCACCGCCTCCCGGATCTCCTGGCCCAGGGCCTGCTCGGCCGTCTGCTTGAGGTGCCGCAGGATCTGGGCCGAGACCTCCTCGGGACGGTACTCGGTGCCGTCCAGGGTGACCCTCTCGGCCGTCCCCATCCTGCGCTTCACCTGGCGCAGGCCCCGACCGGGCACGTCCACGTAGGCCCGGGCCACCTCCCCCACCAGCAGCCGGCCGCGGCCATCCACGGCCACCAGCGAGGGCACCACCGGGCTGCGTCCCGGCGAGTCGGGGTCGGGCAGGACCAGGGGGGCACCGTCCTGATAGAGGGCGATTTCCGAGGTGGCGGTGCCGAGATCGATGCCGATGCAGGGATGGGAAATCATGCGGGGACCTCCGGTGCGGGTGGAGTCGGGGGTAGGGCCAGGCGCACTTCGGCGCGCCGCAGGATGGTCTCGCCGCGACGATAGCCGGGGCGCAGACAGGCCAGGACGTGCTCGGGTGGGACCCGGTCGGTGGCCGGGCCCGTACCGCAAGCGCTGTGCAGACGGTCGTCGAAGGGCTCTCCCAGGACCGGTTGGACCACGTCCAGGCCCAGCGAGCGCAGGCATCGGGCCAGTTGCTCCAGGCCCCGTTGCACCGCGGCGTGGTAGTCGGGCGAGACCCCGTCGTGGGAAAGCAGGCGGAACTGGTCGTCGCAGTGATCGGCCAGGGCGCGTTCCCAGTCCTCCAGGCGTCGCTGCAGGCGTTGGCCCTCCTGGCGGACCGCCAGCAGGTCCTCCTGGAGACGGTAGACCTCGGCCAGTCGGCGGGCTTGCTCGTCCAAGCGGTCCACCATCCCGGTGGACCGATCGTGGAACTCCTCGAGCCGGGTCAGGGCCTTGCGGTGCTCGCGCCGGACCGAGTCCAGGTCATACTGCCGCCGTTCCAGCTCGCCCAGCGCTGCGCCCAGAAGTTCCAAGGAACCGGCTCGGTATTCCAGCCAGGTGGGCAGGATCAGGAAGACCATGGCGCCGGCGATGCCGACCAGGAAGAGGCCCATCCCCAGGGGAGAGCTGCGGGTGACCATGGCCACGGCCACGGAGGCTGCCACCATCGCCGCGCTGGCCAGCAGGAAGGGGCTGCTGCCGGAGCGGGTCTCGCCCGCAGATGGAGGACTGGTGACTTCCATTGCGCCGACGCGCCTCCCGAACTGAGGTTGCAGGACCAGCCTGGGCCAGCGCGGTGACGCAGGATGTCAGGACCCGACAGAAGGCCGGGTGGCCCCGCATCCGAGCGCGAGGCCCGCGCGCAGGGAAACGAGGGGACTCGCCTTGGTCTCCAGGCCACCAGGCAGGCCCGCCCCGGGAGGCGGAGAAGGCGTCGCCCGATGAACGCGCAGTTGAATCCCCAGGACGTGCGGGTGGTCCTGGTCAGCCCTGAGGGCGAGGCGAACATGGGCGCCGTGGCCCGCAGCATGGCCTGCTTCGGCCTGGACGACCTGGTGCTGGTCACCCCCTACCGCCAGCCCGCCGACGAGGCCCGGAACTGGTCGTGCCATGGCCTGCCGATCCTGGAGCGGTGCCGCCAGGTGGGCAGCCTGGATCAGGCCCTGGAGGGCATCAACCTGGCCGCAGGCCTGACCCGCCGGGCCGGCAAGCGCCGGCACCGGATGCTCTCACCGAAGGACTTCAAGTCGCAGATCCTGCCGCGCTCGCTGCCCTGCCGCGTGGCCCTGGTCTTCGGAACCGAGGAGAGCGGTCTGTCCAACGAGGAACTGGACCTGTGCCACCGCCTGGTGCGCATCCCCAGCCTGGGCTCGCTGAACCTGGCCCACGCGGTGACCCTGATGCTCTACGAGCTCTTCGGGCGTGAAGAGCCGGTCCGCTCGGGCAGGGGCCACCGGCCCGCCCCGCCGGAACTGCGCCGCCGGATGCTGGACGCCCTGGCGGGCCACCTGGGGGCCATGGGCTACCCCTTCCACCAAGCCAGCCTGGAGGAAGAGATGACCAAGCTGGCCGACATCCTGGAACGGGCCGAACTCGAGGAGTGGGAGACGAACTTCCTGGGCGGGATGTTCAAGCACCTGCGCGTCCAGTTCGAATCGGCTCGGGGGCAGAGGTAGAGACCGGGGACCCGCGCAACCGGACCGGGCCGACCACGCGGGTGCGCGAACTTGCGCTGCGTCAAGGTCCTTCGAGGCGCCGGGGGCTTTCATGCAGGGGTCGGGCAGAAGCGGGGCCGCCCGTTTCCGACGGGGCCGACCCGGGCCACCGGGCAGTCAACATGGAGGGCAGTCAGCATGGAGGGCAGTCAGCATGGAGGGCAACATGATTGAACCCAGGATCGAACAGGTCCATCACCTTTCGACCGGAGACCAGAAGGCCGTCGAGAAGGTCATCCAGGACGAGAACCTGCACTACGTCCACATGGTCTTCAACCAGGGCGAGGGGATGCCCGAGCACTTCTCCAACTCCACCGTCTACATGACGGTCGTACGAGGAACCGTGTCCCTGGGCCTGGATGACCAGGAGGTTGGCGAGTACTCCGCCGGGACCGTCCTGAAGATCCCCTTCAATACCCGGATGAACGTGCGCAATCGACACTCGAGCGTGCTGGAACTCATCGTGGTGAAAGCGCCTGCCCCTGGGAATTAGGAGTCTGTGTGAATACCACTCCCGTCGCCTCGCTCGGTCCGGGTACTCACACAGACTCCTCGCCGACCGGCGCGTCAGGCCCCCCGGCCCTCCTGGCGGCCGTAGCACGCCTCCATCTCGGCGAAGGTGCCGGTCAGGATCTCCTGGAGGTGCTCGATGGTGGCCATCACGTCCTCGTCCTGGCGGTCCACGACCGGCAGGAAGCGGACGCGAACGGTGGAGCCGGCCCGGACCCGGGGCAGGCCCCGGGGAAAGACCCGATTCCCCCCGTGCACGACCATCGGCAGGATCGCCGCCCGAGGCGCGGCCTTCAGCAGCGCGCTCAGGCCGGCCGGTTTGAACGGGTTCATGCGCCCATCCGCGCTGCGGGTCCCTTCGGGGAAGATCACGGCCGAGACCTCACCGGCCTCCACCCTGCGGCCCAGGCTTTCGATGGCCGCCACTGCCTGGTGCCGGTCCTCCCGATCGATCAGGCAGTGCCCCCCGCGGCGCAGGTTGTAGCTGACCCCGGGGATCCAGGTTCCCAGGGCCCTCTTGGAGATGTAGCGGGGGCGCAGGTGGTCCAGCACCCAGAAGGGCAGGAG
>CAZQPM010000103.1:0-12166 GCA_964595195.1 uncultured Burkholderiales bacterium | reverse complement strand
GGGCGGAAAAGACCCGGCGAGGCGACGGGAGTGGTAGCCACACAGGCTGCTAGGGACGCGGGGAGGCCCCGGAGGGCACACTGCGGCCGGGCACTGGCAGGGACTGGTGACCGGACCGAGTATTCTCGTCTTTCCGCAGCGAGGAATGACCGGCATGGATGCGGGGGGTGGGCAGCCCGCACTCAAAATGGAGGAAACGTCGATGGTGAAGGCCAGCAACAAGGACAACGCGGAGGGGAGGATCCTGGTCGCAGGATCCCTGGCCTTCGACTTCATCATGGGCTTCCCCGGAAGGTTCCAGGATCACATCCTGCCCGAGAAGCTGCACATCATCAACCTGTCGTTCCTGGTGGATCGCATGCGCAAGCAGCGCGGCGGCTGTGCCGGAAACATCGGTTATACCCTGGCCCTGCTGGGCGAGAAGGCGCGTCTGGTGGCCGCGGCCGGCTCGGACTTCGGTTCCTACCGCCAGTATCTGGACGGACTCGGCGTGGACACCTCGTGCATCCAGCAGTTCCCCGACGAGATGACGGCGACGTGCATGATCACCACGGACAAGTCGAACAACCAGATCACCGGCTTCTACGTGGGAGCCATGGCTCGCGCCCGCGAGCTCAGCCTGAAGGCCTGTGTCACCTCAGCCACCCGCTTCGCCGTGGTGGCCCCAGACGATCCACCCGCCATGCTGCGTCACTCCCGGGAGGCCCGAGAGGCGGGAATCCCCGTCATCTATGACCCCTCCTTCCAGGTCATCGCCCTGGATGGAGAGCAACTGATGGCCGGGGCCGACGGGGCCAAGGCCCTGATCCTGAACGACTACGAGTTCGCCGTCTTCCAGGAGAAGACCGGATACAACCTGGAGCAGTTGCGCCAGAGGATCGAACTGGTGGTGGTGACCCTGGGCGAGAAGGGCAGTTGCATCCACACCCGGGACGGGCGCGACATCCAGATCGCTCCCGTCAAGGTCGGCCAGGTCGTCGACCCCACCGGGGCCGGGGATGCCTATCGCGCCGGCTTCATGCACGGTCTGGTCCGAGGCGAGGACCTGGAGGCCTGCGGTCGCAAGGGCAGCGTGGCTGCCGCCTACGCCATCGAGAACTATGGCACCCAGAGCTTCAGTTACACGCTGGAGGAATTCAACCAGCGCTACCGCGAGAACTACGGGGCGATGCCTCCCGCCGAGGTCGTCGCCGCCCGGTAGAAACGGCCTCGGATGAGGGGTCGGCCCGGTTGGCAGTCTCGAATCCGGTGCCTGGGGGCCGGATTCTGTCCGGAACCCCGGCGGGCCGGCTGCCTCACGGCGCAGACAGCATGTTCTTGACCAGCGCGATCTGGAAGGCGCGGTCCTCCCGGAAGTGCACGGTCAGTTCTCCAAAGAGCAGGCGGTCGTTGGCGTCTCGCGGGGTCTGTCTCCAGGTCAGGGTGCCAGGGCCCCGTTGTGACGGGCGGCCAAAGTACCGCTCGATCTGCTGGGGCGTGTCGCCCGGACGGATCAGGGTGGTCCCGGCCAGGGACAGCGGGTACTGCTCGGCCATGATCGACATGACCCGCCCGGTGGTATCCAGGACCACCACGGTCATCCCGTCCTGGCCGCGGTTCGGGTATTCCAGAGCCTGGTAGGGGCCGACCCGGCTGCGGTTTCCGGGCTGACCCAGGACCCCGACCACGGCCTGCTCACTCTGCTCCAGGGAGATCCCTGCCAGGACGAAGGGCGGCGAGGACCGGGCCGAGGGCGTGGGCGCCGGGGCACCGGGCGCAGGCAGTCGGTCCGGATCGCGCAGCCCCCACATGGCCAGCAGCGAGACGGCGACCAGCACCGCCACCAGTTCCACCATGCGGAGGAGCCTGCGCGCGTTCACGGTGTGGCCTTCGACGTCACGGGGCCCGGCGCCTCGTTCCATCCGGCAGGTTGCTGGCTCCAGCGGCGGCGTGGGTGGCGGGACGCGTGGAGTTCGGCGGCGGCGCAACCGGTCAGGTACAGCCGAAGGGCGAGCCCACGGGGGCCCGCCCTTCGGTGGCGTGTGGCCGGGTCGGCCAGGGGCTCAGCCCTTCATGGCCGCGGCCGTGGACTCGGCCTGGCCCACGCCGACCAGCAGGTGCAGCGTATCGGGGCGCACCTGCATCAAGCCGATACCGGCGGACTCCAGGGCAGCCTGGTCCACCCTGGCGGCATCGGCCACCACGGCCCGGACGCGGGTCAGGGCGGCGGCCGAGACCTCGCGCACGTTGCCCGGGCCGCCCAGGGCCGTCAACAGCAGGCGCCCCCGCTCGGCGGCCTCGGGCGTGATGGTCACCGGCTGGGCCTGCGCTGCAGGCGCCGCCGAAACCGGTGCGGCGGTCGACACCAGCGGTTCGTCGGCACGGCTGGTGCGCAGGTACTCCTCGATGTCGGTCTTGAGGTTCTCGGAAAGGGTGCCGAAGATGGCCTGCAGACCGTTGCCCACCCTGACCACCCCGGCGGCGCCCAGGGCCTTCAGGCGGTCGGGATCGGCCTTGCCGACGTCGTTGAGGCCCACCCGCAGGCGGGTGATGCAGGCGTCCAGGGCGGCGATATTGCCGCGGCCACCCAGGGCCAGGACCACCTGGGCCGGCAGGCCTCCGGGCTGACCGGCCGTCGCCGCCGCGGCCGCCGCAGTCCCGTTGTCCTCGGGCTCGCGACCCGGAGTCTTGAGGTTCAGGAAGCTGATCAGGGACCGGAAGACACCGTAGTAGACCAGCCCGTAGATCGGGCCGATCAGCAGCACCAGCCAGGGCTTGGTGTCCTTGATGAAGTACAGCACGTAGTCGATGAATCCCTGGGAGAACGTGTAGCCCAGACGCGCCCCCAACTCGTACATGATCACGAAGCTGATGCCGGCCAGCAGGGCGTGCACGCCGTACAGCAGGGGGGCCACGAACAGGAAGGCGAACTCGATCGGCTCGGTGATCCCGGTCAGGAAGGACGTCAGTGCGGCCGAGATCATGATACCGCCCACCTCGACGCGCCGTTCCTTCTTCGCGCAGTGCCAGATGGCGATGGCCGCGGCCGGCAGGCCCCACATCTTGAAGAGGAAGCCACCGCCCAGGATTCCGGCCGTCGGGTCACCCTTGAAGAATCGGGTCATGTCACCGTGGACCACCTCGGGGGGCACGCTGCCCGGCACGACGTAGCTGCCGATCTCATAGAAGAAGGGGACGTTCCAGATGTGGTGCAGGCCGAAGGGGATCAGCGACCGCTCCACGATGCCGTAGAGGAACACTGCCACGGCCGGGTTGCCGTCGACGGCCCACTTCCCGAAGGCGCGGATGACCCCCTGGACGGGAGGCCAGGCGATGCTCAGGGCGACACCCAGGCCGATGGCTGCGAAGGAGGTGACGATCGGCACGAAGCGCTTGCCGGCGAAGAAGCCCAGGTAGGGGGGCAACTTGATGCGGTAGTACCTGTTGAAGAGCCAGGCCGCGACCCCACCGATCAGGATGCCTCCGAAGACTCCCGTGTCGATGGACTTGATGCCGACGATGCTCTTGACGAATTCGTCGGGTAGACCCAGGACCCCCGCCATGACTCCCATGGTGGCGGTCAGGACCAGGTAGCCCACCACCGCGGCCAGGGCCGAGACCCCGTCGTTATTGGCCAGGCCCAGGGCCACGCCGATGGCGAAGATCAGCGGCAGGTTTCCGAAGATGGCCCCGCCCGAGTCGCCCATCATCCTGAAGATGACCATCAGGTGGTTGACCCAGGTCGGCAGGTTCAGCACCTCGCCGGTGGGCAGGACCGTCAGTCCCAGGACGTTGGCCCACTCCTTGGCTTCGTCGAAGGAGGCGCCGATCCCCAGGAGGATACCGGCCACGGGCAGCACCGAGACCGGCAGCATGAGGGCCTTGCCGATCTGCTGCAGCAGGCCGAAGGCTTTCTTGAAGAAATTCAAAGGGGCACCTCCGTCAGTTCGCGCACCTGCGCCGGAGTCTGGCAGTCCAGGGCCCGGCGGGCCAGGTCCTGGCACTGTTCCAGGGTCAGTTCACGGACCCGGGCCTTCACGGCCGGGACGGCCGGTGCGGCGACCGACAACTCGTCTACGCCCAGGCCCACCAGCAGGGCCACGGCCTGCACGTCACCGGCAATTCCACCGCAGACGCCCACCCAGCGCCCGTGCTGGCGGGCGCCCTTCACCGTCGCGTCGATCAGGCGCAGCACCGCCGGATGCAGGCCGTCCACCTGCGGGGCCAGCTTGGGGTGTCCCCGGTCCATGGCCAGGGTGTACTGAGTCAGGTCGTTCGTGCCGATCGAGAAGAAGTCGGCCTCGCGCGCGAAGGCCTCGGCCATCAAGGCCGCCGCCGGGACCTCGATCATCAGGCCCAGACTGACCTGCTCGGCGCCCAGGCGGGTCCGCTCCTCCTCGAAGACCCGGCGGGCCTCCTGGAACTCGGTCACCGTGGTGACCATCGGCAGCATCACCATCAGCCGGGCCAGGCCTGCGGCTCGCAGGATGGCGCGGAACTGGGTGCGCATCAGGTCGGGGCGGGTCAGCATCACGCGCAGACCGCGCTCGCCCAGGAAGGGGTTCTCCTCCTTGGGGATGGGCAGGTACGGCAGGGGCTTGTCGCCGCCCACGTCCAGGGTGCGGATCACCAGGGTGCGGTCGGGGCCCAGGGCACGGGCGACGCCGGCGTAGATCTCGGCCTGTTCGTCCTCGCTGGGCGGGGTGGCCCGGCCCATGAACAGGAACTCCGACCGCAGCAGGCCCACGCCCTCGGCGCCCAGGCTGACGGCCTGCTCGGCGTCGGCCACCGAGCCGACGTTGGCGGCCACCTCGACGGCGTGG
Source organism: uncultured Burkholderiales bacterium (assembly GCA_964595195.1). Lineage (GTDB taxonomy): Bacteria > Vulcanimicrobiota > Xenobia > Xenobiales > Xenobiaceae > CAZQPM01. Next base: position 7,364 of record CAZQPM010000103.1, on the reverse strand, counting down.
CCGTCCCGGGTGACCGCCGCCTCGTGGGCCGTCTCCAGCAACCTCTTGCGATGCTCGACCTGGCGCGCCAGGTCGGCCTTCGAGCGGGCCATCTCCTCTTCGGATGGGGCCACCCGCAGGCGTCCCTTGCTGCCATCCAGCACCACGGGGGTTCCGTCCTCCAGGGCCAGGGCCCGAGGGTCCAGGCCTGCCAGGGCCGGAAGGTCCAACGAACGGGCCAGGATGGCCACGTGCGAGGTGGCTCCTCCCAGAACCGTCGCGAAGCCCAGGACCCTGCTGCGGTCCAGGGTGGCGGTGTCCGAGGGGGTCAGGTCCTCGGCGATCAGGATGGTCTCCTCGGGCATCTCCACCTGGCGGGGTTGGTCGCCCACCACCAGGCGCAGCACCCGTTCGCCCACGTCGCGCAGGTCGGTGGCGCGGGCGGCCAGCAATTCGTTCTTCAGGGCCGAGAGGCGCTCGACCTGGGCCGAATAGGCCCGCTTCCAGGCGTAACCGGCGCTCTTGCCGGCGGCCACGCCCGCCTGGGCCACCTCCACCAGGTCGGGGTCATCCAGCAGTTCCCGGTGGGCGGCGAAGATGCCGGCCTTGGCCGGGTCGGCCTCGGCGGTCATGTGGGCCTGCAGGACCTCCAACTCGCTCTTGGCCTGTTCGAGGGCCCCGTCCAGGGTCCGGCGCTCGTGGACCGGGTCACCGCCGGCTTCGGTCACCTCGACCTCCTGGCGACGCAGTTGGAAGACCCTGCCGACCGCGAGGCCCGGGGAGGCCCCTACGCCTCGCAGCACCCCAGGTTCCTCAGGCTCGGAGGGCGTTGGGGCGGCAGGCTGGGGCGTGACCGGAGCGGGAGCGGACGGAGCGGCCGCGCCCTCTTCGCCCAGGCCTTCGGAAAGGGCTTCGGCCAGGGCGGCCACGGCCTGTTCGGCATCCTCGCCCGTGCCGCGGAAGCGGACCATGTCGCCCCGGGCCACCTGCATGGTCATCAGGGCCACCACGCTCTTGGCGTTCACCTGTTCGTCGCCGCGCATCAGTTGCAGGTCCGAACGGAAGCGCTTGGCCAGGTTGGCCAGGACGGCGGCCGGTCGGGCGTGCAGCCCCTGGGGGTTGGGCACGACCACGGGCGCCGAGGTGGCGCTGGGACCGGCCGCCTCGACGGTGGCGGCCTCGCGGGGGACCAGGTGCAGGGTCAGGACGGGGTCCCGACCGGCCTCCACGCGACCGCTGCGGGGCTCGTAGCGGGCGATGAGCTCGCCGTTGGTGATCACCACTTCGGTCAGCAGGCTCCGGGCCTGGGTGGCGACGGCGTCGGCGTCGAACTCGATCAGGACGTCTCCGGTCCGGACGGTGTCCCCGGTGCGCACGCGGGGGCTGAAGCCCCGGCCCTTCAGGGCCACGGTGTCCAATCCCACGTGCATCAGGACCTCGACTCCCGAGGGATGGGCTACCGTCAGGGCGTGGCAGGATGGGTGCACCTGGACCACGGATCCGTCGCAGGGAGCCAGCAGGCTCTGGCTGGTCGGGTCGATCGAGATTCCGTCGCCCACCATCTTGTCCGCGAAGACGGGGTCGGGGACCTGCTCCAGGGGTATGAGGTATCCGGTCAGGGGGGCGACCAGGGTCAGCGTCTCAGGTTCCATCAGGCAATCTCCGTCCGGTTTCGGATGCCGCCCGCGGGGGCGGAGGAACAGCCACAAGGGGAGAGGGAAATTCCACGAGGGTGGAGATCTCCCCTCCAGGGTCCGGAGCGCCCTGAGATGCCTGGGAAATCCCCGGGAGATTGTCCTGGTCCCCCTTTGGGGATGGCCCGGCGGACGGTTCAGGAATCGCCGAAGCTCCGGCGCAGCCGAGCGGCCGCCAGGGCCAGCACCCGCAGTTTGGCGGCCGCCCCGGAAATCGTGTTGACGGCCCGGTTGGCGAAGGTCTCGAAACCGCAATCGGGGTTCAGGAAGACGCGCTCGGGGCTGACGATCCGGGCCAGTTGGCGGGCCTTGGAGACCACCACTTCGACCGGCTCCATTTCGGACGTCCGCGGGTTGAGGACTCCCAGCCCGATTTCCCGGTCGGGCGGCAGGGTTGCCAGGGCCGCCAGGCTGCCCTCCTGTTCGTCGGCAAATTCCAGGACGAATTGACGGATCCGGGTCCGGGCGAAGTGGGGCAGCAGCCGTTCGTAGCTGCCCCGCAGGTGGATCCGGTCCTTGTCACAGCGGTGGCCGCGACACACGTGCAATCCGGTGCGAAGGCCTTCGAAGCCTGCCACCACGCGGTTGATCAGGTCGACCGCGAAGTCCAGTTCCCGGGCCGGGTCCACCCGGGAGGACAGCGCCGCGCGCAGCAGGTTGCCGCACTCCTCGGGGGCCGCGAAGGCCACGTCGGCCAGCATCGGCTCGTCGAACTGGACGAAGTCGCAGCCGGCCCGGCCCAGGTCTTCCAATTCCTGGCGCAGCAGGGCCACGACATCGCGACCCAGGGCCTCCTGGTCGGGGTAGTGTGCCGAGGACAGGTCCCGGACCCAGGCCGAGCGGGTCAGGAGATACGGGCCCGGCAGCGCGACCTTGACGGGGCGCGCGGTCAGGCGACGGACCCTGAGGAACTCGTCGACGGCCAACTGGGTCCGGCGCTGCAGCCGACCCACCACGACGGGGACGCGCATGGCCTGGGTCGGGATGTCCCTGGCCTGGAGGAACTGCTCGAAGAGGTCGGGGTGGCGCACGTGCCCGGTCAGTTCGTCCAGGCTCAGCAGGCGCAGGCCGTCCACCCGGTCGGCGATGAACGAGTAGAAGTCCGGACGCGCCTGCTCGCCATCGCTGACCACGTCCACGCCGCAGTCCTCCTGCAGGCGCACGGCCGCCTCGACGGCGGCCTGGACCTCGAGTTCCAGTCCGGTCGGCGACAGTTCGCCCCGGCGGGCCCGGTGCAGGGCCTGCAGAAGGCTCTGGGGGCGGGGCAGGCTGCCTACGACCGTGACGGGGAACAGGGGTGTCTGGCGCATGGGTCGGCTCGCTTGCGGTCGGAGTCTGGGGGCCTTTCGGCACCGGAGGCCGGCGGATCCTGCCCCGCCTCACCGGCAGGACCCCGAGGGCACGCCAGGAAGGGGAAGGCGTGAACAAGATGCGCAAAGCTGTCGTCACGGGCGGGGCCGGCTTCATCGGCAGCCACCTGGCCCGACGCCTGGCCGACCGGGGCTGTCAGGTGGTCGTCCTGGACGATTTCCGGACGGCCCGGCCCGGCTCGCTGGATGGAGCCCGGGTGGACCTGGTGCGCGGGTGCGTCACCGGGGGCGACCTCGTGCGGGAACTGACCGTCGGAGCGGATGTCATCTTCCATCTGGCCTCCCTGGTGAGCGTCCCCGAATCCCTGGCTCTGCCCGAGGAGAGCGTGCGCATCAACGTGGGAGGGACGCTCTCGGTCCTGCAGGCGGCTCGGGCCAACGGGGTCCCTCGGGTGGTCTTCGCATCCTCGGCGGCGGTCTACGGTGACGCCGAGGTCTGCCCTCAGGACGAAGGTCAACTTCCAGCACCCCTGAGCCCCTATGGTGTGACCAAGCTGGACGGCGAGCACTATCTGGAGATCTGGCGTCGCTGCTACGGGGTGTCCACGGTCAGTCTGCGCTTCTTCAATGTGTTCGGGCCCGGACAGGTGCCCGGGGGGGCCTATGGTTCCGCGGTGCCGGCCTTCATCCGCAGGGCCCTGGCCGGTGACGCCTTGCAGGTGCACGGGGATGGTCTGCAGACCCGGGACTTCGTTTTTGTCGATGACGCCGTGGACGCCTATCTGCTGGCGGCAGTCACCCCCGAGATGCACGGGCCCTTGAACGTCGGGGGGGGTGCGGGCCTGACCATCGCCGACCTGGCCCGCGAGATCCTGCGCCTGACCGGGTCATCGGCCCGACTCGTCCACGGTCCGCCTCGTCCCGGCGATATCCGGCATTCGGTCGCGGACACCGGGCGTCTCTGCTCCTTCGGCTATCAGGTCCGGGTCGGCCTGACCGAAGGGCTGCGCCGGACCATCGAGCACTTCCGTACGTCCTAATACGTCCCGGAGGTTTGGACTTGGTCTTAAGGTCTATCCCTGACTGAAGGAACCCCGCTGCATGGGTTGAACCTCCTACCTCGGTCCCGATTCTCAGCGAACCTACACTAGGACGAGTCGGCGAGGTTCCATCGATGGCAACTACCTTGGCGTCTGTTGACCAGGTCATGGCTCAGGTCATGGCCAAGAATCCCGGCGAACACGAGTTCCACCAGGCGGTTCGGGAAGTCTACGAATCGATCATGCCGGTGGTCGAGGCCAATCCGGTCTACCGCAAGATGAAGGTCCTGGAACGGCTGGTCGAGCCCGAAAGGGTCCTGATCTTCCGGGTCCCCTGGGTGGATGACCAGGGGAACGTGCAGATCAATCGCGGCTACCGCATCCAGATGAACGGTGCCATCGGCCCCTACAAGGGAGGCCTGCGCTTTCATCCCAGTGTCAACCTCAGCATCCTGAAGTTCCTGGCCTTCGAACAGGTCTTCAAGAATTCCCTGACCACGCTTCCGATGGGGGGCGGCAAGGGAGGCTCGGACTTCGATCCCAAGGGTAAGTCCGACATGGAGGTCATGCGCTTCTGCCATTCCTTCATGGCCGAGTTGTTCCGCCACGTCGGACCGGACACCGACGTGCCGGCGGGAGACATCGGTGTCGGTGCGCGCGAGATCGGGTTCCTCTTCGGGATGTACAGGAAGCTGCGCAACGAGTTCACCGGGGTGCTGACCGGCAAGGGCCTGAACTGGGGAGGGTCGCGGATTCGGCCCCAGGCCACGGGTTATGGGACCGTGTACTTCGCCCAGGAGATGCTGGCCCTCCGGGGTGACGGGCTGGAAGGCAAGACCGTCGCCGTCTCGGGCTCGGGCAACGCGGCCCAGTACGCGGCCGAGAAGGCCGCGCTCCTGGGGGGCCGGGTGGTCACCCTGTCCGATTCCAACGGAACGATCGTGGACGAGGATGGCATCACCCCCGAGAAGCTCCAGTGGGTGATCAACCTGAAGAACGTCCGTCGCGGTCGGATCAAGGAGTACGCCGACCAGTTCAAGGGCGCCCGCTACCTGGAAGGCAGGCGGCCCTGGAGCGTGCCCTGCCAGGTGGCGATCCCGGCCGCCACCCAGAACGAGTTGGAGCTTGAGGACGCCAGGATGCTGGTCGCGAACGGCGTGCAGGTGGTCGTCGAGGCAGCCAACATGCCCAGCACACCCGAGGCGGTCGAGCTCTTCCTCCACCACGGGGTCCTGTTCGCGCCGGGCAAGGCGGCCAACGCCGGCGGCGTGGCCACCTCGGGCCTGGAGATGTCCCAGAATGCCCTGCATCTGGGCTGGCCGGCCGAAGAGGTCGAGAGTCGGTTGCAGGGGATCATGAAGTCCATCCACTCGGCCTGCGTCCAGCACGGCCGCGAGGCGGACGGTAAGGTCAACTACGTCAAGGGGGCCAACATCGCCGGCTTCGTGAAGGTGGCCGAGGCCATGATCGACCAGGGTATCGTCTAGCGGCGGGCTGAACCGGCCCGACTTGATCCCGCACCCGCGGTTCCCTGTCTGGGGCCGCGGGTGCGTCGCTTCGGAGCATCCCCGCCGGAGGTCACCCGTGAGTCGTGAAGCGCGCCCGGAACGCCGATTCCCCTGGATCCTGAAGTTCCATGACCTGATGCCACACCGGATCCGCGAGGTGTTGCTGGTCTCCTCGGAGTACGACGCCTTCGTCATCGAGGAGGACGGGCGCCTGAGCGAGCGCCTCTTCGTGGAGTACTCCGAGCTGAACCTGACCACGTCCCCGCGCATCATCCACGCCTCCGACCCCACCGAGGCCCTGCGCATCCTGCAGAGGCGGCGGGTGGACCTGGTCCTGACCACCATGAGGCCGGACGACCCCGGAGTCGGCGACCTGGCCGAGCGCGCCCGGAGCCTGCTGCCCGACCTGCCCGTGGTGCTGATGGTCCTCGATGAGTTCGAGCTGCGGCGCCTGCGCTCGCGGCGGTTGCCCGCCGGCGTGGACCGGGTCTTCCTGTGGACGGGCGATACCCGGATCATGGTGGCCATCATCAAGCTGATCGAGGACTCGCTGAACGTCGCCCAGGACACGGCCCGCACCGGAGTCCAGGTGATCATCGTGGTCGAGGATTCGGTGCGCCGCTACTCGACCTTCCTGGCCCAACTCTACGCCGAACTGATGATCCAGTCGCAGTCGCTGGTCTCCGAGGGTGTGAACGCCACCCATCGCATGCTGCGCATGATGGCCCGCCCCAAGATCCTGCTGGCCACGAACTACGAGGAGGCCTGGGCCCACTTCACCCGCTACCAGCGCTATACCCTGGCTCTGGTCTCCGACGTCCGCTATCCCCGGGGGGGGCGCGAGGATGGGGAGGCGGGGTTCGAACTGGCCCGGGCCATGCGGGCCGTGAAGCCGAACCTGCCCGTCCTGGTGCAGTCCGCCGACCCGGAGAACGCCGAGAGGGCCCACGAGATGGGCCTGCACTTCGTGGACAAGAACTCGGACACGCTGCTCCGCAGCCTGACCTGCTTTCTTCGGGAGAACCTGGGTTTCGGGGACTTCGTATTCCGCCTTCCGGATCACGGGGAGGTGGCCCGGGCCCGCGACATGTACGAGCTGGAGCAGCGCCTGCGGACCGTGGACGTGAGATCCATCTACTACCATGCCTCCTGCAACCACTTCAACGTCTGGCTGCGGGCCCGCAGCATGTTCGAGCTGGCCGACGAGGTGGAGGCGATCCAGGCTTCGGCCTTCCGGTACCCCGAGCAGTTGCGCGACTACCTGGTGGACGTGCTGCACCGGGCGGCCTGTCAGGAGCAGGAAGGGGTGGTGGCCGACTTCTCCAGGCGATCCGCAGGGCCGACCCGGCACTTCGTCAAGGTCGGCAGTGGCTCGATCGGTGGCAAGGGCCGGGGAGTCGCCTTCCTGCATTCGCGTCTGGCCCGGCGCGACCTGGACGAGGTGGACATGGCCGTGGCCATCCCTCGCACGGTTGTGGTCGGAACCGACGAGTTCGACCGCTTCCTGGAACACAACGGCCTGGGCACGCTGCACGCCTCGGGTCTGCCCGAGGACCAGATTCGCCAACGCTTCCTGGAGGGCGATCTCCCCGGCAGCCTGGCGATCGACCTGCGGGCCGCCACCCGGGACCTGCGGGGGCCCCTGGCCGTCCGATCCTCCAGCCTCCTGGAGGACTCCCAGCATCAGTCCTGCGCCGGAATCTACGCGACGTGCCTGCTGCCGAACAACCATCCCGACCCCGAGGTGCGCTTCCGCAACCTCAGCCGGGCCCTGCGCCACGTCTACGCCTCCACCTTCTCGGATCGGGCCCGCACCTACCTGGAGAGCACGCC
>CAZQPM010000102.1:0-12273 GCA_964595195.1 uncultured Burkholderiales bacterium | reverse complement strand
CAGGAGGGGGGTGACCAGGGGCGGCCGGGTGGACGGAATGTCCAGGTCCGACTCGACCCGGACGGGCCTGGCGCCTGCCTCCCCGAGGACGCGGCGCACTTCGTCCTCCAGGAATTGTCGGCGCTCTGGCGAGGGATGGACCTGCCTGAGGCGGACCAGGACCTCCTCGGCCTTCACCTCGACGCCGCGAACCATGTCCAGGGCGACGATGTCTGAACCCAGGTCGGGATCCGCGACCCGGGCCAGCGCTTCCATGATCCTTTTCTCTTCCACGGTGACACCTCGATGACGACAAGAAGTGGGGCCTCCTTTGTGCCCGCGGTCCGGTCTCCTCTCCAGGAAGCCGCGGGCCCGCGCAGAAGCCGGAAGCCATGCTGCGCAACGGCCTGATCCTCGAGAATGTTCCCCTGGCGACCCTCACCACCCTGGAGGTGGGCGGCCCCGCCCGATACCTGGCCCGACCCGAATCGACCGAGGAGACGCGCCAGGCCCTGGCCCTGGCCGGGCGCCTGGGCCTGCCCTGCTACCCCCTGGGCGACGGCAGCAACCTGCTGGCCAGCGACGAGGGCTTCGACGGCCTCCTGCTGCAGCCGGCGGACCGGGACTTCCGGATGGACAGGCCCGCGGAGGACGGCAGCGTCCGGGTGCTGGCGGGGGCCGGCATGGATTGGGATGAGTTGGTGGGACGCGCCGTCGGCGAAGGGCTGGCCGGCCTGGAGTGCCTCAGCGGGATCCCCGGTCGGGTCGGCGCCTGCCCGATCCAGAACGTAGGGGCCTACGGGCAGGAGGTGGCCGACACCCTGCACGCCGTCCACGTGCTGGACCTCCGGACGGGCCAGGAGGGCGTCCTACCGCGCGACGCCTGCGGTTTCGGCTACCGCGACAGCCTCTTCAAGGGCGCCTGGAGGGGGAGGTACCTGGTCACCGCCGTCGAGTTCGACCTGCTGGCCGGCGGCCCGGCCGCCCTGCGCTACGGGGACCTCACCCGGCACTTCGGCCTGGGCCCCAAGGACCCGCCGCCGCCGCTGGACCAGGTCCGCCAGGCCGTCCTGGAGGTGCGCCGTTCCAAGTCCATGGTCCGCGACCCCCGGAACCCCAACACCCGCAGCGCCGGCTCCTTCTTCACCAACCCCCTGGTCCCCAGGGCCCGGGCCCTGGAACTCCAGGCTACCTGGCCGGAGATGCCGGCCCACCCCGCAGGCCCCGACATGGCCAGGTTGTCCGCCGCCTGGCTGATCCAGGGGGCGGGCTTCACCAAGGGATACGCGCGCGGGCGCGCCGGGCTGTCCAGCGACCACGTGCTGGCCCTGATCAACCGCGGGGGCGCCACGGCCGAGGAGATCCTGGACCTGGCCGCCGAGATCCGCGGGCAGGTCCGGGCGCGCTTCGGGGTGCTCCTGAACCCCGAGCCCAACCTGCTGGGCTTCCGCCACTCCCTGGAAGAACTCCTGGCCGGGTCCTGAGACGCCGATGCGAATCCGGGTTGCCGCCACGTTGGACCTCTTCCAGCCCGACGCCGAGTTGGAGCCCGTGGTCATCGACCTCCTGCGCTTCACCACCTGCGTCGCGGCGGCCCTGCACTCGGGCGCCCTGGCCCTGATCCCCTGCGCCACGGTGGAACAGGCCCGCGCCGGGAGGCGGCCTGGAGACCTGCTGGCGGGCGAGCGCGACAGTCTGCCGATACCGGGCTTCGACCTGGGCAACTCGCCCCTGGACTTCCAGCCGACCGAGGTGCGCGGCCGGCGCATCCGCACCACCACGACCAATGGGACGCGGGCGGTGCAGGCCGCCGGCACGGGCCTGTGCGTGGCCCTGGTGAATCGCGCGGCCGTGGTCCGGCACCTGGCCTCCCGGTCGCGGGGCGCCAACCTGGTCTGCGCCGGCGACCAGGGCCGCTTCGCCGCCGAGGATTGGCTGGTGGCCGGGGCCGTGGTGGCAGGCCTGCGAGAATCCGGAATCGCGCTGGAGGCCGACGACGCCGCCCGGGCCTCGGAGGCCTGGTTCAAGGCCTGCCGAGGGGACCTCGAGGGCGCCGTGGCCCGGACCGACCACGGGGCCGATCTGCTCCGGCAGGGCCTGGGCGAGGACCTGCAGATCTGCTCCCGACTGGACTTCTGGAACGTGGTCCCCGGCTTCACCGAGGGGATCATCCGCGACCTGGCCTTCAGCCTCCGGAGAGCCGACACGGCCGAACCCGGCCGGTCGCTCAATCCCTCAGGATCATCTGCCCGTAGCGCAGGATGACCCGGTTGACGTCCATGCGGGAGCGCTCGGGGTGGGCCTGGATCCAGGCCACCTGCTTCTCGGTCAGCACCTTGAACAGTTCCTCGAAGACCTTGATCTCGGCCTTCCGGGCCTCGTTGGCGCGGGTGAGGATGGGCAAAAGGGAGCGCGCCTGCTCGGGGCTGGCGGCCAGGCTTCCTCCCTGGGAAGCCAGCTTGATCAGGCCGTTCAGCAGATCGTGCAACTGCAGGTCGCGCTCTTCGTGCTGGACCGGCTGGGCCGTCCCCGACCCCTGGCCCGCCTTCTCCTGCAGCAGGCGGAAGGCCGCTGACGTCACGGGGTCCATGCCGGGCTCCAGGGCTTCCTGGGAATCCAGTTCGACGTTTCCGCGGTTGGCCCGGATCCACGAGACCTGCTCGGTGGTCAGGCAGCGCATGGCCGCGTCCGCCGACTCCTGCATGGCCGCCTGAGGGGCTTCCAGACGTGACAACAGATCAGCGCAGCGCCGGGATTGCTCGGACGAGAGCCCGACCCCGGGGGCCTGCTTCAAGGCGACCAGGCCCAGGATCAGCTCGGGGCCGGCCAGCTTCACCCCTCCGGGTTGGGTGACCAGCGGCGGAGGAGGTGGAGGGGGCGATCCCTGTCGACCCGGCTGGGGCGACGGTTGGTCTGCTCCGGGAGGTTGCTGGTCGGGCGGGCGGCTCTCGCCCGGTGCGGGCTGGCCGGGAACGGCAGGACGGGGGTTGCCCCCGATCCGCGACCAGATCTCCCGGGAACCGAAGAAGATGAACACGTTGAAGCCGACCAGGACGGCCAGGAAGACGAAGACCCAGGTCCCGCTGGAGACGGCCTGCGGGGCCTCGGGAGCGGAATCCTGGGAGGCCTCCGGGGCCTCGTCCACCAGACCGGGGTCGCGCTCTTCTGTCACCGCAACGGCTCCTCGTTCAGCAGGGGTTCGTAGTCCCGGTTGGCCAGACGCGCCTCGAGGTAGCGCGCCAGTTCCCGGGACAGCGGGCTCTCGCCCCGGGCCGGCTGCAGGTTGGGAGGCGACTCCTGCTCGGCCTGGCGCAGGAAGGCCTTCTGCTGATCGGTCAACAGGACCTCGAGCTTGCTCGTCACCTGGACCGACTTCTCCCGGGGTGCGCCCTTCTCGATGGAGTTCAGGGCCACCTGGATCTCCCGCAGCAGGGGCTGCATCTTCTCGACCTGGGCCCTCTTCAGACGGACCTCGGCATCGCCGTCCATCTTGAACAGGATCACCCGGACCACGGCCTCCAGGGGGACGTACTTGTGCAGGGGTGGGGACACGTCCACGAAGTTGGGACGGATCGCGGGGCGGTAGGCGGAACCGGGCCTGGCGAAGGCCCCGGGAGGCTTGAGCGCCTGGGCCCGACCCGACTCGAACTTCGAGACGAAGGTCTGGCCGGAGGCGCGGGCCTTCATGAACCGACCGAACTCGGCCGCCACGGGCTCGACACCGGGAGTGAAGTCCAGGAAGCGCACCGGGTCGGACTTGTGCAGCAGGATATGGCGGATCTGCTCGGAGCGCAGCAGCCTGGCCACCCGGATCTGGATCTCGGGCTGGCGGTCATCCTTGACCCCGTTGAAGAGGTTCATCAGACACTCCTGGATACCCGGGGCCAGCAGGGCCAGTTGGGCCACCTGGTTGTCGTCCAGGCGCAGGTCCTTGCGGGGCTCCAGGTGCAGGACGATACCCCGGATGGCGACCATCAGCTCCAGCTCCGCCTCGGCGGCCACCACCGCCGGGCCCTCGCGAGCGTCCTCCAACGGGGCGGTCAGCGAGTACAGGCGGAAGTGGAACATGTCGCCCTCCTGCCGGGCCGCCAGCAAAGAACAGAACTGGCGGATCACCTCGTCCTCGTCCACCTCGATCTTGCTCAGCCGACTGGCCTGGGCCACCTCCAGGAGCTTGCGCTGCTGGCTCTCGGAGAGGATCGAGCGCACCTGGGCATCGACCACCGGAACCAGATCCTCGCCGATCTCACCGGCCTTGAGGTCGAAGATGTCCTGGAAGAGCGCCTGCATCGGGAGCATCAGCGCGGCCTGCTCAGCGGTCAGGCGATACTCACGGTACTGCTCCAGGAGCAGCATGCCCAGGACCAGGTCCCGGACCCGCATCCGGTCCAGGCTGCGGCGCACGGGGGACTGGATCGAGGGGGAGAGGTCTGCAGCGATTCCGGCTCGCCGACGCATCATCCGGTCCACGGCCGGCAGGCGGTCCAGGGCCACCGTCGAGGTCTGCGCCAGCTCTCCCCGGGCCGCCAGTTGCGCCAGATGCTGCACCTGCTGCGGGGTCAGGGTGCGCAGCAGGTACTCCCGGGCCATGGCCCCGAAGTGCTGGACGGTCGGCTCCCCCTTGTCGGAGCCTGCCGTTCCCAGGGCTTCGCGGAAGAGGGGAAGCACGGCCACCAGGCGCTGGGACTGGGCCTGATCCAGCAGCAGTTCGGGCCGGCCATCCAGGCGGGACAGCCCCTCGACCAGTTGGGCCAGGGTCAGGTCCCGGCCCGCCGCCGGGACCGCCGGCATGTTCGTCCTGGCCAGCCGGGGCAGCAGGCTGACGGGCCGCGAGGCTCCCCACACAAGGAAGCCCAGGCCGGCGATGATGGCCACCAGGCCCGCGATCACCAACCGGTACAGCAGGGTGGTATCGTCAGCGGTTTCCGTATTCATGGAACGGACAAATTTCTCCCAGCGGTCGGGTGGTCCTCCCGGGGGGTCAGGCTGAAGACGGCCATCCGGTACCACGCGGGGTCCCGATCCTCGGCGCGTTGACGCCCCTCCAGGCCCGGGTGGACCGGTTCGTCGGTGTACACCAGCGGTTCTCCCAGCGTCTTCCGGAAGTAGGCCAGGAGTCTGAAGTAGATCAGGTCCCCGTAGTCCCGGTCCAGGTAGTAGCAGCCCCGCTCGTGCAGGATCAGCAGACGGTAGCCATCCTGCACCAGGGCTTCCAGGTCGGCCCGGCGATAGGCCAGGGGATGGGCCGGGTCCCGGTTGAGGGCCTCCAGATGGGCCATGAAGGAGTTCCCGGGGTCGGCGTGCTTGCCGGCCAGCCAGGCCTGGTAGCCGGACGGGTAGCCTGGGGGAACCCCGCCCTGGGCGAAGGACCCCAGGACCTTCTGGCGATGCACGGTCTGGTTGTACTCAAGATAGTCGCCGGTCCTGAAGGGGACCTCGACCAGGCCCAGGGGGGGCTGGTCTCCCAGCAGGTGGTAGTAGGGAGCCACGGCCAGGCGAACCGTCGGGAAGGGCAGAACCTTGGCCGCCTCCAATTGCAGACCCAGGCCCAGGGTGGTGGCCACAACGGCCAGCAGGGCCAGATCGCGCCGGGTGCGAGCCAGATCGTGCACCCTGAGGCAGACCAGGACGGCCAGGGCCAGGAAGACCATCACCTCCAGACGGGCGGGCGCAAAGAGGCGCGAAAACATGGGGATCCAGCGATAAAGCAGGAGATAGGGAGTCGGGACCCCGGCCAGGAAGACCCGTGAGCTCTCGCCCAGGCTCAAGTAGGGCCCGAAACTCAGGACCAGGAAGCCCAGGAAGGTGCCCAGCCACAGCCAGGGGATCCGGCGGGGATATCTCCAGGGAAGGAACGCCAGGGCCAGGCCGACCAGGGGCAGGGCGTGGGGCAGCAGGGGGCGCCACAGGGCGTCCAACGGCAGCGACTCCCGGACGAAACGCCGCTGGGAGCCGGCCAGCAGGTTGGCCGGACGGACGGTCCCATAGTCGGTGGTCAGCTCCTCCAGGGTCGGGAAGGCGGTGCCATAGGGGGCCACTTCCAGGACGTTGGGACCGAAGGCCTCCTCCAGGTAGAACGTGGCAAACGGCGCAGCGACCAGCAGGCCGACCACCAGGATGCCCAGCATGCGGGCCGGCATCCCCGGCGCGTGGGTCTGGTGCCTGCCCAGGAAGGCGTGCCAGACCATGACCAGCAGGCAGAAGAAGCCCAGGAACATCCCGTAGTAATGATAGAACGCGGCCGTCAGCCCCAGGAGGACACCCGCAATCAGGGTCGGCCGCACCCCTCCCTGCCTCCAGCAGCGATACAGATACAGCACGAAGATGGGGATCGTGAAGGCTACGGCCTGACGCAGGCGACCGTTGGAGATCTCGAAGATGAAGTAGGAATTCAGACCGAAGAGCAGCCCCCCCAGCCAGGTCCCGGCGCTGCGCCCCCACAGACCCGACAGGAAGAACCAGCAGGCCACGCAGTCCAACCACAGGATCAGGAAGATCTTGGCGTTCAGGTAGTCAGGTGCCCCCAGGACCAGCTCCAAGGGCCAGGAGAGGACCTGCAGGTCCAGGAGGTTGCCGAACTCCGGGTACGAGCCCGACACCACAAGGACGTACAGGCCATACAGGGGACCGGCCCCCATCCAGGCACCGCTGACCAGTTCCTTCATCCACCAGTAGCGCCAGAGCCACCCCTCGATCTCGCCGCCACCGATCCAGCTCCCCTCGGGGGCCAGGACCAGGCTGCGCATGGCCAGCACCAGGACCAGGGCGTAGGCCCCCCACCCCGCCAGGAGCCCATACCACCCGGGTCTGCCCCCTGCGGGAGGGTCGGCGGGGAAGGTTCCGTCGCGCCATGCCTCGACGACCCCTCCCCAGGTCCTGGTTCTGCGGGACTCGCCAGACGACACTACCTCGGCCACCGCCATCCGTGCTATATAGTGAGAACGCACGGCTCCAACAGAGCCGCTTCCGAACAACCAATCTAACATGAAAACCGCATGAAGAATGCTACCTCACCGGGACACGGACTGCTGGCCCTGACGCTGTATGGCATCGGAGTGGTCGCCTTTCTCGGCCCGGCCCTGCTCTCCGGCGGGCAGCGCGTCCTGGGGGACGCCGAGTCCGACGTCTGGAAGCATCTCTGGGGCGCTTGGTGGATGGGCCGCGAACTGAGCGCCGGACGGTTCCCGACCTGGACCGACCTGCAGAACTTCCCCGAAGGCGGGCGCCTGTACATCATCGACCCCCTGAACGCGGGACTGGCCGCCCTGGGGGCCCCGATCCTCGGCCTGGTCCACGCCTACAACCTGGTCATGGCCTTCCAGGTCCTGGCTGCCGCCCTGGCGGCGTGGGCCCTGGCCCGCCACGTGACGGGGGATGGTCGGGCGGCGCTGGTGGCCGGCGCCGCCTACGGCTTCAGCCCCTACATCCTGACGTCCGGGGTCTCCAGCGGAATCGCCGAAACCAGCAACCTGGCCTGGTTGCCCCTGGGGGTCCTGGGCCTCCTGCTGGGCCTCTCGGGGCGAGGTGGTCCGGGAGCCATCCTGCTGGCCGCTGCGGGCCTGGCCATGGCGGCCATGGGCTCCTGGTACTTCGGAATGGCCGCCCTGGTCTTCGGGTTGATCCTGGGTCTGTGGACGGCATGGACCGGCTCCCCCCCCACCCCCGAGGCCCCGGCCGCCCGCTGGCGCTACCCGGTCCTGGCGTGCGTCCTGGCGGGAGTCCTGATGCTTCCCTTCGCCATGCTCTTCGCCGGGACGCTCCAAGGCGAGGGTTCGCTGCTGGCCCGCATCGGTGTCACCGAACGGATGGAGGCCTCCAGCCTGGACTTCCTCCACCGCCGCGGGGACTTCAAGAACGATGCGGACGTGGCGGGCTACCTGCTGCCGGGGAAGGGCCGCCTGTCGGTCGCCGAGGACGTGGACCGCCGACTGAAGTCGGTCTACTGTGGGCTGATCTCCCTGGCCCTGGCCCTGGCGGGCCTGTGGCGAGCCGGTCGCTGGACCCGATTCTGGGCCTTCACCGGGCTGGCCGCGCTCCTGCTGTCCCTGGGGCCCTTCCTATACCTGGCCCCGGGGGTGGGCCTGCCAGGACCCTGGAACCCGGTCTGGGCCCTGGCCTTCTACGCCATCCCGGGCTTCCGCATGGTGGCCATCGCCGACCGCCTCTCGGTGGTCGTGCAACTGTGCGTCGCCCTCCTGGCGGCGACGGGTCTGGCCCGGTGGCTGCCCGAGGGGCGCCGGGGGACCCTGACGGCCAGCCTGGTGGCCACCCTGATCCTGGCGGAGGTGGTCGTGGCCTCTCCGGTTCCCTGGCCGATCCCCACCTCGATCGCCGAGATCCCTCCGGCGAGCCGGGCCCTGGCCAGCGAGACGGGGCCCGGGGCCCTGATCCCCCTGCCCCTCAACCGCACCCACAACACGCTCCAACCGGGCGAGTACTACTTCTGGCAGACCTTCCACGGCAAACCGATGCCGATCGCCCTGACCACCCGATTCCCCCACTCCATGATGGAGAATCGCCTGGTGGGCACGCTCTACATGTGCGAAGACCTGAGCTACGGCGAACCGCCGCCGCCGATGGCCGTTCTCCCCGGCCTGGAGGAGTTGCAGAGGGCGGGCTTCCGGTGGTTCCTGGTCAGTTCCAGCCTGATGCATCCGCAGACGGCTCGGAAGGTCGAGGGCGTCCTGACCGGCCTCCTGGGAAGGCCCCAGCGCTTCGACGACGGGGCCCTCCTGTACCGCGTGCCCCCCCTCGGGCCAGACGGACCGCAACCCTAGAGCGGGGAACCTGGCGGCCGGGCGGTGACCTCCCTAGACGCCAG
Source organism: uncultured Burkholderiales bacterium (assembly GCA_964595195.1). GTDB lineage: Bacteria > Vulcanimicrobiota > Xenobia > Xenobiales > Xenobiaceae > CAZQPM01. The sequence continues at coordinate 3,473 of CAZQPM010000102.1, read as the reverse complement.
GGGCACCCTCGCCCTCTTCGGTGGCGGGACGCTCGGACCCCAGCAGGATCTGCAGGAACTCCTCCATCATCTCGCGATACCGGGGGTCCCCCAGGATCGTGCGGGTGATGCGGGCCTGCATCTGGGGATAACCGGGCTTGCTGGCGATCTCTTCACCGAACTCCTGTTCCAAGGCCGAGTCGACCAGACGCGAGGTCGCGTCGGGCACAAAACTCTCGGCACCGGGGTCCATCCGGAGGATCTGGGAGCGTGCCGAGGCCAGGAACTTCTCCTGCGGGGTGGCCGGAAGCTCCTGGGCCTGCGGACTGGGAGTATAGACGTCGTGGGCCGCCGCGGCTGCGGACGTCTTCTCGATGCCCGACTGCCTGAGCAGCTTCTTCTGCTGATGGAACCACTCCTCACTGAGGGGAGGGGGACCGGCAGGCCTCAGAGGATCCAAGGTCTCACCAACTTCCTGTCTGCGCAGGACCCCTGAAGAGCAACCTTCGGAAAGGCACCACCCTGAAGGCCCTGGTCACGACCTGTTTATCACGCCAGCCCCGGAAAAGTAAACCCGGGCGGCACCCAGGAGGCCCGGCCTGGAACGCCGAAACGACGGGACCAGCGCCCGACAGCGCCCAGGGACGAGGGGATGCAACCCCTGCATCAGTTTACATTCCGGCAATGAACCACGGACTTCGGCAGCGCCTGTTCACACTCTTGTAACAACCCGACAACGAAAAAGAAACAGCCCTTCGATAGCATGAACATCGGGAAGAAACCGCGAATTCAGCCGCATTTCGGCCCTTCCGAAAGCGGACCTGGGAGGAGAGTCAGCCGATGAAGCCTGTCAAGCTCGTCGACACCACGTTGCTCGAGAAGGCCCTGGACGCCGCAGCCCTGCGCCAACAGGTCATCTCCAACAACATCGCCAACATCAACACCCAGGGGTATGAGTCCCAGAGGGTGGTCTTTGAAAGCCACCTGAAGGAAGTCATGGCTTTGGAAAAGGGCGAGGACGACGGTTGGAACGTGGCCAGCACGGCCGTCGATCCCGAGTTCCGGCTGAACTCCAGCGGGGGCTTCGACGCCAAGTCGCTGCGCCCCACGGTCGAGTCCCAGGGGGGTCCCCTGGACATCAACCAAGAGATGGGCAACCTGGCCAAGAACCAGATCATGTACAACGCCCTGGCCGGCAAGATCTCCGGTGTCTACGGAACCCTGAAGTATATCATCGACAACTCTGGCCGCTAGAGGCCTGACCGAACATTCCGGTAGGAGGCGCCTAAAATGAAGTTCTTCAGCACCTTCGACGTGGCTGCCAGTGGGATGAGCGCCCAGCGCAAGCAGATGGACCTCATCTCCATGAACATCGCCAACGTCAACACGACCGAAACCGCCGACGGCACCCCCTTCCGCCGGATGGTGGCCGTGGTCAACCAGAAACAGGTCGGCGACTGGAACGACGAGTTCCGCGCCGTCTCCTTCGACGACGAGAAGGCCGGCACGGCCACCGGCGTCGAGGTCAGCAGCGTCCAGCAGGACCAGTCGGACTTCCGCTGGGTCTACGATCCCTCCAACCCCAAGGCTCAGCAGGAGGGCGCCCACAAGGGCTACGTGGCGATGCCGAACGTGAACATCATCGCTGAGATGACCAACATGATCCAGGCGACCCGGGCCTTTGAAGCCAACGCCACCGTCGTGGAATCGGCCAAGTCGATGGCGATGAAGGCCCTGGACATCGGGAAGGGCCACTAGATAGGACAGTCGGTCCTGGCGGCACGGCCGCCCCTAGGGTAAGATTGAAGGTAACCGGACCTGGTCCGGAAAATCCGAGGAGGTCTCCATGCAGAGTCCGTTCGCTCCCATCCAGGGGCTCAGTGGGACGGGATCCATCAACCCGATCCAACTCCCGACGACCCCAGCCTCCATCACGGCCCCAACGGCCGAGAACGCCCGTTCGTTCTCCAACCTGCTGGGCGACGCCCTGAGCAACGTGAACACCACGATGGAGGCGGCCAAGGCCACCACCGATGGTCTGCTCGGCGGCTCCATGGAGAACCTTCACGAGATGTCCATCGCAGGCGCCAAGTCCGAGGTGATGCTGCACCTGACCACGCAGATCGCCTCCAAGCTCTCGTCTGCTACCACCACTCTCTTCCAGATGCAGCTCTAGGCACCGGCCAACACAAGACCAGCCGGGCCTTACCCCGACCAAGGCAGACGCCGCTCCAGGGTGGCGCCAGAGGGCAAAGAGCTACGGCAGACGATAGGAAGGAGTCGAATCTATGGCCACCGGTATCCAGACGGGGATGCGAACCGGCAGCGGTCCGCTCGCCACGGGAAGAGGCCCCCTGGGCAAACCACCGGGCGGAGGCGGAGGCCTCGGAAAGTTCGGCGCCATGTGGTCCGGACTCAATCCGAAGGTCCGGATGTTGATCATCTGTGCCATCGGGCTCCTCATCACGGGCGGTATCGTCTTCGGGATGGTGAGCTCGGCCAACCAGCCCGTGGAACTCTACGCCACCAAACTGAGCGAACAGGACGTCAAGGACGTCTCCGCCCAGTTGCAGACCTGGGGGATCCCCCACAAGGTGGCCCTGACCAACGACAACATCATGGTCGGCCCCGGCCAGAAGGTCTCGGCCCAGGCTCGCCTGGCCTCCCACGGCCTTCCCCGCCACACCATCATGACGGCCGCCACGGCTCCTGAGCCCGGCGGGATGAGCATGATGACCGAGCGTGAGAAGGACGACCGTCGCCAGCGCATCATGGAAGGTGAACTCACCGAGTCGATGCGCCAGATGGACGGCGTGGCTGACGCCTACGTGAAGCTGGGCCTGACGCAGAAGAGCCTCTTCGCGGACAATCAGGAGAGCGCCAAGGCCGCCGTGATGCTGAAGATGAAGCCCGGCGCCCAGTTGAACCGGGACCAGATCACCGGCATCGTCAACCTGGTCTCCTACTCCGTGCCCGACCTGAAGCCCGAGAGCGTCAAGATCGTCGACACCAACGGCCGTGACCTCACCGCTGGCCTGCCGCTGAGCGGCGCCGTCGGAATGGCCCCCACCGGTCAGTTGGAGTACAAGACAAGCCTGGAGAAGGAACTGAAGGCCAAGGTCGAGCAGCAGCTCGCCCAGGTCCTGGGGCAGCAGCGCTTCGCCGCCCAGGTCACCGCCGAAGTGGACTTCTCCCAGCTCGAGACCTCCCGCGAAGTCGTCGGCGGTCCCGCCGACCAGGGTCGCGTGAAGGTTGGCGGCCAGGCCCGCGTCGAGCAGTATAACAAGCCCACCACCGAGGGTTCCGACAGCGGCGCCGTGCAGATGTCGTCCAGCGGCCAGGGCTCCGGCAAGGGCAACTACGTCAAGTCCGAGACCTCCGAGAAGTACGAAGTCAACAAGACCGTCTCCCGGACCGTCGACACCTCTCCGCGCACTCGCCGCCTGACCGTCTCGGTGGCCGTCGACAACCTCAAGGACGCCCAGGTGCCCGCC
>CAZQPM010000101.1:4388-12381 GCA_964595195.1 uncultured Burkholderiales bacterium | reverse complement strand
TTCTGCTCGGCGGTCTTGGCCTGGGTCTGCTGGGTCTTGCCCTGCTGCTCCTGGGTCTTGCCCTGCTGCTGCTGGGTCTTGCCCGCCTGCTGCTGCCCCTGGCCCGCCGTCTGCTGGCCCTTGCCAGCGGCCTGCATGGCCTTGCCGCTGGCTTCCATGGCCTTGCCGCTGGCCTCCATGGCCGTACCGCTGGCCACCATCGCGGCACCCGCCGCGGCGGTGTAGGGGTTGCTCAACAGGGCCTGCCCGCTCTGACGCATCGCCGACCCCGCCTGGGACATTCCCTGCCCGGCCTGCTCGGTGCCCTTGCCCGACTGCTCGGTGGCCTTGCCCGTCTGCTCGGTGGCCTTGCCCGTCTGCTCGGTTGTCTTGCCCGTCTGCTCGGTGGCCTTGCCCTGCTTCTCGACCTGCTGACCCTGGGTGGCCTTCTGCTTCTCGGCCTGGGCCTGCTGCTTGGCCTGGTTGGCCATCTGGTTGGCCTGGTTGGCCTGACCCTGCTCACTCTGGGCGACCTGACCCTGCTGGTTGGCCTGCGAGTTCAGGTTCTGGGCCTGCTGCTGATGCCCCGCCTGGGCGTTCATGTTCTCCTTGAGCTGCTGGGCCTGCTGGCCGGCCTGGGCCCGGTTCTGCTCGCCAGCGCCCTGCTGGTTCTGGGCGGTCTGCGAGGAACTCCGGGCCGCCTCCTGCAGCTTCTGCTGACCTTCCTGGTCCTTCTTGACGTCCAGACTGGAGAGCATGTTGCCCATGTCGCCCACCTGAGGCGCCACACTTCCGGGGGCCCCGCCCATACCGGCCACGCCACCCATGCCTCCCATGGCCGGGTTCATGGCTCCTGGCATCCCCGTACCCTGGGGCTGCTGGGCCCCGAGGCCCAGAGGATTCTTGGACTGCTGGTTCTTGAGCAGTTGCTGGTTGGCCTGCTGGTTGGCCTTGCCCTGCTGGTTGGCCTGCCCCTGCTGGCCGGCCTGGGTCTTCTCGCTGGCCTGTCGGGCCTGGTCGTTGGCCTGCTGGGCCGTCTCCTGCTGCTGGCCCAGGCTGGCCTGCTGGGTAGTGCTGGTCTGCTGGGCCTGCTCGGCCTTCTGCTGGGCGCCGGCCACCGGATCGGTGCCGCCCGCCTGGTCCCAGGCACCGAAATTCGGCAGGGCCGCCTTGCCCGCATCTTCGGAGGCGGCCACGGGGTCGACCACCACCTGGTCCCCGCTGAAGGCCGTCTGCGGAGCTGTTCCTGGGGCAGCGCCTGGGGCGGCCCCGGTTTCCGTACTCGGCTGGCCGGTGCTACGGGCCCCCGTCACTCGCAGGTAATCGCTGGCTCCTGCGCCACCAGTTGAGCTGATGGGATTCGACATAAGACGCTCCTCAGGCGGGGCCTTCCAGCCCCGGGATTACCCCCCGCATACAGATGGAGGTGTCTTCCTTATCACGACGCAGCGGGGCGGGGTCTAGTAGGCTGGGACTCCGGGCCCCTGACGCCGACGCTCCCTTGATCCGGATTTGATCCAGATCATTATCCGAACCTGCGGCCGACGGGTACCATGGCCCGACGCCATCCCTGGGAGCCGACGCCTTGAGCTGGAACCTCGACGAGAAGCCGATCCTGGTCTTCTGGGAGACCACCCGAGCCTGCGACCTGGCCTGCCGCCACTGCCGGGCCTCGGCCATCCCCCAGGCCCTGAATGGCGAGCTGGACTGCCGGGAGGGCCTGGCCCTTCTGGACCAGGTCACGGCTTTTGGCAGACCCTCGCCGATCCTGGTGCTGACCGGTGGCGACGTCCTGAAGCGGGAGGGCTTCTGGTCGTTGCTGGAACGGGCTCGGGCGCGGGCCATCCCGGTCGCCGTCTCGCCGGCCGTGACGCCCCTGCTGACCGACAACGTCCTGGAGCGACTGCGGGCCTCGGAGGTCTCCGCCGTCTCGCTGTCCCTGGATGGAGCACAGTCCGCCTTCCATGACGGACTGAGGGGCGTTCCGGGCACCTTCCAACGAACCTTGGAGTGCGCCCGCAAAGCCGTCGAAATCGGGATCCGGTTGCAGATCAACTCCACCGTGACGGCCGAGAACCTCATGCAGTTCCCGGCCATCTTCCAGTTGATCCACGGCCTGGGCGCCCACGTGTGGGAGGTCTTCTTCCTGGTGGCCACGGGGCGCGGCGCCGAGCTTCTGGCCCCCAGCCCCCAGCAGTGCGAGGCGGCCTGCTGGCTGCTGAACGAGGCCGCCGGCTACGGTTTGACCGTCCGCACCGTGGAGGCCCCCTTCTTCCGACGAGTCGTCCACCGGGCCTCAGGCCTCGACCCCGAGGATCCCGGGGACCTGGCCCGCAGCCTCGTGGCCGACCTGCACCAGCGGCTGGGGCGGCCCACCCACCCCGCCCGCAGTCGCAGTGCGCGCACGCGGGACGGCCGGGGCCTGGTCTTCGTGGACTACCAGGGGCGGGTCTCCCCCAGTGGCTTCCTGCCCGTGGTGGCCGGAAACGTCCGGACCGACTCGCTGGTCGAAATCTACCGGGACAGTCCGATCTTCCGCAGCCTGCGCCGAGCCGAGTCCCTGGGAGGCCGCTGTGGCCTGTGCGGATATCGGGACCTGTGCGGGGGCTCGCGATCCCGGGCCTGGGCTGCCAGTGGGGACTACCTGGCCGAGGACCCCGCCTGCGTGTACCGACCCCAGGGCCTCGAGCCTCTGCTGGCCTGAGCCTAAGGGCCCGGGATGAGGCCGTCCGCGGGAGGCCCGACCAGGGGCAACCGCAGGGTGAAGGTGGAGCCCTGCCCTGGAACGCTCGTGGCCCGGACCGTGCCCCCGTGGGCCTCGACGATACGGCGCACCAGGGGCAGGCCCAGCCCCGTGCTCAACTCGTCTCCGGTAGGCCGCACCGAGGGCCGCTGGACGAAGGAGAAGAGCGTGGGCAGTTCCTCCTGCGGAATCCCCACCCCCTGGTCGGCGACGTCCACCACCAGGAATTCGCCATCCACCGCGGCCCTCAGTCGGATCTCGGTCTGGGGATGCGAGTACTTCACCGCATTGGAGACCAGGTTGTTCAGCACCTGAGCCAGGCGCTCCCGGTCGCAGACCAGGTTCGGCAGTTCTTCGGGAGCCTCCAGGCGCAGACGCACCCCCTTGCGGTTGGCCAGCATGCCCCCCAGCGCCGCACACTCCTGCAACAGCAGGCGGCAGTCCTCGGGTTCGGGAGGCCGGCGCAGTCGGCCGGACTGGAGGGCCTGCAGGCCGAGAAGGTCGTTGAGCAGGGCCAGCATGCTCCGGCACAGGGCCTGCATCTTCAGGAAGGCCTCGCCCTGGGAGCCGCTGACCTCGCCCATGTAGCCTTCGCGCAGCAACTCCAGGTAGCCCTTGAGGAAGACCAGGGGGCTGCGCAGGTCGCGGGCGGCGAGATCCAGGAAGCGATCCTTGAGGTGATTGAGTTCGGCGATCTCCTGATACAGTCGGGCCTTTTCCAGGATGACCCCGACCTGGCCGGCGATCTGCACGAAGACCTCGACATGGGCCTTGCAGTAGACTTCCGGGCGACAACTGGAGAAGAAGAGGAAGCCGACCGGTCGGCCCAGGGCCACCAGGGGGCCGGTCAGACTGGACCGGACCCCTACCTCGACCAGGCGGCGCGTGGAATCCGAGCCGGGCCGATCCTTGAGGTACTCGGCCAGGTTGTTGAGGATTCGCGGTCGCCCCTGGGCCAGCAAGGTGCCCAGGCTGGTCTCGGCGAGCGGCAGGCTGTAGTCCGGTGGGAAGGGGGGGGCCGCGAGGTCGGAGCGCTCCCAGCGGGCCCGCACGGTCCTGCCCCCTTCCTCAAGCAGCGTCAGACCGATCCGATCATAGGGGATCAGGGGGCGGAACCACTCGTAGATCTGGTCGAGCACCTCGTCCAGGACCAGGCCGGAGCTGACCTGCTGGGTGACCCGGCCCAACAGGCGGATCTTCTCGAAGCTCGACTCCAGGGTCCCGGCCAGACCGTGCAGGGCCTCGGCCAGGCGGGCCACCTCATCGTCCCCCTCCACGGGCGGTCCGATGCGGAAGATGCCCTCCCGGTACTGCTGGGTGGTCCTGCACAGCTCAAGGATTCGGGGATCGCTCACGGCCGGCTTCCTCCGATGGCTGGTTCCTAGGATACCAGCCTGCATCGGGTCCGGATATGATCTCGGTTCACGGGTGGGGCGAGAGGCAGCACTCCGAGCCGCAGGTCTGATGCTCGAGCGCCTCGGGCCGGAGTCGGAGGCTGGCCGCCCCGGGGCGTGCCGACTCCTCGACCAGTTGGCGCAGGGCGCGCACGAACGCCGGATGGGTCCCGACAGTCCCGGCCCTCTGGAAGGCCAGGCCCCGCTCCCGACACAGAGAGGCGGCCTCGACATCCAGATCGTAGAGGACCTCGAGGTGATCCGAGAGGAAGCCGATCGGGGCCAGCACCACGCCGTCCTGGACTTCCTGAGAGCTCAGGAAGTCCAGGACGTCGGGTTCCAGCCAGGGTTGCCCCGGAGCCCCGCTGCGGCTCTGGAAGACCAGGTGCCAGTCGGTGCGCCCGAGGCGCTCGGCCACCAGGGCGCAGGCGTGCCGCAACTGGGCCACGTAGGGGGAGGTCCGGGCCATCGACTCGGGGATGCTGTGGGCCGTGAAGACCAGGGTGGCCGAGGAGCGCAGTTCCTGGGCCAGGCCCTCCAGGGCCTGGCCCACCCGGTGGGCAGCGGCCTGGATGAAGCCGGGATGGTCGAAGTAGGGGCGGACCTTCCGCAGGGCGGGGACCCCCTGGCCGAGGCGAGCGCTGGCCCGCTCCAGGTCCTCCCGATACTGACGGCAACTGGAGTAGGACCCGTAGGGCGAAGTGAAGAGGGCCAGCGCACTCGCGATGCCCTCTCCGCGCATATGGGCCAGGGTCTCCTCAAAGAAGGGATGCCAGTTCCGGTTGCCCAGGAAGACGGGCAGTTCCAGGCCCACCGAGCGCAGCTCCGCCTCCAGGGCCCGGGCCAGCTCACGGTTCTGCTGATTCACGGGGCTCCTGCCGCCGAAGTGGTGGTAATGCCGAGCCACCTCCTCCAGGCGGGAGCGAGGGACCCGACGCCCTCGGACGACGTTCTCCAGGAAGGGCATGACCTGGTCGGGTGCCTCCGGCCCCCCGAAGGCCACCAGCAGGACCGCCTGGCAGGGCGCCGGGCTCAGCAAACCCGCACGCTTCGGGAGGCCCCCAGGTCCGGCCAGGTCACTTCGGCGACCCGGCCATCCCAGGTCCAATCGCAGCCCATCCCGTCCACCAGCAGCCGTTCGGGCCGCTCCTCCAGATGCAGGCGCAGGCGCAGGACTCGCGGCGTGGGCTGCCAGGAGCCCCGTCGGGGACCGATGCGGACCTCCAGATGCGGATGCACCTGGACCTCGGCCCGGGTCTCGGCCATGGTTCCCTGAAGGCAGGCCGGGGACACACCGTCCTCCTCGATCCAGGTCCACTCCGAGGCGCACTCTCCGGGGTAGACCTCCAGGCTCAACTCGGTCAGCGGATCGTCCGTGGATCGGCGTTCATTCCCCAACGTCAGCACCGAACCGGCCCGGACGAAGAGCGGAATGCGGTCCAGCGGAGCGGCCACGGCCAGGGCTGCGGGGCCGCGATGGCGCGTTCCCTCCCAGAAGTCGAACCAATCCCCCGGAGGCAGGTGCACCAGACGATGGCGGTGCCCCCGATGCACGACCGGCGCGACCAGCAGCAGGGGACCGAACATCACCTGGTCATCCCGGTGATACAGTTCGACCTCATCGGGGAAGTCATACAGCATCGGGCGCAGCAGGGGTTCACCGGTCCGGTGGGTCCGGTGGGCCAGGGTCAGCAGATACGGCAGCAGGCGATAGCGCAGGCGGATGGCCCGGGCCACCAGGTCCTCGACCTCGGGCCCGAAGGCCCAGGGTTCCTGGGGCAGGGTGTCCCATGCCGAATGGTTGCGCATGAAGGGATAGAAGGCCCCCGCCTGGGTCCAACGGACCAGGAGTTCCCCCGAGCAGTTGCGTGAGAAGCCCCCGATGTCCACCCCCACGTGGGGGACCCCGCACAGCCCCATGCTGGCCAACTGGGGCAGGCTGATCTGCAGATGCTCCCACCACGAGGTGTTGTCCCCCATCCAGGTGCAGGACAGGGACTGGATGCCCGTGTAGGCGCTCCGGGTCAGGGTCCAGGGTCGCTGGTCGGGACGCAGGCGCTCCAGGCCCTGGCGGGTGGCCTGGCACATCAACAGGCCATAGAGGTTGTGGACCTCGGCGTGGGGAGCTGACTCCTCCGCGTCGCCGTGCGTCAGTGCCGGGGGCACTTCCTGGTGGCCCGCCTGCCCCTGGCTGAAGGGAGCCGCGAAGACCGAGGGTTCGTTCATGTCCTGCCAGATTCCGGAAACACCGGCCTGGATCAGGGGGCGATGCTGCTCGCCCCACCAATCCCGCACGGCCGCGCGCGCGAAGTCCGGGAAGAGGGCCGCGTCGGGCCAGCAGTAGCCCTGGAAGGGCTCTCCGTGGCGTTCCCTGCAGAAGAACCCGCGCGACCACATCTCGTCGGCCACCGGATAACCCGAAGCCGGTTCGTTCTTGATCCCGGGGTCGACGATGGTGACGGCCCGGACCCCCTGTCGGCGCAGACCGGCCAGCATCTCGTGAGGCTCGGGGAAGCGCTGCGGATCCCAGGTGAAGCAGCGATAGCCCCGCATGTAGTCGATGTCCAGGTGGACCGCATCCAACGGGATGCCTCGAGTCCGGAACTGGTCGACCAGGCCCTCCACCTCGGCGCGCGTGCGGTAGCCCCAGCGCGACTGATGGTAGCCCAGACTCCACAGGGGAGGCAGCAGCGGACGCCCGGTCAGGCGTGTCAGCTTCTCGACCACGCCCGCCGGGTCGGGGCCGTACATCAGGACGTAGTCGAGTTCCCCTCCCAGGGTGGCGATCTCCAGCGTCCCGGGGCGGGCGGCTCCCACGTCGAAGCGACTGAACCAGGTGGAACGCAGGAAGAGCCCCCAGGCCAGGCCGGGACGCAGGGCCAGGAAGCACGGGTGGCTCTGGTAGAGGTTGTCGTCGCTGCGATTGTGGCCCCAGGCGGCGTCGACATTCCAGTTGGACAGGCGATCGCCGCGCCGATCCAGGGGGAGCGTGCGTTGGCCGAAACCGAAGTACCCCTCGTCAGCCAGCATCGCCTTGTCCTGCAGGGCCACGCGCCGGGCCCGACCGATCGGCAGTTCGCCGAGGCGCTCAGCGGGCAGGTCGACTGCCGGATCCTCCACGGCCGTGACCCGACAGGGGCCCCGATCGGCGGCGAAGAACCGGCCCTGATCGTCCCCGAAGCGCACCGTGCCCCGGGTCCGATGGACGTACACACGCAGGGGGTCGGCCCGGACCTCGAGCTCCTCGCCGGTCTGGGTGACGGTGAAGTCCGGTGCGTCGAAGGCTTCGTCCGGCAGCGAGACGTCCCAGGAACGGCGGGGCGCGAATTCCTCCTCATCGGTGAATCGCACCCGCGCCAGGCCCGGAGCCATGAGGGTCAGGTCAAAATGGCCGTGCCCCAGGGAGGCCCGCAGGCCGCGGGCGTGCGTCGTCCAGCCGGGCACGCCGGAGTTGACGTCCACGCCAGGCCTGGTCAGCGGGCGCTGCCCGACTGGCAGCCTGCGGCGCTGCTGGACTTGCAACCCTCGGCACAACCCGATTTGCAGCCCGCGGCGTCACCCGACTGGCAGCCTGCGGCGCTGCTGGACTTGCACCCCTCGGCGCAACCACCCGACTTGCAGCCCTCGCCGCCACCCGACTGGCAGCCTGCGGCGCTGCTGGACTTGCAACCCTCGGCGCCCCCCGATTTGCAGCCCGCGGCGTCACCCGATTTGCAACCCTCGGCGTCCCCCGACTTGCAGCCCGCGGCGTCACCCGACTCGCAGCCCTCGGCGCAGCCGGCCTCGCAGCCCTCGCTCCAGGCCATCAGGCAGTCCTCGGCACAGCCAGCCTCGCAGCCCGTGGCGCACCCGCTCAGGGAGCCTTCGGTGCAAGCTG
>CAZQPM010000101.1:0-4288 GCA_964595195.1 uncultured Burkholderiales bacterium | reverse complement strand
CAGCCAGCCTCGCAGCCCGTGGCGCACCCGCTCAGGGAGCCTTCGGTGCAAGCTGCGTGTTCAGCAGCCACCGGGGCAGGACAGGCGGGCCCACCCGGATGCGCCTGGCCCGAGCAGGACGAAGCGCCCTGCGAGCCGGGACAGGGGGTCGGGGAGCCCGCCAGGGCGGGCAGGACCAGAAGGCTCAGGACCACGAGCCCCAGGGCCAGGGCCAGGTTTCTCATCGGCAAGACCTCCTCGGAGCAGGTTCGGCGATTCCCAGGCTGCAGGACGCCCCCAGGGGACGCCGCAAAGGCCGGGTTGAACGGTCAATCTTCGACCTGGGCTGGACAACCCCTCCGAGTCCCGCCCCGCTTCAGGCGGTCTGGACCACCTCGTCGGCCAGGCGGGTCTGCTTGAGTTCCACCGGGACCGCCCCGCGGGAGACCCGGATGTTCAGCATCTCCACGCCCAGCGAGAAGGCCATGGCGAAGTAGGCGTAGCCGCGAGGGATGTGCTGGTGGGTCCCATCGGCCACCAGCATGACCCCGATCATGATGAGGAAGGACAGGGCCAGCATCTTCACGGACGGATGCCGGTTGACGAAGTCGCTGACCGCTCCCGAGAACGCCATCATGATCCCGATCGCGATCACCACGGCCGCGATCATGATGGCCAGTTGCTTGGCGATGCCGACGGCCGTGATCACCGAGTCCAACGAGAAGACCAGGTCGATCATCACGATCTGGAAGATGACGAACGCCTCGGAGACCTGCCGTGGGGGAGCTCCCCCCTCGTGGGCGCCCTCTGCGCCCTCCAGGCGCTCGTGGATCTCGTAGGTGGCCTTGGCGATCAGGAAGAGCCCGCCCGCCAGGAGGATCAGATCCTTGCCTGTGGGACTGAAGTCGATCACAGGGATCGTGAACAGGGGAGTGGTCAGGCGCATCAGCCAGGTGATCCCGGTCAGCAGGCCGATTCGGGCGAACAGGGCCAGTCCCAACCCGATCTGGCGAGCCCGAGGTTGGCGCTCGGGGGGCAGCTTGCCGACCAGGATCGCCAGGAATACCACGTTGTCGATGCCCAGGACGATCTCCAGCAGGGTCAGGGTCAACAGGGTGACCAGGGCATCGCCGGACAGCAGACCTTCCATTGTTCCAACTCCACGGTTCAGGCCGGATCCTCCGGCCTGGAGGTTGCCTTCGGGCCTCCAGTGGTCCGGAACCCGAAGGATGATCTGGGGTGGGCGCCTCACCCGGTGTGCGGGTTCCGGAGGATCCCGGGCCCGCGCGGGACCTCCGGGTCGGGACCGAGGTGCCGACGGGTGTAGGGGCGTTCGACGTGGGCGCGGGTCTCCTGCCGGTCACGGGCGGTCTTCCTGCCTGATCGGGTCGCCAGCAGGCACCCTTCCCGCCGGGCTCGGCGCGTCCTCGAGGCGGCCCGCGGTCAGTAGACGAAGGTGCTGCCGCCCAGGAACTCGCGCAGCACCGAGTTCTTCGGGATCCAGTCCGGCAGCAGCGGCACCACCAGTGACAGGAAGGACAACAGGTCGCGCGCCGTCGTGTAGGAGGGATGCTCTTCAGGGACCTCCAGGAGGTAGGGCCAGGCGAAGGTCCTGAAGACGGCGACCTCGTAGGCGAGGGCGGAATTGAAGACGCCGTCCGCCCGTTCCTGGTTCGGGAAGACGTACCTGTCCTCTCCCCGCCGGACGCTGGGCCAACGGGCGATGGTCTCGGCGGCCGAGGTCCCCCGGTAGCGGCGGTCGCGGATGAGGCGCCTCAGCAACCTGGAGTAGGTGGTGGGGACTCGCTGGGACTCGTCCAGGATCAGTTGAGGCAGGGCGCTGACGAAGATCCCGTAGCGGGCCTCGGGCGGCACCGCGTCGGTCACCCGCGGATTCAGGCCATGGATGCCCTCCAACAGCAGCAGTTGGCCGGGGCCCAGGTGCATGCGTTGCCATTCGGAGGGATCGGCGCGCCGCTGGCGGACGAAATCGAAGCGGGGGATCAGAGTCTGGTTGCCGGCCAGCAGGCAGCGCAGATCCTCGCCCAGGCGGGTCAGGTCCAGAGCCTCCAGGGCCTCCAGATCCACCTCTCCGTGCTCGTCCAGGGGGCAGCGGTCGCGGTCCAGATAGTAGTCGTCCATGGCCACGAAGAAGGTCTCCAGACCCGCCGCCCGCAGACGCGTCGACAGGCGCCGGGCGAAGGTGGTCTTGCCCGAGCTGGAGGGCCCCGAGACGAAGATGACCCGGGTCTGGGGCCGGGCCTGGATGGCGTCGGCCAGGGCTCCTACCCGCATCTCGTGGAAGGTCTCGGCCACCTGGACCAGGTCCTGCTCCTTCCCCTCCAGGAGGCGCTGGTTCAGGTTCCCCAGGGACCCCACCCCCATGCGCCGATTCCACTGCCGGGTCTGGCGTGCCGTCGGCAGCAGGAAGTCGCGCAGCGACACCGCCGGCTCAGGATCGGGCTGCAGTTGCAGCAGCAGGCCCTCCGGAAGGCCAAGGACGCGGGCCCCCTTCAGGAACCCGGTGGAGGGGACGTAGGGCCCATAGGCCAGGTCGTTGTAGTCCAGGAGGGTGACCAGGCCGAAGCGATTGCCGATCCAGCCGCGCATGATCTGGCGCTTGAAGCCGTGCGGGTCGTGGATCACCCGCAGGGCCACGGGAACCGGGACCAGACGCGTGTTGAAGCGGTGGTCCTGGGAGATGGCCTCCTGGAACTGCGCGTCCAGGCGGGCCCCCAGTTCCGGGAAGTCGCTGGCTCCGGTGACCTCGAAGAAGAGTTGCCCCCCCAGCGTCTGACCGACCTCGATCTCGACCCCGGGATGCCCCTGCAGGAGCAGGGCCTGCAGAAGGCAGGATGCGCTGCGCTCCAGGATGCGCCGTCCCTCGGCGTCGCCGCGACCCAGGGGGCGGACCGTCGAATCGGAGACGATGCGGTTGCTCAGTTCGACCACGTGACCGTCGACAAGGGCCCCGACCCATCCCTGGGAGAGGTCCAGCAGTTCGCCGACGCGGGTTCCCAACTCCACCTCGCGAACGCCGTCGGGCAGGTTGACCTGGAACTTCACGCGACCGCCTTCCTGCGGCGCAAGGCGGCGCCGCCCCCGAGATGTGCGCGGGATCCTTCGCACCGCTGCGGCCTGCGTCCTGTGGAGTCCGGATTCAGCCTTCCAGCCGCCGGTCCAGGGCCGGTGAACCCGGGCCCCACCATAGGACCAGGGCGGCCAGGGCCACCAGACCCAGGTCCAGGGCGACGTGTCCCCAACTGACCGGTCCCGAGGAACGGGTCGAAAAGCACCCGCAGTCGATGGCCAGGCCCCGGACCAGGGCCGAGGTGGCCCCGGCCCCGAAGGTCAGGCTCAAGAGGCCCAGGAGCAGAGCGCTGCTCTCGGCCAGCAGGCCCAGCGCCAGGCAGGCCCCGGCCAGGAGTTCCAACCACGGCAGCCAGACCGCCACCAGCGTGACCAGGGCCGCGGGGACCAGACGATAGGCCGCCACCTGGGCGGCGAACTCGCCCGGGTGCCAGGCTTTGTCCCAGCCCGCGTAGAGAAAGACGGCAGCCAGGACCAGCCGCGCCAGGAACGCAACCCGGTTCACCGGTCCACCTCCCGGCTGGTGGGATGGCCGGCCTGCTCCCAGGCAGGCCAACCGCCGGACATCACCCGGACCTGGGCCACCCCGGCCTCCCTCAGGGCGCGGGCCACCCGACCGCTGGCCTGACACTCGGGGCCGTCGCAATAGACCAGCACCAGCGGCCTGAGCGCGAGGCCCGTCAGCAGTGCCTGACGGGACCGGCCCTGCAGATACTGGTCCAGACCCTCTGCTGGCACCGACCAGGCGCCGGGGACGTGACCCTCCCGGAAGCGTTCGACCTCCCGGACGTCCAGGAAGACCGCGGAGCCCTCTTCGAAGAGATCCAGCGCAGCCGCCGGTTCGACGCCTTCGATCCCGGCCGGTAGGGGTGCCCGGAAGGCCGCCATCAAGGGAAGCGGAGAGGAAGCCAGATGGTTGTGCACCAGTCCCACCGAACCCGACGACAGCGCCAGGGCCAGGGCACCCAGGATGATCTCGGCCGCCCGAGGCCTCACGGAGCCCCCTCGACATCGCCCGAGACGCGGATCGAGGCGAAGGGAGCCTCCCCGTTGCCGGTCGGCACCAGCACGGCTCCATCCAACCGGTCCGAGGCGACCTGGGGACATGCCACGACGTCGACGGTCCACAGGCCCGGGATCGCCTGGCGCAGGTTCTCGACGCGCACAGCCAGACCGTCGAGGCGGGGTTCGCTGCAGACCATGGGGACCTGGGGGTCGG
>CAZQPM010000100.1:0-12385 GCA_964595195.1 uncultured Burkholderiales bacterium | reverse complement strand
TCCGGGGCAACAACTCCTGCTTGGGGTGGGCCAGGTCCACCTTGTTGATGACCAGCAGTTTGGGGGCCCTGACTTCCTGCAGGAACTCCGCGACCCGGCGGTCGTCGTCGGTCGGCAGGTGGGTCCCCTCGGTGACCAGCACCACCACGTCGGCCTCCCGGCCCTCGGTGCGAGCCGAGTCCAGCATCCTCTGGCCCAGCATGTGCTCGGCCGGATGGAAGCCTGGAGTATCGACGAAGACGATCTGGTGGTCCGGGCCGTGGCGCACCCCCAGGATCCTGCGCCGGGTGGTCTGGGGTTTCGGCGAGGTGATGGCCACCTTGGCCCCGACCAGGCGGTTGAGCAGGGTGGACTTGCCGACGTTGGGTTTGCCGATCAGGGCGACGAAGCCGCTGCGGTAGATCTTGGGGCTCATCAGGGTCCGAGGCTCCCTTCCACGATGAAATCATGACACCAACGGGAGATGCGGGCGATCCGGTTGTCGACCTCCCAGGGTTCGCGCCCGTCCCGGGTCAGGGCCACCAACACCCAGGCGTGGCCCCGAGCCTCGACGATCGCCATGTCGTGGCGGACCCCGTCCAACTCTCCGGTCTTGTTGGCCACCACGGCGCCCAGGGGCAGCATCATGGGAATCTTCTCACGATACTGCTGACGGCGCAGGATCTCCAGGGCCTCCTCACGCCAGGCTCCCTGCAGCACCCGCCCCTCCCACAGCGCCCGCAGGATCCGGGCACAGTCCGCAGCCGTGGTGACGTTGTCGCCCGTCGGCCCCGGCGGATGCATGAACCTGCGGTTGAGCTTCGTGCGGGTGGCCCCCAGACGGTTCAGGAGGGCATGGATCGCCGGCAGTCCCAGGTGGTCCAGCAACAGGTTCGAGGCCGTGTTGTCGCTGACCACGATCATCAGGTGCGCCAGGTCGCGCAGGCTCAGGCGCAGACCCGGATGCAGCTCGAAGAGGATGCCCGCCCCCCGCACCATGTCCCGGGCCCGCACGGCAACCCGGGTTCCAGGATCCAGTTCCCCCGACTGGAAGCGACGGTACAGCTCCAGGAGGATCGGCACCTTGACCACGCTGGCCGCCGGGAAGACCTCATCGGGCCGCAGGCTCCAGCCGGTGGCCTCGTCCAGGGAGTCCAGCACCACCGCGGCCCGGGCAGGCAGACGCGAGAGTTCTCCGGCCAGGCGGTCGGTCAGGCCCACCGACCAGGGCAGCGCTTCGGTCGAGTCCGGCATCGGGGCGCCTTCGCGCCGCCGGGTGAGCGTCCTGCACACCAGGGGCCGGGCCACCCGAGAACCGGGCTGAGGAGCTCCCCGGGTCGGGACGATAGGGGGCGGGGGCGAGGGCTCTCCCCGGCGTCCGGGAGGAGCCCGCCCCAGCGAACCGCAACAGAACCACCAGGTCAAAGGCACTGGCGACCTGATTCTGCCACAACTCGGCGACCGCACGGCGCCGGACCAGGTCGCGATCCAGCAGGCTCTGGCGGGCCAGGGGATGGCCCGGAAGGAAGGCCAGCCAGAAGGAGCGCCCCTCCGCGACCAGGGACTCGACGAAGTCCGGCGACGGGGCATCCACGGGGACCACCTGCAGGTCGGTCGGGCCCAGGTAGAAGCTCAGCACCGGGAGGGCCATCCCTGGTTGGACCAGGACCCGCTCACCCGGGTCGGCCCTCTCCCGGAGCCTGGCCGCCAGACCCCGCCAGTCCTGACCCTGGAAGTCCGGGTTCAGGCGGGAATTCCCCAGGCTGGCCAGGTTCAGCAGGGCCCATCCCAGGACCAGCAGGACCGCGCCCGCCCTCCCGACCCGCCCCCACCGGGCCAGGCGGACTCCGGCCAGGGCCGTGGCCGCGGCGAAGGCAGGAGCCAGGAACGAGAAGTAGCGCGGCAGGAAGACCCCTCCGTGGGGGGTCAGAGCGGTCAGGAGCGCCGCGACCGGGAGGGTCCCGAAGAGGTAGACCCACCACAGTTCGCTGGCGCGCCCCCGGCCGGCAACCCCCCAAGCGGCCGACAGACAGGCTGCCCCGGCCAGGACCCAGACCGACCAGAGCGGCAGGGCGAGGGTGAAACTGAAGTTGGCCTGGTAGACGCACTGGACCAGGGCGCCGAGCCCGGGGCGATAGGGATAGGAGGGGCTGGAGCCCAGCCGCAGCAACCAGGGAAGGCAGGCCAGCGCCACCAGGGCCTGGCCTGCCAGCCAGCCCCGCCAGCAAGGCGGATCCTCCGGGCCCAGGACCCGACGCCGCCGGATCAGGACCCACAGGTTCAGGGCCAGCAGGAACGGCACGGCCATGAGGTGGGAGTAGAAGGCCGCCACCTCGGCCAGCAGGACCGCCCCCAGGCGCCGTCTCCCCCCCTCCTCCAACCAGCCCTCCAGCGCCCGCACCAGGGCCGCCAGGAACAGGGCCAGCAGGCTATAGGCCCGGGCCTCCAGCGAGTCGGCGACCTGGCGCGCCGACAGGGCCACCAGCAGCCCGGCCAGGAATGCCGGGAAGACGCCCAGGCGGGTCCAGGAGGCGAACAGGACGGCCGTCGCGATCCCGGCCAGGGCGGCAGGAAGGCGCAAGGCGGCCTCGGACCTGCCCCAGGACCAGGTCACGGAGGCCAACTCGTAGTACAGCGGGGGATTCGGTTCCTGCAGTCGGGCCTGCCTTTCCAGCACCCCCAGAGGTCCGGTCCGGGCGAGATCCCACGTGACGCCCTCGTCCATCCACAGGCTGGCATGGCCCAGCCCCGGCAGGCGCAGGGCCGCGGCCACGACCAGGACCACCAGGATCCCCAGGATCCGACATCTGGAAGGTGGGATGGAGGACGTCACGGGGCGGACCTTCGCCTCCCCGGGCAGCCACTCCCGCCCCACGGGGCTCCGGGATCGCCACGCCCGACCGTTCCGCCCCCCCCTCGGCCATCGCCCCGCTGCCCCACCCCCCGGGCCGTCAGATCGGCCATCGGCGGGGTTCCGGGTTCTCAGGGGGCAGCCTTCCGAGGCTTGAGGGACATGGCCACCCGGAACCCGGTGGTGGTCTGCCGCTCGCCGGGAGCGGCCTTGCGCCGCGCGGAGCAGCGCAGGTCCCAGGGCTCATCGAAGTACTGACCCCCGCGAACCACCCTGGCCCCGGGGGCCTTGGGATCCTCGCGACCATCCCTCGAGCGGTAGGGGTAGGGTCGATATCGCGACGAGCACCACTCGGCCACGTTGCCGGACATGTCCAGGCATCCGAACGGCGAGGCGCCCAGGGGAAGGCCTCCCACGTCCTGGGCGCGCACTTCGCTGGTATCCTGCCACCAGGCCCGGGCCGGATCCCAGGTGTCGCCCCAGGGGTACTGCCTCGCGTCCGTCCCGCGGGCGGCCTTCTCCCACTCGGCCTCGGTCGGCAGGCGCAGGCCCGCCCATCGGCAGTAGGCCTGGGCATCCTTCCAGGAGACCCCCAGCACGGGAGCCCGCCCTCCCCACATCCGGGCGTGGTCCTCCCACCTGGGACCCGCCGGATGGCCGGTCTGGGAGACGAAACGCCGGAACTGCTCGTTGGTGACCTCGCGCACACCGATCCAGTAGGCGGGCAGGTTGACCCGGTGCACCGGCCGCTCGTCGGCCCCGGCCCGGGTCACCTCCGAACCCATCTGGAAGGGGCCCTCCGGGACCAGCACCAGGACGGAACCGTCCTGAGCGTTCAGGTGCTGATCCGGCCCCAGGGGCTGATTGGAGGTCCGGGTCGGGAGCGCGTACCGGATCACGGCCCCGGCCACCGCCAGGACCAGGAGCATCAGGGTGATCGTCCTGCACATGGAGAACCTGCCTTCAGGAGCCGCCCCCCAAGCGACGATTTCGGGTGGAAGTTCGGCATGCATGCCGGATTCCTGGCAGGCCGACCGGCCCTTTTCCCAGGTCGCCTGGGGCCAATCCCCACGGGCACCGGGACAGGGCGCCGCGGGCGGACTGCAGAAGACCCGGGGATGCGATGGATGTCCTTGTTGATGCTGCTGTGCCTGCTGACCACCGCGGCCGCCGGGGCCGACCCGGAGGCCCGACGCTTCGAGGTCCTGGGTGGGATGATCGAGATCGGCGCGGTCCTGGAAACCGAGGAACCCGACCAGGTCCTGGAGCTGATCGACGGTCTGTACCAGGCTCCGGTCGTCGCCGCCCCGGTCCCCGTCGCCGCCCCGATCCCCGAAGATCTGGAACTGGAGTTGTCCCTGGTGGGGGCCGAGGCCGCCCGACAGGCCGGCCTGCCGGCCCGGGGGCGCCAGTTCCTGGAGCGGGCCCGGGCGCTGCAGGGGCAGGCCAGCGGATCGGCCCGAGTGGCCGTGCAGTGGCTGCTGGAATCCTACGAACTGCAGGACCTGTGCCGGCGCGACCCGGAACGCGCCCGTCGGGAGCTGCTGCGGCGCACCGACGGGGCCCTGGACCTGCTGCGGGGCTACCACCCGGACCTGGCTGAACGCAACCGCTGGAGCCTGGCGCAGGCCCCCCTGGGCCAGGCCTTCGCCATCTGGTTGGAGGCCCTGGTGTCCCATGCCGCGGGTCTTCCGGGCGCCGAAGAGCGCCTGGCCCGGATGCTGGACGCCGGGGAGACCCTGGTCCGGGAATGGGGCCGCCCCGACCCGGCCGACCCCAACAGCGCCCGCCTGGCGCCGTGGATCGGCTTGACCCAGGCCCGACTCCAGGCCCTGCGCCGCCTGGATCAGGACGATCCCCTGGTGACCCTGTTGGACCCCACGGCCGACCAGAGGGACCTGGAAGCCCAGGCACGCCTCCTCTCGCAAGGTCTGCAGGCCGTCCTGGGCGCCGAGGCCCCCACCCCCGGGCAGGTGGCGGCCGCCCTGCTGGGCCCGGCCAAGGCCCGCCTGGACCTGCAGGAGGTCCGATGGCTTTGCCGGCGAGCCCGAGGGCGCACCTTCACGCCCGAGGAGAGCGCACGGGTCCGCGATTTGCTGCGGTCCAGCGCCACCCTGGCCGCCGAGCGGGGTAGCCTGGCGCTGGTGCACGACCTCTACCTGACCGGCGTCACCGCCGCCTTCCACAGCAGCAAGCCGGGCTGGCAGCCCCAGGCCGAGCGCATCCTGGCCGGGATCCCGCCCAGCCTGGAAAAGTCCCGTCCCGATCTGGTCCGCGTGCTGACCCTGCGGGGGCGGTTGCACCTGCTGCAGGGTCGACCCACCCCGGCCCGGGCCGACCTGGAGCGCGCCGTGGGCCTGTTGGAGGCCCTGGTCCAGGAAACCGGAGGAACACCCGCGGCCTCCGAGCAGATCCGCGCGGAGGCGCGCGAGACCTACGAACTGCTGACGCGCCTGCAGGTGGAGGCCGGGCAGTCGGCGCAGGCCTTCCAGACCGTGGCTCGTTTCCAACAGGTGGAGTCGGCCTGTCTCTTCCGGACCGAGGACCTGGCTCCGGGAAGCGGTCTGGAGGCCCGCCAGGAGAGGTTGCGTTCGCTGGAGGTGCAGAACGCCGTGGCACCCGAACGCGCGGCGGAGTACGCCAGGGCCCGCCAGCAGGTCCAGAGCGACCAGGCCCGCCTGCGGGAAGCCCACCCCGCCCTGGACCGCCTGACGCTCCGCCCGGTGGACCTGCCGGGCCTGCAGTCCCGACTTCCCGAGGACACCGTGCTGGTGCAGCTCTTCCCCGGCGAGGACCGCGTGTACCTCTTCGCGGTCACGCGGGGGAAGCTGGACCTGCAGGAGGTCAGGATCCCTCGCACGGAACTGGAGGACTGCCTGGCCCGGGTGCGCCAGGAGGCCTCCCGCCCGGCGGCCGCCTTCACCTGGGAGTCGACCCGGGGCAGGGAACTGGCCGGCCTGCTGGCGCGGCTCTACGAGGTCACGCTGCGACCGCTCGAGGCCGCCCTGGAGGGCCACAGGCAGGTGATCCTGGCCCCCTCCGGAGCCCTGCTCTACGTGCCGTGGGCCGCCCTGCGCCGGGATGACGGCCGCTTCCTGATCCAGCAGCACGCCCTGGTGACGGTCACCCGCACGGCGGAACTGGAGCGCCTGCTGGACCAGGGTCCGGCCCCCTCCAGGGCCCTGGTGGCCCTGGGCAACCCCGACGGCAGCCTGCCCGGGGCCGAGTCGGAGGTGCGCGCCCTGAAGGCCCTGTTCCCCGATTCGCAGATCTTCCTGCAGGACGAGGCGGATCGCCGGGCCCTGGCGGCGGGTGGGGGTGCCGGCATGCTGCACCTGGCCACGCACGGCGTGCTGAACCGTCGGGACCCGGCCGAGAGCTTCCTGGTGCTGGCCGCCGGAGAACGCCTCCGTGTCGGGGACCTGCCCTCACTCTCCCTGGAGGGAGTGAACCTGGTTTCGCTCTCGGCCTGCCAGACCGCCCTGGGAGAGCGCACTCCGGGAGCCCAGTTGCGCTCGCTGGCCGAGGGCTTCGGCCTGGCAGGTGGCCGCACCGTTCTGGCCACCCTCTGGCAGATCGACGACGCCTCGACCCCGGAGTTGATGCGCGTGTTCTACGGCGGCCTGGCTCGGGCCCTGCCCAAGGCCGAGGCCCTGCGCCAGGCCCAGGTGGCCCTGCTCGGGAACGCCGCCACCGCCCACCCCTACCACTGGGCGGCCTTCGTCCTTTTCGGTGACTTCCGCTGATCGATCCGCCCGGCGACGCGCCTTGAGACGCCCATCGAGGAGCGGGAGCGCGGCGGCCCCGAAGGCCTGATGGCAGCGGATCACCCGGCTGCCGACGGCGGGGAGGCGGGTCCGGGAGCCTTGAGCCCTTCCAGGCCGTGGACCTGCACCAGGCCCTGACGCCCCTTGACCCGATGGGGGGGGAAGGTCCGGACTTCCACCTGGTCGGCGACCCTCTGGTAGACCTCGTCGGTGATCAGCACCAGGTGTCCCAACTCCTTGGTCAGGCCCATCACCCGGGAGGCCAGGTTGACCGTGTCCCCCACGGCGGCATACTCGGTGCGGCGCGGCGACCCGACGTTGCCCACCACCACGCGGCCGCGGTGGATGCCGATCTTGGCCTGCAGACGCGGGACGCCCCGAGCGGCCCAGGCCCCGCCCAGGCGCACCAGCTCCTGCTGCATCGCCAGGGCCGTGCGCACGGCGCGCGCCTCGGCGTCCGCCTGGGGGAAGGGAGCGCCGAAGATCACCATGATCTCGTCGCCGACGAACTGCTTCAGGGTCCCGCCCTCCCGGAAGATGATCTCCTCCATCGCGGTGAAGTACTCGTTCATCGTCTGCACGACTTCCGCGGGATCCGTCTTCTCGCTCCAGGTCGTGAAATTGTTGAGGTCCGAGAACAGCAACGTCACCTCGGCCGACTGCCCCCCCAGGGCCACCTGTTCGGGGTGGTCGACCACCAGTTCGGCCACGCGGTCCGAGACATAGCGCCCCAGGAGTCCGCGGATTCGCGCCCGCTCGGCGTCGGTGGTCAGGTGCCGCCACCCGATCCCACCCGCGAAGGCCAGAGGAGACCCCAGGACAGGCCAGACCAGGGGCAGGATCAGGTCGAAGGCCACGAAGACCCCGACCGACACCCCCAGGATCGCGGCCAGGACCGCCAGCAGCAGGGGCAGGCGCAGACTCCGGGCCTGCCCGGCCAGGGCCGCGGCCAGGCAGGCGACCACGCCCCAGGCCCAGGAGACCCCGGGTCCGGCCAGGGCCAGGAACCTGCCGGTCACCAGCGTATTCGCGGCCTGAGCCAGGATCTCGGTGCCCGCCATCTCCTCGCTCACCTGGACGGCGGTGCGGACGGCCGAGCCCGACTGGGACAGCCGCTGCACCCAGACCATCGGGGTACGGTGGTAGTCCAACTGGTCGGGCAGCGTGACTCCCAGGAAGACCAGGCGCCCCTGGAAGTTCCGACGCAACCACCCGGTCTCGTGGCGGCGCCGGAGGACCTCCAGGAAGGACACGGATGGAACCGTTCCGGCCGGCCCGGCGTAGTTGATCAGCATGAACTCCGGGGGTTGGGCCCGACCGCCCGAGACCAGCGGGACCGGACGCTGGGGCAGGGGCAATTCGTGCGACCGCGCCTGCCATGCGGCCTGCACCTGGGCCAGCGACCAGCCCAGCAGGCGCCGGGTTCCCTGGAACCACAGGGTCAGCAGGGTCATCGGGCCCCCGTCGGCGGCCCGCACCTGATGGGCGAAGGAGGCTCGCCTGAGGGCCCCGTCGGCATCCCGGCTGGTGCGGATCAGTCCACCGGCTTCGCCCGGGTCTCCGGCGGCGTAGAAGAGCATGGGCTGGGGCGGCGCCAGGGTGCCGGAGGACTCGTCCACGTCCACGGCCATGACGGTCGGAGCCTGCCGCAGGGCCCGGGCCAGGTCCATGTCGCCCTGGGGTTCCAGCCCCGGATAGGGTTGCAGCAGGTCCAAGGCCACCACCTCGGCCTGCGCCCGTCCCAGGGCCTGGACCACCAGGGCGATCTCCCGGTTCCACAGGGCCAGGGGCTTGCGCAGGTGGGGGGCGCGGACGGTCAGCGGGTCCACGGCCACCAGGACGATTCTCGGGGAGAGGGCCGGATCCCGGCCCAGCAGGTGCCGCGCCGTGAACAGGGCGTCCCGGCCGGCCTGGGCCAGGAACGTTCCGGGTGGGAAGCCCTCGGCCAGGGGCCAGGAGAGCAGGGCCGGGACCAGGGCCAGGATCCCCAGGACCAGGACGTGACGGAGGGGATGGCGCTTCACCGGCGCTGGCCCGCCAGGCGCCTCCAGACCTCGGCCTCCAGGGGCCGCTCCATCTGCTCGGACAGATCCGCCGCCCACCCCATGAGGGCCGGCGACGGGCACAGCACCAGGGCCTCCAACACGGCGTCCAGGGCCTGCTCGCGCAGGCCCGCTTCCTCCAGCACGGCGGCCCGGGCGATCCACGGGGTGGCATCGTCCCGGGTCCTGCGGACCAGGTCCTCCAACCCGACCAGCCGATCCTGGCGGGCCCGGCTCATGGCCACCACCCGGAAACGGCGTGAACTGACCTGACGGCCCGCGCCATCCAGGACCGCCAGTTCGTAGTCGCAGCCCGGGTCCAGGGCGATCGGCGCCCCCGTCTCGGGGTGTCGCGCGGGGACGGCCCACAGGGAATCCCCGACCAGGCGATCCGCCACCAGCACCTCGCCGCCGGGACCGCGCACCTCCACCGCCGCCGTCTCCTGGGGAAGGCGGAAGAGGGGAGCCGACTCGGCGACGCGGGCAGGTGCGGGCAGCCTGGCCACGACCTCGGCCTCACCTCGGGTGGTGACCGCCGTGCGGGCCGAACCCGCAGGAGCCCGGGGCTGCATGGAGGCCAGGGCGGCCGCGGCCCGCACCTTCGTGACGGAGGCCCCCGCCAGCCCCCCCGGGGTCACCCGGACACGGGCCGGACCGGAGACCTTCTCGCGATGGCCGTCGACGAACCAGGTCACCGTGCAGCGGGCGCCGGGGCCCAACACCAGAACCTGCCCGGCCGAGAGCTGGGTCAGCACATCCAGTCGGACGCTTCCGGCACGCACCTCACCCCGGAGGTCGGTGACCATTCCGACAGGTGGAGAGGCCCCGGTCGGGCGGGCCAGGAGCAGCGTCAGGATCAGCAGGAGGAGTCGATTCTTCATCTGGCCGGGTTTCTAGCCGGACGCGCCGGCACCCTCCGGAGAGGAGCCTCTCAAGGCAGGTCCGGGGCCAGGATCTCGAACCCGACGACGGTCACGTCGTCCTGCAGCCCGACCTCCCGGGCCTCCTGGACGCGCGCCCGCAGGGCTTCCACGAGTTCGGCCACGCCCCGGCCCCGCCAGGGTTCCAGGAACCGGGCCAGCTCGCTGACCGGAGCGTGGGCGTCCTCCCCGCCCAGGACCCGCAACAGGCCGTCGGTGTAGAGGAGCACCGTCTCCCCGGGTTGCAGGGCATGCCGGGAGGACCGGATCTCCAGTTCGGAGTCGGACAGGACGCCCAACAGGGGGCCCAGGGGTACCGCCAGGGGGGTGATCTCCCCGGCCGCCACCCGCAGAGGCGGAGGGTGTCCGGCACGCACACAGGAGAAGCTCATGTCCCCGACATCCAGGATGCCGTAGAGCAGGCTGAAGAACTGGTCGGACCAGGCGATCACCGGGAAACGCCGGTTCAGGCTCCGGGCGACCTCCTCGGGGGCCAGGGGAGCGGATCCCTCCGGGCCCCCTCCCCGCCCGGCCAGGGCCGAGCGCATCACCCAGCCGATGCTGACCGCCAGCAGGGCCGCCGAGGCCCCCGGTCCACAGACATCCAGGGCGTACAGACCGACGCGCCTCCCGCCCAGATCGGCGACCCCGAACATGTCGCCGCCGACCTGACCTGAGGACTCGAAGGCCCAGGCGAACCGCACTCCAGGCATCGGGGGAGGGCCGGACGGTAGCATCGAGCGCTGGATGCGCCCGGCCGCTTCCAGGTCCTGTTCGACCCGGCGGCGCGCCTGATCCAGCTCGCGCATGCGGCGTGCGGCCTGCCCATGCAGGTCGATGATGCGCAGGGCCACGTTCATCTGGGCTTGCAGTTCAGCCAGATCCACCGGCTTGTGCAGGAAGGCGTCGGCCCCGGCGTGCAGGGCCGTCACCAGGTCCTCGCTCTGGGTCCGGGCCGTCAGGACCAGGATGTGCAGGTAGCGTTCGCGGGACAGGCTGCGCGCCCGGCGGCAGAGTTCCAGCCCATCCATCCGGGGCATCATCCAGTCGGTCAGGATGACCTGCACGTCCGGGTGGGCCCGCAGCAGTTCCAGGGCCTCCAGGCCGTCGCTGGCGATCAGGACGTGCTGGAAGCGCTCTTCCAACCACAACGCCAGGATGTCCCGGGAATAGGGATGATCCTCGACCAGCAGGACCTTCAGGGGAACCGACACGAGCCCGTCTTCTTCCGGGCGCCGGCCTTCCCTCCACGGGGCGCGGCTCGGAGCCAGGAGTTCCCGACCCCGGACGGAATGCCCCAGGCGTGGGGTGGTTCGGCAGCATCTTCCTAGCCGCGTGCGTGACAGCCTGCACCGGGCTGCGGGCCTTCCTTCCCCTTTTCATCGTCACCATGGTCTCGCGCGAGGGCCTGGCAGGAACCTTCCGGATCCCGGAGCCCCTGCGCTGGTTGGAGTCCGAGCACGCGATCCTGGTCCTGGGCGGGCTGGCCCTCCTGGAGGTCCTGGCCGACAAGACCCCGCTGGTGGCCCGCCTCTTCGAGGTGCCCCTGGTCCTGCTGCGCCCGGTGGCCGGGGTGCTGGCGTGCTTCTCGGTCCTGCGCCTGCCCACCGCGGGGATGAACGCCACGGCCGCGCTGGCCCTGGGACTGCTCTTCAGTCAACCCCTGCTGCGCCTCAAGACCAGCTTTCGGATGATCCGCTGGCGGCAGAACCGCACCTTCGTGCACCCCGTCCTGAGCCTGGCCGAGGACGTCCTGGTCGGGCTTTCCACCCTGGTGGCCTTCTTCCATCCGGTCCCGGTCCTGCTGGCCCTGGTGGGCCTGGCCTTCTGGATGCTGACCCGGGTCCGCCTGGACCTGTTCCGGCGCAGCCAGGGTCTGGAGGACACCGGCCGTTCCTCCCGGACTCCACCACCGACCGGCTATGGTCCCCGCCCGGAGACTCCCAGCCCTCCGCCCCGCAGGTAGGCGACGGTGAGCTCGCTGGTCTGGCGGCTTCTGCCCGGCGTCCGGGGGCGTGAGCGTTCCCGCTTCCTGTTCTTCGGGTCCCTGTTCGGTCTGCTCCAACTGGCCCAGACCCTGGGCCTGGCGGGATCGGAGGCCCTCTTCCTGGACGAGGCCCGGGTCGGGATCCGCTACCTGCCCATGGCCTTCATCGCCGCCTCCACCCTGACGGTGCTGGGTTCCATGGTCTACGCCCTGGGGGTCGACGAACGGCGCAACGACGTCTACTTTGCCCAGATGCTGGCGGGAGCCGGCCTGGTCCTGGTTCCGGCGGCCTTCGTGGCCCGCACCTGCAACTGGATCCTGCCGATCCTCTTCTGCCTGTACTACCTGACCTTCGCCGTCTTCCAGAACCACTACTGGACGTTCACCGGCGACTACTTCGACACCCTGGGTTCCAAGCGGCTCTTCCCCCTGTTCACGGTGGGTGCCAGCCTGGGTGGCTTCGCCGGAGGCCTGCTGGCGACGGGCGTCAGTCGTCTTCTGGGCCCCGAAGCCCTGATCGCCGGCTGGGGCCTGGGCCTCTTGGTGGCTGCCGGGATGCTGGTGGCCGGCCGCCGCCCGCTGCGACGTTGGGGGCCGATCAGCCTCCTCGAGGCCGACGAAACCTCCATGGAGGGGATGCGGGGCGCCGTGCGCTACATGCGCCACTCGGCCCTGAGCCGCTGGCTGCTGATCTCGGCAGCCGCCATGGTGCTGGCCCTGTTCGTCAGCCAGTACGTGTACTCCAAGATCTTCGTGGAGGAGTTCCGCACCGCCGACCGGCTGGCCACCTTCCTGGGGATCTACCTGACCGTGACGAACCTCCTGGAGGTCCTGGTGGA